>NZ_FSRQ01000001.1:1200000-1547598 GCF_900143185.1 Chryseobacterium scophthalmum | reverse complement strand
GAGCTTGAAGCGATTGAGAGAATTTCTAATCAATTTAATATTACCTATTTCAAAGAAAGAGTTTCTCAGCAAGATTTTGAAATGTGGATGAAAAAAGCAGACGTTTTGTGGTGTCCGATTCAGCAGCAAACTGAATTTTTCAGCCAAAAAGAAGTGTACGGAAAAACAAAAATGACCGGGAATATTGGTGATGCAATAAAGTTTGGTAAAATCGCAGTTTTCCCCGCAAATTATACTTCAAATCTTGATTTTATTGTTCCTGAAAAAGAAAATGTTATTGAGCAGTTTTACGAATTGCAGAATACTCAATATGATTTTCAGAAAGCATACAGCAAGCAAACAGTTCTCGAAAATTTAGAAAATCTCCTTCACAAGCTTACTTAAATTTCAAAATACTTTTAAAGAATTTCATATTCAGATAATCTTCAATCGGGAATATTTTGGTGAAATGATTTCCAATAAATATAAGCACTAAAACAACTGCCGGTTTATAAATAAGATTGATGAAATTATTATCAAAAACAGGTAAAACAATTGCCACCGTAATCGCTAAAGTACAGATAATTGACACGAAAATCATTTCAATAGAAAAGGGTGAAACCTTAAACACGAAATAATTGAAAATAACTTTAATAAGATTGTAAAGAGTAACCGAAATTGCGGTTGAAAGCGCAATTCCAATCAATGAAAGATCGGTGTGGTTGATGAAATACCAGTTTAAGCTAATCGTTAAACCAGCCAATAAAAGCATTACGATAATATTGAATTTGTAATATCTTGAAAGTGAGATAATATTTCCGTTAAAACCTGTCGCTAAATCCATTAAAACTGCAGAGCCCCAAATCCAGATAACCGGTTCATACATTCTTAATAAATCTCCTTTATTCGGCATGAAATGCGTTAAATAAGGGAATCCTACCATAATACATCCAAATAATACGGCTCCTAAAAAATAAATAGTTAATGATGTTTTCTTATGAAATCTGTCGAGTTCTTTCATATCACCATCGGCTAAATTTTTTCGAATGATGGGCGCAGAAATATTAAATAATCCCAATTGTGGAATGGAAATCAATGAAATAAGTGCCAATAAAATGCTGTAAACCGCGATTTCTTCTTCACCAATAAATTCACCAATCATATAATTGTTAATCGCCATATGATTTCCGAAAGTTCCTAAAAAACCAAAGAAACTATATGCTGCAAACTCTTTATAGAAATTGTCTTTTTTAAAGTAATCTCTGCTGAAATCAAGGTGTATTTTATCAAGCTTGTTGGTGTAATAAATATATCCTGTAAGCATTAAAGCAAACATTCCGAAGAAAAAAGCCAATGCAATCTGCTCTGAAAACTGAAAATAAAAGAACAGACAGAATGATCCTAAGTTGGCTAATTTCGGCAAAAGATTGTCGAAGATATTAGAAACAACAATTCTTTTATAATTGGAAATATACCTGTTGAAAATCGCACATAAAGAAAGCGTTAAAACAAGCGGCAAAATGTATTTTTTGCTTTCCCAGATCTTCATTTTTGTAAATTCAGGGAAAAAGCTTGGGATAAGGAAAAAAACAACCAAAAAGATTAAAAAATTAATAGAAACCAATGCTAGAGAAAGAGACAACATATTTTGATGCTTATCGTCTTCATGAGCCTTTCCAAAAAACTTCACATTCGAATATGAAATTCCCAACACAACAAAAGGAACCAGCATTTCTGCAGCAGACATGATGTATCTTAGTTTCCCGTAAAAAAAGAGGTCGTTGGTAAAAATAAAGATGGAGAACATCCCGATCAACGTCGCGACGTATCCGATAATGGAATACTTAAAACCCTGCCTTGCTACTACACTCATATTTAGATTTTAAACGTTTTTGGATAGGAAAATAATATTGTTGATGTAGTCGGTTTTATTTTTTTCGTCGCTGATGTTTTTTAATAAAATTTCTTCAGTCAGTTTTTCGAGGGTAAATGTTTTTCGGTTTAGATAATGCGCTTCAAAACCCCAGTTTTCAACTTCGGAAATCTCGTTCCAAATGGGTTGATCGTGGTGTCTTTGTTCCATTTCAACCATCAAAGTCGGTTTGAATTTTTGTATGGTATCTTTTCCGCCAAAAAGAGTTTTCATTTCGTTTCCTTCCACATCGATTTTGATGAAATCTATTTTTTTGATGTTTTTAGATTTCGCCCAATCATCCAGTTTTACAACTTCTACGGTTTCTGTATAAGAGTTTTCTTCGTCTTTTTCTTTGTAAGAAGTATTTAAAGTACCTCTTGAGGCAACCATTTTTCCTTTAATGATCGGAACTTTAAATTGTGCCGTTGTATTTTCGTCAGAAAGTGCCACAGAAGAAATATGCATCGTCGGGAAAAGTCTTCTCAGTCTGATGTTGAGTTTTTTATTAGGCTCAAAAGCGTAAATATTTTTGTGATTTAGCTTGTTTTCAAACTGGTAAAGAAAAGTTCCTACATTGGCTCCAATATCGAAAATTACAGCATCGTTTTGTAAATATTCTTTAATCCAAACCAACTCTGGTTCTACATTACGGCCTGAAAAATTTTCTTTGGTGAGATTTTTTAAACTTTTAAAATACCTCTGTTTATAAAAACTTGGACTGATGTATTGTAGTTTTTCTGCGAGTTGCTGGTATAAAGACATTGTATGGAAATTTGACGACCAGCAAAGGTAATGAAAAATGTTAAATTGTTGTTAAAAATATTTAATTGTAATATATTGATTATCAGTGTTTATTTTGCTTTTGTTTAATTTTTAAGATTTGAAATTGAGGTATCTAGAAAATCATTCAAAGGTTTTGCTGCTTCAAATATTTTTGAAATGTTTTTTACGGCATTTTTATCAGAAAGATCTTTGTTGGTGATGTTGTGAACTCCAATGAAACTTTTTAATTTTAAAAATTCTCCCATCGGATCTTCTTTTTCAAAGCCTTGCGGAACGTTCTTGAGTTTGTGTTCCTGATCGAGTCCGCCGTAATATTTTTTGAAATCTTTATCATCGATTGCTTTCAGGAAATCATCTTTAAAAAGAGAGATTTCTTTTCTGATTTCTTTTAAAACAGGTGAGTCTGGTAAATAAATTCCGCTTCCTAAAAAAGATTTCCCGGGTTGTACATGAAGATAAAATCCTGCTTTTGTATTTATTTTTCCCATTCCAAGTGAGGCTCCGAAATAGTTTTTGTAAGGTGTTTTATCTTTTGAAAATCTGGTGTCTCGGTAGATTCTGAGCAAAGATTTTTTGGCATCGAGTTTTAAAATAGTTTCATCAAACTTTCCCATTTCGCTAATCAGCTCTTCAGTGAAATCCTGAAAATCTGATTGTGCTTCAAGAAAAAGATTTTTATTATCATTAAACCATTCTCGGTTGTTGTTTTTATCAATAAGTTTTAAAAAATCAAATACTTTGGATGAAATCTGAGATGCCATATTTTAAATTTTAATCAAATGTAAATAATAATATTCAAAATAAATACCCATAGAATTTTCATTAATTCATAATTATTACTCTACAAAATGTATTATTTGCTAATTGTGATTATTGTTGAAAAATTTTTAAATTAAAAATAAAAAAGATGTAGTTTTTTTGTCTAAATATAAAAATGATTGTGGTTTTCTAAAATAAAATTATCAATTCGTTAATATTGTATAATTCAATATCCAAATAAAAACCGTATCTTTGCAAAAATTTTATAATATTTAATGAATTTATTTACGGAGACCAATTTAAGTCCTGATATCCTTAAGGCCATTGGCGAACTGGGTTACGAAAGCCCGACAGAAATCCAAAAACAGACTATCCCTTTCATTCTTTCAGATATTCGCGATCTAATCGCACTTGCGCAGACAGGGACAGGCAAAACAGCAGCGTTTTCGCTTCCGATTTTGGATATGATTGACGATACGAGTCGCAAAATCCAATTTTTGGTGCTTTGTCCGACACGAGAATTATGTCTTCAGATTACAAAAGACATCAAAAATTATTCAAAGTACATGCAGAACATCAAAACTACAGCAGTTTACGGTGGAAGCAGTATTATGGATCAGATTCGTTCTTTAAAGGAAAAGCCACAAATTATTGTAGGAACTCCTGGAAGAGTAATCGATTTGATTAACAGAAAAGCATTAGACTTTTCAGCAATTCACTGGTTGGTTTTAGACGAAGCAGATGAAATGCTTTCAATGGGTTTCAAAGACGAGTTAGAAACCATTATGAAAGAAACTCCTGAAACAAAACAAACTTTCTTGTTTTCGGCAACAATGAGCAAAGAAGTGGAGCGTATTTCAAAAAATTATTTGACAAAACCTCACCGTATTTCTGTGGGTTCTATTAACGAAGTTAAAAAGAACATTAAGCACGAATATTATGTGGCTGGTTACCGTCAGAAAAAAGAGGCTTTGAAGAGATTGATCGATTCAAACCCAAACCAATACTCAATTATTTTCTGTAGAACAAGAATGGAAACTCAGGAAGTTGCCGATTTCTTGATGCAGAATGGATATGCAGCAGATGCTCTTCATGGTGATCTTTCTCAAGCGCAGAGAGATACGGTAATGAAGAAATTCAGACTGAAAAATATCGATATTTTGGTGGCGACTGATGTTGCAGCTAGAGGATTGGATGTAGATTCTTTAACTCACGTTGTACATTATTCTTTACCAGATGATCCTGAAGTATTCGTTCACAGAAGTGGTAGAACGGGTAGAGCAGGAAAAGACGGTATCTCTATTTCTTTAATTAAACCTGAAGAAAGCAGAAAACTGAAGCAGATTAAATCTGTTACAAAGATTGAGATCGTTGAAGCTAGAATTCCTACAGGTGAAGATATTGTAAAAGCTCAGGTTGCAGGTGTTTTCGAAAACTTATTAGAAGTACACGAAGATTTCTTTGAATTTGATGATTCATTGATTCCTGATCTTTCTGAATTTACAAAAGAACAATTGGTGCACAAATTACTTCAGTTCCAGTTAAAAGATCTTGCTTTGTACTACAAAGACAGACATGATCTTCTGGAGCAGAAAATGAGCAGCAGAGATGATGACAGAGGAGGAAGAGACCGCGATAGAGGAAGAGATCGTGACAGAGGAAGAGACCGTGATAGAGGCCCAAGAGGAGACCGTGACGGAAGAAGCGAGAGAGGAAGAGGTGATCGTGGTGGAAAACCTAGACAAAGAGACGAAAACATGACTAGATTTTTCTTCAATCTTGGTAAAAAAGATCAGTTGAAAAAATTAGATGTTTTAGAAATCATCAACAAGGCTACTTCAAGCAAAGGAAATAAGAGAGCTGAAATTGGTAATATCGAAATTCTTGAAAAATTCTCATTCTTTGAGATTGAAAAATCTTATAAAAATGAGCTTTTAGGAAATATCCAATCAATGAAGTTCAAAGGAAAAGATATGAGAGCTGAAGAAGCTAACTAATCTTATTCTTAACATATAAAAAAAGCCGACATTTTTTGTCGGCTTTTTTGTTTTTGATTTTATTTAAACAAGTGTTTAAAATATTGATTACAAAGCTTATACAAAGATGCTGGTTGATAGTGGTTTTTTATGTAAACAAATATTACTTCAATGTGAACAAAAATTAACGCTGGATGCTTTTTGGTGACATGGTTTTTTAGGAAATTTGCACACGAATTTATAAATACTATAAAATGGGCATTGGTAATATTTTCCACGCTTTTCAACCGAAAGATAAAATCTTCTTTGTACTTTTCGAAAAAGTTACAGATAACCTGGTTGCTATGTCTAACGATTTTAATCACGGAATCAAAGATTTTGATCTGAATGATGATTCTATGCTAAAATTGATGAGCGACTATGAGCACAAAAATGATGAGCTTACTCACGAAATCTTCGTTGAATTGGGGAAAAACTTCATTACACCTTTTGATCGTGAAGATATTCACACATTAGCTACAGGTTTAGATGATATCGCAGATTATATTTATGCTTCTGCTAAATATATCTTCCTTTACAAATCTCCTTTGATGAAGGCTTATGCAGATTTTTCATTATTGATTCACAAAGCTTGTCTTGAGATTCAGAATGCAATGAAAAACCTTAAAGGTTTCAAAAATATGGAGCAGGTGAAAGAAGCTTGTATTAAAGTAAACTCTATAGAAAATATTGCAGATGACCTTCTTTCAAATTCTATGGTAGAATTGTTTGAGACCAATGATGCAATTAATATTATTAAAATTTCATCAGTATTAAATTACCTTGAAGTAGTAACCGATAAAGCAGAAGATGTTGCCAATACAATTGAAAACATCATGATTAAATACGCATAAAACAATATAACAGAAATGGAATTTCCTATTTTACTTACGGTTATTATTGCTTTAGCTTTAATCTTCGATTACATCAACGGTTTTCATGATGCGGCAAACTCTATTGCAACGATTGTTTCTACTAAAGTTCTTACACCGTTTCAGGCGGTACTTTGGGCAGCATTATGGAACTTTGCAGCTTTCTTTTTAGCAGCCTATGTAATTGGTGAGTTTAGAATTGGTAATACGATTGCCAAAACCGTTAATGAAAACTTTATTACGCTCGAAGTAATATTTTCAGGTCTTATTGCAGCAATTGCTTGGAATCTTTTAACATGGTGGTTTGGTATTCCTTCATCATCATCACATACTTTGATTGGTGGGTTTTTGGGAGCGGCTTTAATGCACGCTTTTATGCTAGACTACAGAGAAGTAGTTGCAGCTCATCCAGATTTGGGAACTTTTACAACAGTAAAAGAAGCTTTAATTAAAGTAACCACACAAGATATTGTGAAATTTGATAAAGTAATCCCGATTTTCTTATTCATTTTCATGGCTCCGATATTGGGGATGATTATCTCTATTATCATTACTTTGATTATTGTTCATTTATACAAAAGATCAAATCCTTACAAAGCAGATAAAGCATTTAAGAAATTACAGCTTGTGTCTTCAGCTTTATTCAGTGTAGGTCATGGTTTGAATGATGCTCAGAAAGTAATGGGTATTATTGGTGCAGCATTAATTTATTATCATGTAAATATGCTTCAGGATCCTGTATATTTAAATATTCCTTCTGCGGGACGTTTCGATTATTTTGCACAGCATTATATTTGGGTTCCTTTGGTTTCATTTATCGCTATTGCATTGGGAACAATGAGTGGTGGATGGAAAATCATCAAAACAATGGGGACTAAAATTACAAAAGTAACTCCATTGGAAGGGGTAAGTGCTGAAACAGCAGGAGCAATCACGCTTTTCATCACAGATCAATTAAGTATCCCAGTTTCTACAACACATACAGTAACAGGTTCTATTATTGGGGTTGGACTTACAAAGAGGGTTTCTGCAGTACGTTGGGGAATCACGGTAAGCTTACTTTGGGCTTGGATTTTAACGATTCCTATTTCAGCAATTGTTGCAGGAATTACTTACTTAGCTGTAACGTTTTTAACTTAAGCGAAAAATTTTATCACAATATAAAACTTTGTCCGTTTGGGCAAAGTTTTTTGTTTTACAACCCCTCAGAAAATCGTATTTTTGTTCAAATTAAAATCTTTTATGGAATTCTTAGACACCTACCAACAGATTGTTGCTGATGCTATTACTAAATATACGTTTAAAGACAAACCTACAGAGCTGTATGAGCCGATGAATTATATCATCTCGCACGGTGGAAAACGTCTCCGTCCGATTATGGTTTTAATGGCTTGTGACTTGTTTGGTGGTGATCAGAAAGAAGCAATAAAGCCGGCTTTGGCGATTGAGTTTTTTCATAATTTCACGTTGATTCATGACGATATTATGGATGAAGCTCCGCTAAGAAGGAATAAGCCGACTATTCACACCATTCATGGTCTTAATACAGGAATTCTTTCAGGAGACGGTTTAATGCTTAAAGCCTATAAGTTTTTTGAAGATCTGGAACCTGAAATTTTTAAAGCTTGCGTAAGAATTTTCACGCATACGGGTTTGCTTCTTTGTGAAGGTCAACAATATGATATTAATTTTGAAACTCAGGAAAATGTAACGTTCGAAGATTATATCAGAATGATTACTTACAAGACCGGAGTTTTGAGCGCATCTTCTTTTGAGATTGGAGCAATGATCGCTAAAGCACAGTTTAAAGATGCCAAAGCAATTTTCAATTTCGGAAAACATATCGGTATCGCTTTCCAGATCATGGATGATTATTTGGATGTTTTCGGTGACCAGGCTCAGTTCGGTAAAAAACATGCCGGAGATATTTATGAAAACAAAAAAACAGTACTTTACCTTTTAGCAAGAGAGCACGGAACTGAAGAAGAACGTAAAGAATTAGATTACTGGTATTCTAAAAAGACCGATAACATCGATAAAGTTTACGGTGTTGAAAAGATTTTCAGAAGAACAAGAGTTGACGAAAAAGCATTGCGTTTAATCGAAAAACATAACGAAATCGGACAAAGCTATCTTGCAAAAATAGACGTTCCCGAAGAAAAGAAAAAACCATTCTCTGAATTGGCAAATTACCTGTTGAGAAGAGAGAGTTAAATTAGGTAATAGGTTTTAGGAATTAGGGTTTAGTTTCTGAACTGCCATTTTACTAATTCCTAAAACCTAATTCCTAATCCCTAAAATATGAAATTCCGTACAGAAGTTGACATACAACCATCGCAGCAAAAAATTGAATTTGAAGATAAAATATTTTCAATAGGCTCTTGCTTTGCCACGGAAATGTCAGATTTATTTCAGAAAGGTCAGCTTCAGACGGTTAATAATCCTTTCGGGACGATTTTTAATCCGTTTTCGATTAATAATTCAGTAAAAAGGCTTCACGATTCAGAGTTTTATCACGAAGACGATTTAATTGCGTATAATGACGAATATATTTCTTTGGATCATCACACCAATTTTGATACAAGATACGTTCACCAGACTTTAGATAAAATCAATTCGAAAATAGAAGAGGGAAACCGTTTTCTGCAGGAATCCAATTGGGTGATTATTACTTACGGAACTTCGTTTATTTATGAATTTGAACCTAAAAAAAAGCTGGTTGCGAATTGTCACAAAATCCCACAAAAATTCTTTGAAAAAAGACTTTTAACTTATCAGGAACTTACAGATTCTATTTACGATACAATCATTAATCTTCAGGATATTTGTCCTGAAAATGTCCAAATTTTGTTTAGTGTTTCACCTGTTCGTCATACAAAAGATGGAATGATTGAAAACCAATTAAGCAAATCTAAGTTGATAACGGCGATTCATGAAGTGTGTTCGCAATTTGAAAATAGCCATTATTTACCGATTTATGAAATCTTAATGGATGATTTGAGAGATTATAGGTTTTATAAGGATGATTTGATACATCCTAATTCACAAGCTGTTAATTATATTTTTGAGAAATTTGGTGAAGCTTATTTTTCGAATGAAACTAAAGATTTTATTAAAGAAAATTTTAAAATCAATAAAGCTTTAGAACATCGAACAGATGATGAAAAAGATCCGAAATTTATCGAGTTTAAAGAAAAACTGAATCTGAGAATTGAAGCTCAGAGACAAAAAGTAAAACACGATATATTCAAGGTTTAAAGTTCAATGTTTAATGTTAAAAACCTAATGTAATGATTGATTTTACGAAACTCGATTATCTGAAGATAGGAAATGAAAAGCAAAAAAGAGCTTATGAAGTTCTTACAAAATATAAAATCTTCCAAATCCTGAATTATTATTCGCCAATTTTAGCAGGAACAATTCCTATTGAAATTGATGTTGAAGGAAGCGATTTAGATATTATCTGTGAACTGGATTTTAAGTTTGAGGAAGATTTTTTAGATGATATTGCATTTAGTAAAATGATTCCTTTAGGAGCAGATGTAAAAGTAGAATATCCAGTTATTAATAATGAGAAATCTATTGTTATAAATTTCGTATTAGAAGAATTTCCAATCGAAATTTTTGCACAAAATAAACCGACAATTGAGCAAAATGCTTACCGCCATATGATTGCAGAATATAAAATCTTGCAGGAAAAAGGTGAAGAATTTAAAGAAAAAATAATAGATCTTAAGAAAAAAGGTATAAAAACAGAGCCGGCTTTCGGGATGCTTTTAGGTTTAGAAAATCCTTACGAAGATCTTTTAAAATTTTAAAAATAATGATTGATACACATACGCATTTATATGCCGAAGAATTTGATGAAGACAGAAAAGAAACGATTCAGAGAGCTTTAGATAAAGGAATTACAGAGTTTTATCTTCCGGCTATCGACTCAGAATCGCACGAAAAAATGCTTCAGTTGGAAAGCAAATATCCTGATCAGATTTTTTCGATGATGGGATTGCATCCTTGTTATGTAAAACCAGAGTCTTGGGAAAAAGAACTTGAAATCGTAAAGAATTATCTTGACCAAAGACATTTTCCTGCGATCGGAGAAATTGGTATTGATTTATATTGGGATAAATCGACTTTAGATATTCAGGTAAAAGCTTTTGAACAACAAATTGACTGGGCGATTGAAAAAGATTTGCCCATCGTTATCCACACCAGAGAAAGTTTTGACGATACTTTTGAAGCTTTAGAAAGAAAAAAACATCCAAAACTTCGGGGAATTTTCCATTGTTTTTCAGGGAATCTGGAACAGGCAAAACACGCTTTAGATTTAAACTTTATTTTAGGAATAGGTGGAGTAGTAACCTTTAAAAACGGAAAAATTGACCAGTTTTTAAATGAAATTCCATTAGAAAAAATCGTTCTGGAGACAGATTCCCCTTATCTTGCTCCTGTTCCTTTCAGAGGAAAAAGAAATGAAAGCTCTTATCTTGATCTGGTTGCCGGAAAATTGGTTGATATTTACCAAAAAGATTTTGCAGAGATCGATAGATTGACGAGTGAGAATGCGAAGAGAATGTTTCAAAGAAATTAATTAAACGATTAATGAAGAGTAGTTTGTTTAAATTTTTAGACGATTCAAGAATGATGAAAATAATTATTTTTATCATTTACTTCATTATCAATTTTTTATTTTTAGTAAAATACGGCTCTCGTCAGGAAAAAGTGCCCATTTTATTTTTGGCTGTAATTTTTATTCTTATTCATGGAATATTCTATTTTAGTTATCATTCTATTGTAAATAAATTAAAACTAAGCTCAAAAACTATTTATGTTTTAGTGATTGTTACAGGTATTATCTATCTGTTTTTATCACACCTCACCAAAGATCCTTATGCACTGAAGATTGATCGTTGGCAAACTGTCGAATATTCGCTTGATTACTGGCTTCATGGAAAATATATTTACAGCACCAGAAATTTTATGGGAAATGTTCCTTCTTATTTGCCTGGTCAGCTTTTATTTTTGGTGGGTTTTTATCTTATTGGCAATGTAGGATATTTGCAGGTTGTAAGTTTAGTGCTTTTTAGTTTTGCTGTCATAAAAGAATTTAAAACCAACAAGATCCGTTTATTAGGGATTTTGATGATGTTTTTTTCTCTTTCTTTTATTTATGAAGCGGTCTGTAAAAGCGATTTTATTTCGTCTTTTATCATAGTTTCTTTTTTTATTATTTATTGGAGTAAAAAATATAAAAATAATTATTTTCAGAAACCTTTACTTTTAGGTATTATTTTGGGAGTCTTATGCCTTACAAGAACTGTGGTGATTATTCCTTTAATTCTTTTTTTATGTAAACCATTTTTTATGGCTTCGTGGACAGATAAAATTAAGTTTACTTCAATGTATCTTATCACTATTGCCTTATTGCTCTTATCAATACTTTTGCCGGCTGAAAATCTTGATTACATTTTAGCTTATAATCCTTTAGGAATGCAAGGTCAGTCTAATATTTTTGTAATCTTAATTTTCCTTTTATTATCTGTTCTTTTATCATTTATTGTAAAAGAAATCCGACATATTTTTTATCTGTCAACAATTATTGTGTTTAGTTTAATGTGCAGTCACATTATCGAACAATTGTTAAGACAAACAACTTTTAATTATCTCAATATTACTTATCTCGCAGCAGCTTTACCTTTTTGTATCATAAGCTTTTGCTTTCTGTCACAGAAAGAAATTGCAGATAACAGTCAATTATAGATTCAACAAAAAAGCCTTCCAATCGGAAGGCTTTCATTTTATTTCTTTCTAGAAAAATTATTTTTATTGTTTGGCTTTTTAAACCCGACATCTTTTCTCTGCTGACCAGGATTTGCTGGTTTCGGTCTCGGAGTAAAAGGTTTATTGTTAGAATCTCTTTTCTCAACAACCAAATTATCGGTGTGATAAGGATGATCTTTTACGACAGGAATTTTCATTCCAATCAGTTTCTCAGTATCTTTTAAGTTTAATAAATCTAAACCATCAACAAAAGAAATTGAGCTTCCTTCAGCTCCTGCACGACCTGTTCTTCCGATTCGGTGAACGTAAGTTTCTGCAACGTCTGAAAGCTCGAAGTTGATCACATATTTCAGTTCATCAATATCAATCCCTCTTGCTGCAATGTCTGTAGCTACTAAAATACGTGTTTTTCCTGATTTAAAATTATTTAAAGCATTCTGTCTCGCATTTTGAGATTTATTACCGTGAATCGCTTCTGTCGGGATATTAGCGGCTTGTAGTTTTTTAGCAATTTTATCTGCTCCGTGTTTTGTTCTTGAGAAAACTAAAACAGATTCAGAAATTTTATTTTGTAAAATATGAGAAAGAAGATCCAGCTTTTTATCTTTATCTACAAAATAAATAGATTGTTTAATAGTTTCTGCAGTCGAAGAAATTGGTGTTACAGATACTTTTATAGGAGTATTCAGAATAGAGTCTGCCAATTTCTGAATTTCAGTTGGCATTGTTGCAGAGAAGAAAAGAGTCTGTCTTCTTTGAGGTAAAAGTTTAATAATTCTTTTTACATCGTGTACGAATCCCATATCAAGCATTCTGTCGGCCTCATCCAAAACAAAAATTTCAAGATTTTTAAGAGAAATAATTCCCTGTGCAATAAAATCTAGCAATCTTCCTGGAGTTGCTACCAAAATGTCAACACCTTTTCTTAAAGCTGCTACTTGATTTCCCTGTTTTACACCACCAAAAATTACCAATTGTTTTAATGGTAAATTTTTTCCGTATGCATTGAAGCTTTCTTCAATTTGTATAGCCAATTCTCTCGTTGGAGTAAGAATTAATGCCTTAATATGATTATTTTTCGGTCCTTTTCTTTCTGTAAGGTTTTGCAGAATAGGAATGGCGAAAGCTGCTGTTTTACCTGTTCCTGTCTGTGCTGTACCAAGTACATCTCTGTGTTCTAAAATTGATGGAATCGCTTGTTCCTGAATTGGAGTTGGTTTTTCGTAACCTTGGCTTTGAAGCGCATCTAAGATGGGCTTAATTAGTTTTAAGTCTGTAAATAACAAAATATATATTGCGTATTAAAATAATGCGGTCGAAGCAGTATACTTCATCATTTTTTAGCAGATCTGCCAAAAATTTTAACAGAATTTTTAAGTAATATCAATTACTATTTGGCTGAGAATGCCGCGAAATATGTTGCAAAGATAGTTTAAATAATTTTAAGTGTAATTATTGAACCTTTTTCCACTGTTGATTATGCATTAAATCCTCGAAAAATTGGTAAACTGTAATCAATTTTTCTGTTCCTCGTTTTCCGTAATCTTCGATGTTTTTAGATGATCCGTCATTAAATTTTACTCTAAGATAAGAAGTCGGCATATCTGTAATATTCCGTGAACCGTACTTTTCATTAAGACTTTTTATATCTAAATTATCAAGAAGTGTAACCAGTTTTTTGTAATCAGCCTCTTTAATAGTTGTTTTGAATGTTCCTTCTCTCGGTTTACTAAATTCTCCTTTTGAAAACTCTTTCGAAAAATTAAAGTGTTCTGCTTCCAAAACAGCTGTTCGGTCAGGATTGATGGTCATTTTAAAAATCGGGCAAGAACCAAAACAAGCTCCTGCTTCATATTCTATGGTTGAGTATTTTGACGAAGACATTTTCTGTGAAGAACATGAGAACAAAAAAATGATTGTCAATAAGCTTAATAAATATTTCATTGTTTTTTATTTAATATAAATCTTTCAATAAGTATTCCAAATAAAAAGAGAAACCTTTTGAGTTTCTCTTATGTGTTTTAATTAAATCTATATCCTACACCAGCTTGCAGAAAACCAATTCTTGTTTCAAAACCATTTTTGTGTGTGTCAAAAAAGTTGAAGTTGTATCGCGCGTCAACAAAAATTTTATCTGTTATTTTATATTCTGCACCAAGAAAAGGGAAGAGATTTAGCGTTTTATAGCCAACTAAATCCTGAGAATCTGTGCCATTTACAATTCCATCGGTTTTAACTTTTTCAGAAAGATTAAAACCGAAATTCATTCCTGCAGAAGCAGAAAATTTTGGGATAAAATAATATTTTACTGAAACCGGAACTTGAATCTGAGTAAATTGATAATTAAAATCAACATTTCCCATTTCTACAATTTCGCTGCCAATAAGCTGTACCAAAGGAAGAGAATCTGTACCGCCAATCTGAGTGTATAAAACTTCAGCCTGAATGCCCACCTTTGATGAAAGAGGCTTTTCTGCTACGAAACCTGCATAGAAATAAGATTTTGAATCTAATTTGTCATCAAAAAATTTCATGTTTGATAAGGAATAACCTGCTTTTACGCCAAATTTAAAATCTGCATCAGAGGTAGATTCTTGAGTTTGAGCACTTATAAGTCCCGAAATTGTGACTGAAAGGGCTAAAAAAAAATTCTTAGTCATAATTTTTTAAGTTTAATTTAAAAAAGAAACGGAGAATTGTAAAAGAAATTGTGCTGCAATCAACGATTACAGCACAATATTATTTTTATCCGTGAAGCCTTTTCCAAATAGCATCTTTCAGTTCCGTTAAACCTTCTCCGGTAACACCCGAGAAAAATAATGGTTTTTTGTTTTCCGGAAATTCTGCAGCGATTTCTTTTTTCAGTTCATCATCCAAAAGATCGGCTTTAGAAACAGAGATAATAAAATCTTTATCTAAAAGCTCAGGATTATATTCTTTTAATTCGTTTTCCAAAATTTTAAACTCCTGAAAATGGTGTTCAGAATCTGCAGGAATTAAGAACAATAAGATTGAATTTCTTTCAATATGTCTTAAGAATCTGTGACCAAGACCTTTTCCTTCTGCAGCACCTTCAATAATCCCCGGAATATCTGCCATTACAAAAGATTTGTAATTTCTGTAATCTACAATTCCTAAGTTGGGCGTTAAAGTCGTAAATGCGTAATTGGCAATTTTTGGTTTTGCAGCAGAAACTGAAGCTAACAGTGTAGATTTTCCTGCATTTGGGAAACCTACAAGACCTACATCAGCTAAGATTTTAAGTTCGAAAACGATGTACCCCTCTTGTCCGTCCATTCCTGGTTGAGCAAAACGTGGAGTTTGATTGGTTGATGATTTGAAAAACTCATTTCCTTTTCCACCTTTTCCACCTTCCATCAAGATGATTTCCTGGCCATCTTCCAGAATTTCACCTACAACTTCTCCTTCTTCATTTTTAGCAATAGTCCCGATTGGAACGTTGATGTAAACATCTTCTCCGTATGCTCCTGTTAACTGGTTTTTTGCTCCGTTTTGTCCGCGCTCAGCTTTTACGTGACGGGTGTATCGAAGGGGTAGTAAAGTCCATTCATGGGCATTTCCTTTCATGATGATGTGTCCTCCGCGACCTCCGTCACCTCCATCAGGACCACCTTTAGGAATATATTTTTCACGGCGAAGATGGGCAGAACCCGCACCTCCGTGACCGCTTTTACAATGAATCTTTACGTAATCTACAAAATTTGACATATATTTTTAACTTAGGATTTAGGGCTTAGAGCTTAGGATTTAGCGTAAATAACTATTACCTAACTCCTAAACCCTAATTCCTTATTTTACTTTTTCTACTTCAGCAAAAAGTTTTTCAGAAATCTCGTTGATTTCTCCTACACCGTTGATCTCTACATATTTACCTTGTTGTTTGTAAAGTTCGGCTACTTCTGCTGTTTTTGTGTAGTATTCTTTTATTCTGTTTTCGATAATTTCCACATTGCTGTCATCAGATCTTCCGCTGATTTCGCCTCTTTTCAGTAATCTTTCAACCAAAATAGAGTCTTCAACAACTAAAGAAAGACAAACATCGATATTATCATTCAGTTCTTCTTTTACAATTTTCTCCAAAGCTTCTGTCTGCACTGCAGTTCTAGGATATCCGTCGAAAATAAATCCTGCAGCATCGCTTGGTTTTCTGATTTCGTCAATCAGCATATCTGTTGTTACCTGATCCGGAACCAATTCTCCTTTATCGATATAAGATTTTGCCAGTTTTCCCAATTCGGTATCATTTTTCATGTTGAATCTGAAAAGATCACCTGTTGAGATTTGCTTTAAATTAAATTTCTCGATTAAGTTTTGCGCTTGAGTACCTTTTCCACTTCCTGGAGGGCCGAACAGAACAATGTTTATCATAATGTTGTTTTGCTTTTGGCAATGGGCAATTTGCTTTTGGCGGTTTGCAACTTTGCTTTCAGCTTTTTTAGTTATTATTAAATTTATTTCTTTATTTTACTTTTTTAAGCTAAAAGCTGTGAGCTCATAGCCAACAGCGTTTAATGGTTGATTTGTCCGTCTTCCAATTGGTATAGATTCGATAGGTTTCTTCCTAATTCATCATAATCCAATCCGTATCCTAAAACAAATTTATTTGGAATTTCTTTTCCAATATAATCCAGTTTGAAATCTTTTTTATAAACATCAGGTTTCAATAAGAATGAAGCAATTTTTACAGATTTCGGACGTTGTGTTTCATTAAAATATTTAAAAAGACTTTCAACAGTATTTCCTGTGTCTACGATGTCTTCTACAAGAATGATGTGACGGTCTTTTACATCTTTTGTCAGTTCCATTTTCTGATACACAATCCCAGTAGATTCTGTTCCTGCATAGGAACTCATCTGGATAAATGCGATCTCGCAAGGTCCTGGGTAATGTTTAAGAAGATCTGAAAAAAACATGATAACACCGTTTAAAACACCAATGAAAACAGGTACTTCGTCTTTGTAATCTTCATAGATTTTTAGAGCGGTTGCCTTTACAATTTCCTGAATTTCGGCATCCTTTAAATAGGGAACAAAAGTTTTGTCGTGAACTTGAATACTTTCCATAAAATTTTTCGTAGGGCGCAAAGTTACGGATTTTAGATTAAAATATTTTGTAGTTTTTGTTCATGTATTATTATTGATATTATTTTTATGAAGATTGATCTATTTTAAATCTTATCTTTAGTGTTATTTTAATTCAGAATTTCTTCTAAATTGAATCCATAAATTTGTTGCTGTGAAAATTTTAATCATAGAAGACGAAACAGAATTGTCTAAAAGTATTGCAGAATATCTTTCCGGGGAAAGTTATTTGTGCGAATTTGCCACTACTTTTGCGGAGGCAATGAATAAAATAGAAATGTTCCAGTACGATTGCATTGTTTTGGATATCATGCTTCCCGATGGAAACGGATTGACTATTTTGGAAGAATTAAAGAAACAAAATAAACAGGACGGTGTCATCATTGTTTCCGCAAAAAATGCTTTGGAAGATAAAATTGAAGGTTTAAAATTAGGAGCCGATGATTATTTGACCAAGCCTTTTCATCTTTCTGAACTCATGGCGAGAATTTATTCTATTATTAGAAGAAAACAGTTTAATAATTCTAATATTATTATTCAGAATGAACTACAGATCGATCTTTTAGCTAAAACGGTAACGATTAACAACCAAAATATTGATCTTACAAAAAAAGAATTTGACCTGCTTCTTTATTTTATAGGAAATAAAAATAAAGTCATCTCTAAAAGTACTTTGGCAGAACATCTTTCGGGTGATTTGGCAGATATGCTCGACAGTCATGATTTTGTTTACGCTCATGTGAAAAACCTCAAAAAGAAATTATACGATGCCGGTTGTGAACATTACCTTAAAACAGTTTACGGAACCGGCTACAAATGGGGCGATAATTAGTTATAAGTTATAAATGATGAGTTATGAATGATAAAAAGAATATTTTGAAAGATAAGAGTTTTATTTTTGTAATAAGAATTGTAAAACTCTATAAATGCATTGTTATACATTAAAAATAATTCGTAACGCCATTATAACAACAAAATCGAAAAACTTATAATTCATAACTTATAATTTTTAATGAAACCGCTTTTAAGTAAAACCACAAAACCATTTATTATCTATGTACTCGTTATTTTGTTAATGAGTATTCCTGTATATTATTTTATAGTAGATACAATTTGGCAGAGTGAACTCGATGAGCACAACAAAACGATTGCAGAAAAAACGGCGTATGAATTTAATCATCTGAAATTGTCTGATGAAGCTTTAGATGAAAGTATTAAGCTTTGGAATAACATTCAGCCGGAAACGAATATCGAAAAACTTAAATTCGACAATAGAAAAAGAGATCAATATTTTACTATTGAAAAAGCCGAAACTTTTTCTGCGGAACCTGAAATAGAACGTTATCGTTGTCTGGAAAAAGTAGTTTACATCAATAATAAACCTTTTCTTTTTACGGTACAGACCAATATTGAAGAATCTCGTGAAACTATTGCAGCAATTGCGCTCAACACCGCATTTTTCTTTGCGATTATTGTTGCAGGACTTTTAATTCTCAATAGGAGAATTTCGGCAGTGGTTTGGAATCCGTTTAGAAATACATTAGAAAAGCTGAAAAATTTTAATCTGAATCACCAAAGTAAAATAGAATTTGAAAAAACCGATATTTCAGAGTTTGAAGAACTTCACCAGTCTTTATCTAAATTGATAGAACACAGTATTTCTGTCTATAAAACCCAAAAAGAGTTTACCGAAAATGCGTCCCATGAATTGCAGACGCCTTTGGCAATTATTAAGCACAAATTAGATATTCTTCTTCAGGATAAGGATTTAACTTCAAAACAATACGAAATTGTAGAAGATATCAACAGAGCTTTGACGCGAAGTTCCAGGATCAATAAAAACCTTTTGTTGCTTGCTAAAATTGAAAACAGTCAGTTTGATACAACTGAGAATATTCTGCTGAATAATGTAGTTGAGCAAAGCATTGAACTATTGGAAGAACATTTTCAACAAAAAAATATTAAAGTACAATCTTCTCTTGTGGCGGACGTTTTTGTAAATGGAAACATGAGCTTAACAGAAGTTTTGCTCAATAATTTAATCGTCAATGCGATTCGACATACGACTCAGAATGGTTTTATCGATATAAAACTGATGAACTCTTCTTTTAAGATTGCCAATTCCGGAGCGGAAAAACTTAACGAAGATTTTTTGTTTAAAAGATTTTCTAGGCTTTCTACAGACAGTAACGGAAGCGGTTTGGGTCTCGCCATTATTTATGAAATCTGCAAATTTCAAAATTGGAAAATCAGTTACAAGTTTGAAAACAGTCAACACATTTTTACATTAGATTTTTAAAATTCTAAATTAATTCTAAATTGAGCAACACCTTTACACCTTAAAAAGTAAAGCATGTCCTCAAAAAAACTTTCAAATCTTACAGAAAAGGCTTTTAACAGTAGATTTTCTGCATTTTTCAGTATTCTAAGTTTATACATTTTATTGTCGTTTTTAATAAGAGTGGTATTTCTTATCTGGTCGTCAAAAGATGTAGATTTTAATTTTATTTATATCCTTAGAATATTTTTCACAGGTTTTCTTTATGATTTCGTTTCGGGATCATTATTCTTATTTCTTTACCTTTTTTATCTTTTAATTTTTCCAAAAAAATGGATAGGCTCTTTATTTGACAAAGCTTTCACTTATTTTTATTTGGCAGTTATTCTTTTGAGCCTTTATTTCAGTCTTTTGGCAGAAATTCCGTTTTGGGAGGAGTTTGGAGCAAGATTTAATTTTATTGCAGTTGATTATTTAATTTACACTTACGAAGTTGTAGAAAACATCAATCAGTCTTATCCGTTGCCGTTGCTTATCGCTGTTCTAATCGGTTTGGTTGCTTTGACGTTTTTTATGATGAGAAAATTTAAAGTTTTTAAAAAAATATTTTCAGATAAAGTAAACTTCAAAAAACGTTTATTTTTTGTGATTCCTGTAGCGATTTTCACTATTGTTTTGGGATTTTTAATGAAAAATAAATATGCCGATTTCAGCAATAATCTTGTAGATAATGAGCTTGGAAAAAATGGAGCATTTTCGTTTGTTGCAGCTTTCAAATCAAATGAACTGGATTATGAAGCCTTTTATCCTAAAATTTCAGATAAAAAAGCATATTCAATTTTAAAACAAAATCTTTTGCAGGAAAATCAAACTTATACTTCTGCAAAATTTGATGATATTTCGAGACTTACAAAAGGTAATGGAGAGCAAAAACCAAACATCGTTGTAGTTACTATCGAAAGCTTCAGTGCAGAGTTTTTAAGTGCATTCGGAAATAAAGATCATCTCACTCCCAATTATGACCAGTTGGCAAAAGAAAGCATCTTTTTTACCAATCTTTATGCAACTGGTACCAGAACTGTTCGTGGAATGGAAGCGCTTACTTTGTGCGTTCCGCCAACTCCGGGAAACAGTATTGTAAGACGACCGAATAATCAGGATTTATTTTCTGTGGCAACTATTTTAAAAGAGAAAAAATACCAACCTTATTTCATTTACGGTGGTGATGGTTATTTTGATAATATGAATAACTTTTTCGGCGGACAAGGATTTACGATTGTAGACAGAGACCGCGGAAATCCTTTATCAGAAAAGATAAAAACTGAACGTTTTCAAATAAAAGATGATGAAGTGAGTTTTGAAAATGCATGGGGAATCTGCGATGAAGATCTATACAAACAGGCAATAAAATATGCAGATAAAGAAAGTAATTCAAATAAACCTTTTTTTGAGTTTATTATGACGACTTCCAATCATAAACCTTATACATTTCCTAACGGAAAAATCGACCTTCCGCAAGGCGAAAGAGATGGTGCTGTAAAATATACAGATTATGCATTAGGAAAATTTATTAACGATGCAAAGAAAAAACCTTGGTTTAAAAATACTGTTTTTGTAGTGGTTGCAGATCATTGTGCAAGCAGCGCCGGAAAATGGGAAATCAATATTGCCAAACATCATATTCCTGCAATTATTTATAATCTTAAACAAAAACCTGAGGAAATCAACCGACTGACTTCTCAGATCGATCTTATGCCTTCACTTTTCGGGTATCTGAACTGGACCTACAATACAAGTTTGTACGGAAAAGATATTAATAAAACCAAAGTAGGAGAGGAGAGAGCTTTTATAGGCAATTACCGTACTTTGGGTTTGCTTAGAAATGATCTTTTCACCCAAATTGATGACCGAAAAAGAGTGAAGCAGTTTACCGTTGCTCCAACCGACAAATCTTTGCAGGAAGTTAACTTTAAAAATGAAGATCTTGTTTCTGAAACAATTTCTTATTATCAAACCGCAAGTGAAAGATTTAAAAATGGTAAAATGAAATCGAAATAACACGCATGGATACTTACAATTTCTAAATTTCTTCTAAATTGAGTTGCAACTTTGTATCACAATAGATTTTGAAGTTGAAAGACCTATAAAATCTAACGAATTGCCGGATCATATAAAACCAAAATACAATTCTTTACTCGGGCAATATGATAAAATTTATCTTGAAAAAGTGTACTCATTCGGTAAGAAACATGCGTACGAATTTTATTGTTATCAGGATAATAAGTTGGCTAAAAAGCTGGAGTATGAATAGAAATGAAAATTCTTAGAATGTATTATTTTTCAAAGATTTTGAACATTATCTTCTAATCTATTCTTTATTTTTGCAAAAGAATTAAACGACTAAATTGTTGATTCTAAAATATGAGCAATACATTTTCTGATAACAATCAAGTTGGAGTAGTTTCTTCTTTTTCTGAACTGATAAATACCAAATTCAAAGGAGTAATGAATGCAATCTGTTGGACTCGAAATTTATATGGAGATTTTGAAGAAATTGTTTCTAAGCTTCAATTAAAAGAGAACATTACAGAAATTTCTATTGAAGATCTTTTAGTTTTGGAACTATCAGAAAATGGGATTTTAGCAAGAGAAATTATTTTAAATGATTTACAGCTATTGACAGATTTCGGAGCATCGCCTTTGCTCAATTTGCTTAAAAACTACGAACGAGATGAAGATTTCGATTTCATTTCGACAGATGTATATTCTTTTCATGTAGATCGTTCACCAATTGGTACCGATACTTTTTTATGTACTTATCACGGCGCAGCAAGCGATATTATACCCAACGATCAGGTTGAACAAAAAATTCTGATACCAGAAATCCGAGAGAAACTTAAAGAGCTACACGGCGGACCAGAGGAAGAGTTAGAAGACTTTTTTAAAGAACACTTTTTCGATCTTCATTATGAAGCAAAATCTGCTGCAACTCCAACAAATTTAGGAATAGGAAATCTTTGGCGATTGGCGGTAGATCATCCTTCACAAGAAGTTTTGCCCTGTGTTCACAGAGCTCCTGTGGAAAACGATGGGGAATATCGATTGCTTTTGATTTGTTGATTTTTAGATCCAAGTTTATATCAGAACTAATATTATATTTTTAACTGATCTATAATTATTAAAATTTAAGTTTAAAATATTTGAATTTGATAATCAGTAATTTGTATCGAATTTGATGCGATTTTTAATACATGTTTTTTCTGGGTAAAGCTTTAATCTTTTAATTCTTTATTTTGCATACCTTATATATATCATAAAATGTGATTAAGATTCGCATTAAGGTTTTATTCAAATTCAAAGAAAAATAAGTAAATTTGTGAGCATTAAAATAAATAAATTTAAAAAACAATAAAATGTCAATTTTAGTAAACAAAGATTCTAAAGTAATTGTACAAGGATTTACAGGTAACGAAGGTACTTTCCACGCAGGTCAGATGATCGAATACGGAACCAACGTAGTAGGTGGTGTTACTCCAGGAAAAGGAGGAAGCGAGCACTTAGGTAAGCCGGTATTTAACACTGTTGCTGATGCTGTATCAAAAGCTGGAGCCAACGTAAGTATTATTTTCGTACCACCTGCATTTGCTGCAGATGCTATTATGGAAGCTGCTGAAGCGGGTATTAAAGTGATCGTTTGTATTACAGAAGGTATTCCTGTTGCAGATATGGTAAAAGTAAAATCTTATATCGCAGACAAAGAGTGCAGATTGATCGGACCAAACTGTCCAGGAATCATCACTTCAGATGAAGCTAAAATTGGTATTATGCCAGGTTTTGTTTTCAAAAAAGGTAAAGTAGGTATCGTTTCTAAGTCAGGAACTCTTACTTATGAAGCTGCTGATCAGGTTGTAAGAGCTGGTTACGGTATTTCTACTGCAATCGGAATCGGTGGTGACCCAATTATCGGAACTACTACTAAAGAAGCTTTAGAATTATTCATCAATGATCCAGAAACTGAAGCGGTTGTAATGATCGGAGAAATCGGTGGTGGTCTTGAAGCTGAAGCTGCAAGATGGTACAAAGCAAGTGGTTCTACAAAACCGGTAGTAGGTTTCATCGCAGGACAAACTGCTCCTAAAGGAAGAACAATGGGGCACGCTGGTGCAATCGTTGGAGGTGATGAAGATACGGCTCAGGCAAAAATGGAAATCATGAGAGAAAACGGGATCAACGTGGTAGATTCTCCAGCTGATATCGGAGCTACTGTAGCAAAAATCTTAGGATAAGCTAAAACAAATATGATATGAAAAAAATTTTATTAACATCTGCATTGGCCTTTTCTTTTTTATCGTTCGCACAAATCGATTTAAAAAGTACAAGATTCGGTCTTACAGCAGGTGCAAACTATTCCAGAGTTAAAAACGCACACAATCCTTCAGGAGCAAGATTTGCTTTTCAGGGCGGGCTTTTAGCTTTAATCCCAATGGGTGGAGCAAATCAGTTTTATTTGCAACCCGAGGTTACGTATTACGGAGCCGGAGAGTCAGGAAAGAATAAAGATTCGAAAGGAGCTGATGGTTATAACGCAGTGTATGCTAATAACTATTTAAGTGTTCCAATCTACTTTAAGGGGTATTTTTCTGAAGCAGAATCAGAATTTTTTGGATTAATTGGTCCGAGATTCAATTTCTTGATTAGTCAGAATGTGAAAAATGCTCCTACAGGGAGACCTTATTATGATCCTGATGTAACTGTTCCAGAGTATCCGAAGATTAATGGTAAAGCAAATAGCTTTAATTTTGCCATTGGTGCAGGAATAGGATATAGCTACAAAAGACAGTTAGAACTGGCTTTAAAATATGATTTAGGACTTTCAAATACGTATCCTAATCTTGTTGAGAGTTTTACGCAAGATCCCAATACAGCTAAAAAGAAATCTGAACAGGTTCTTAGTTTAAGCTTAAGCTATATTTTTCAATAAAATTTTTGAAATCAAAACATAAAAAAATCCCGGAGTATAACTTCGGGATTTTTGTTTATAAAGTTGCCTGTAAAGTTTTAATTGATTGAAATTTTTTCTTCTTTGCAATCAATATATAATGAATTTTTAAGGAAAATTTTATTTCCTAGCATTCCGGTCATTCCTGAAAATTTCATCAGCATATATTGAGATTGTGAAATTCCTTCAACGTAGGTAACTTCACTCAAAATAAGCTCTTTATTTTTAAACTTGATGGTTTGATTAGATTTTGCAGTATAGCTTGTAAGTATTCTTTCCCACGATTGTGCTTTTTCTACAACAGGTTTTGAATTTGGTAATTTTAATTTTCCCCAAACGTTTTTATTGGTCAAAAATTCATATGCACTTGTTCCCGAATCATATAAAAACTCCTCTTCTTTCCCATTTAAAATACCGGATATAATCATTTTTCTCTTTTTAAACTTAAAATCCAGCTTTGCGCTGCTGAAACTTTTGGGCTCTTTTAATATATTAAAAACGACATAATTTTCGCTAAAATTAATAATGGTTTTTTTCTGATCTAATAAATCACTTCCAATGGTTCCGATAATTTTAATAGAGTCTTTATCGTTGTTTTTGCTGATAGAAATTATTTTAAACCGATCAGAAGAAACTTCAGTATTCCCGATAGTAAATTGAGTTTTGATTTGGTTTTTATTTTTAAAAATTGCTAATGAATTTTGATAAAATATAGTATTGGGAGAACCTGTATCAAACTGCATAAAATAAGTGGTAAAATCATTTTGAAAATGAACAGGCAGAAGCATAACATTTTTATTTTCACCCAACCATTTTACGATCACTTTTCCGCTTTCATTTTTTACCGTTAAATAATTTTCTTCGGGACTGAATTTTTGGTCGAAATAACAATAAAATCCAAGACAAAGAAGAGTTAAGAAGAGTAAAAATGCTAAGACTGTTTTCTTTAAAATTTTCATAAATTATTTTTATGCAAGGTTCCGTTTTAAAACTGAATTTTGCGATAAAAACAATACGACAATTTTACGTCAATTCATTTTTTATTTTACAAGAAATTGAATTTCAGATTTGTATGTAAATCTTTGTTTTTGTTTAAAGCAATTCCATTGATGATGATAGCAATTAATTTTAGGAATAAAAAAGTAATCAATACAATCAAGAAAACAGGAAATTTAACTGATAATCCTTTTTGAAGAAACGGGCTTGCAATTAAAAACAAAGACATTGTTACAGAAAGAATGATTTGAAGAGCAACAATGTTTCTTCCAAGTTGTTTGTTGTAAACATCCTGTGTTTTATAAGTAAATATAAGCGGAAAAATTATTCCTCCAAACGGAATAATTAAACCAAAAAGGGCAGAACTGTTAATCAGTTTTGCCCTTTCTACATTATTATTTTCTTTTTCAATTAAATTTTCAGGTGTTGTATTTAAACTTTCAGCAAGTGCTTTCAGTGTAAAACCTTTAGGAATATTTCCTGCCTCAATTCTCTGGATGGTTCTTAACGAAAGACCAGCTTTTTCAGCAAGTTCCTTTTGAGTAAGTCTGTTTTCTTCCCTCAATAATTGAATTTTATTTTTCATCTTTTACCCTCTGATCCACTTCCAGATCTCCTTCAAAGTCGCCTTGTTTCCATACATCAAAATTCCTACTCGATAAATTTTTCCGGCAAGGAAAATCATAAAAATAGTTGTTCCTAAAAGCAAAGCAATCGACAAAGCAATCTGCCAAGCCGGAACTCCGAAAGGAATTCTTGCAACCATCGCAACAGGCGAAGTAAATGGAATAATCGACATCCAGAAACCAACCGGTCCGTCAGGATTATTAATCACAGAAATACTTCCATACATTCCTAATGTAAGAGGAAGAATGGCAAATAAAGTAAACTGTTGCGTTTCCGTTTCGTTGTCAACAGCTGAACCAATTGCAGCGTAAACAGAACTATAAAACATATATCCTAAAAGGAAAAATATAATGAATACAAAAATAATCAACGGGAAATTTAGCTCTAATAAGCTGTGAGAAACCTGAGTTGCGATTTGCGCGATATCAAGTTTGCTCATCAGTTCTTCATTTCCTCCCGGAATGTTTTTCTGAAGTGAAGAAAATCCTGTGTTTAAAACCAAAGCTCCAGCTACAGACATCATAATCCATACAATAAACTGCGTTAAAGCAACCATGGTAACTCCCAAAATCTTTCCCATCATCAATTCAAAAGGTTTAACAGAAGATATGATGATTTCTACAACACGGTTGTTTTTTTCCTCCAAAACACTTCGCATTACACGAACTCCATAAATGATGATAAACATAAATGTTACATACATCAAAACCATGCTTAAAGCGCTTTTTACGCCAAATGCCAAATCTGAATCTTCTTTATTATCTTCAGAAACGTTGATGGTTTTTAAAGTGAAACTTTTATCAAGGTCTGCAAGTTGAGCTTCCTGGATTCCAAGTTGTTTTATTTTCTCTTTTTTAATGACATTCGTAATGTCTGAAATAATTTGTTGCTTGGTATCAAAACCGATTTTGGTGTTTACAACCAATCGTGTGCTTTTCTCTAAATCATCAAAATTATTCTCTGATAAAGCCGGAAGAATTAAAATTCCGTCCAGAGTTTCATTACCCTTTAAGTTGTTAAGCTTAGATTGCTCTTCGGCAGAAGGAATAAATACATAATTGATTTTTTCATCAGACTTCAGTTGTCCTTTAAAAAGCCCGCTGTTATCAACCACTTCAATCACATTATGAGACTGATTGGCTTTAAACATCATTCCGACAACCGCTCCAAAAGCAATAATCATTAGCGGCGCCAGTAAAGTGAGTATAACGAAGGATTTTTTCTTAACCTGCGTAAGAAATTCCCTTTTTGTAATTAAAAAAATATTGTTCATAAAATTAAGAGTGATTGCTTACCGCATTGATAAATACTTCATTCATGCTCGGAATTCTTTCGTCGAAAGATCTTACTTTTCCTACATTAACCAGATCTAAAAGAATATTGTTCTGATCTGCTTCGTTTTTCAAATCAAAAGAAATTAGATTATTTTCATGGGTCATGTTGAAGATTCCATATTTGTTTTTAAACTGATCAAACTGGTCATCGTTGACTTCAGATAAAGTAACTCCAAAAATATTTTTCTTGAATTTTTCGCGAACATCAAAAACTCTTCCGTCGATTATTTTTTTAGAATTATTGATCAATGCAACATAATCACACATTTCTTCCACACTTTCCATTCTGTGAGTTGAAAGGATAATAGTCGTTCCATTATTTTTAAGCTCGATGATCTGATCTTTAATTAAATTGGCATTCACCGGATCAAAACCTGAAAACGGTTCATCCAAAATTAAAAGATGCGGTCTGTGAAGAACGGTTACAACGAACTGTATTTTCTGAGCCATTCCTTTTGAAAGTTCAGAGAGTTTTTTCTTCCACCATTGATCGATATTAAGTTTATCAAACCATTTTTTTGCTTCATTCAAAGCATCATTTTTTGTCATTCCTTTCAGTTCTCCGAAGTAAAGAATCTGATCTCCAACGCTCATGTTTTTATAAAGACCACGTTCTTCCGGCATATAACCGATGTCTTTAATATGATTCGGATTCAGTTTTTCTCCGTTGATGAAAACGTTTCCTGAATCGGCTTGTGTAATCTGGTTGATGATTCGGATGAAAGAAGTTTTTCCTGCTCCGTTTGGTCCTAGAAGACCGTAAATACTTCCTTTCGGAACGTGTATGCTAAAATCGTCTAATGCGGTCTTTTTTCCGGCATTGTAGGTTTTAGTAATTTGTTCAGCTTTTAGCATTAAAATTGTTTTTACAATTAGTTATGAAATATCCCGAAAGTTACGGAATAATTGAAAAAAAATGTGCTAAAAGAAAAAATCCTGATGATTATCAGGATTTTGAATATTATTGCTTTACTATTTGAGTAACTTTTTGTGTATTGTCGCTTAGAATATATCTGATAAGATATTTTCCGGGTTTCAGTTTCTGAATATTAATCTCAGCATTATTACTGTTGATATTGTAACTGGCAACCTGAGTTCCCAATATAGAATAAAAAGAAACATTTTTAATTTTCAATGAAGAATCTTTCGCTTTCACCATCAAAAAATCTTTCGCAGGATTCGGATATGCTGTAAGCACACCGTCATCAGATTTCTGATTAGTGGAAGTTGGCTCTTTTATTTGTGCTTTCAAATTATCAGAAAACCCAATAGTAGCGCCAATAAATATAAATAAAAGTAAAAGTTTTTTCATCAACGATATATTTGCTTAAATATTACTAACAAAAATAATAAATTCTATAATCATCTGCAATAGTTTTTTGTAGAACTTATATTAAATTTGCAATAAATTATTCAAAAAGTATTCCAAAGATGATATATTCTAGAAACAGAAGACTAAGAGTGAATGAATCGATGAGAGGTTTGGTAAGAGAATGCAGTCTTTCAGTGAACGATTTTGTAATGCCTATTTTCGTAATGGAGGGCGAGAATAAAGAAGAAGCAATCGCTTCAATGCCCGGAATTTTCAGGCGAAGCATCGATCTTACGGTAAAAGAATGTAAAGAATTATTTTCTTTAGGCGTAAAGGCGGTTAACCTTTATATGAAAGTTTCAGATCACTTAAAAGATAACACCGGAAAAGAAGCGTGGAACAAAGATGGTTTAATGCAAAACACCATCAAAGCAATTAAAGATGCGGTGCCTGAAATGGTGATTATGCCCGATGTAGCCTTAGATCCTTACTCTATTTACGGTCATGATGGAATTATAGAAAACGGAAAAATCATCAATGATGCAACCAATGATGCATTGGCAAAAATGGCTGTGTCACATGCTGAAGCTGGAGCTGACATTGTGGCACCGAGTGACATGATGGATGGCAGAGTTTTGGCAATTCGTGAAGCTTTAGAAGAAAGCGGTTTTCATGATGTTGGAATTCTAAGTTACGCTGCAAAATATGCTAGTTCTTTTTACGGGCCATTCAGAAGTGCTTTAGACAGTGCTCCAAAAGACAATATGGAAATTCCGAAAGATAAAAAAACGTATCAAATGGATTTTCACAACTCGCGTGAAGCATTAAATGAGGTTTTCAAAGATGTGGAAGAAGGTGCAGATATTATTATGATCAAACCAGGTCTCCCATATTTAGATATTGTAGCAAAAGTGCGTGAAGCAATTGATTTGCCGATTGCAGTTTATAATGTAAGCGGAGAATACGCAATGTTGAAAGCTGCTGCTCAAAACGGTTGGCTTGATAATGATAAAGCGATTATTGAAAGCTTAACATGCTTCAAAAGAGCTGGAGCAGACATGATTTTCACTTATGCTGCAAAAGAAGCTGCAATGATCTTAAACAAATAAAAGTTTAAAATGATGAGTTATGAATTATGAGTTGGTCTCAAAGAAATCTTCGGTTTCAATCAACTCATAATTCATAATTTTTAACTCATAACTAAAAAAGCTTATTCCACATCAAAGTTTTTTCCTTTTACAAACTTAGCGGCAAAAGGAGCCTGATTTCCGGAATATTTTAGAACAAAATGTTTTTTGGTATCGGTATCCACTTTTGCTTCTACATTCACATTGGTCGTCTGAAAACTGACATCCAAACCAACTCCAGATTCTTTTTCAAGAAAAATTTCTACACTTTCAGCATAAAATAAAGAGATACTCAGATAATTAAACTTAATATTCTTTCTATAAGTTTTAGATTTTGACTGTGTAAATTCTGAAAAGCTTTTCAAAATTTCAATTCCGGGCGAATCGATATTGGTGATCCTAGATTTTGTAACTCCGTTTACACGAATTGAGAAATTTTTTGCACTGTTGATGTTTCCGTTAATTCCAATATTAAATAAAGACGGTAACGACAAACCGTATTCGATCATACTGTCTTTGGTAAATTCAAAATCAGGGATTAATGCTGTATGCTTTGGAGTATTTAATAATTGATTTTTTACCGTATTCAATTGTTCACCCGAAAATAAATAACCAATAAGATTATTGTTCGTTGTGCGCCAGTTTCTACCGTTCCACTCGTAGATTTCACAAAGTAAAGTATCAGTTGACGAATGGGGGAGAAGTTCGATATCCTGCCATTTAAAAACTTCTTTTGCGTAAGGTCTTCTGTTGATCAGATTGATTCCTAAATCGAGCGCCATTAAGTCGCTTAATTGTTGATTGGTTTGCATAATTATTATTTGTAATTGGTGACTTAAAATTAAATAAAAAATATCGAACTTATTTTATTATCACAATTTAAATGGATTCACAAGATTTAATAATGGGTTTATATCCGTAAAAGCTTCCTGTAAACAACGTCGTTTTAAACTTACTCTAAAACATTTGTCAGCATAATTTTAAAAAAGTAATTTAGTCTTTTGAAATCACCATGATTACGCATGGTTTTAATAGCAACGAAAATTACTTATGAAAATATACACTAAAACGGGAGATAAAGGACAGACCGCTTTATATGGCGGAACGAGAGTTTCAAAAGCCAGCGCAAGAGTTGACAGTTATGGAAATATTGATGAACTGAATTCTTTTATTGGAATTTCAAAAAGTCATATCACTGATGAAGAAGTTTTGAAACAATTAAAAAAAATTCAGTTTGATCTGTTTACGGTAGGTTCAGAAGCAGCAACTCCGGTTGATAAACTGATGTTGGCTAACGGAAAATCTCGTCTTCCTTTGATTATTTCTGATACCGAAATTGAAGAACTCGAAAACTGGATGGATGGTTTTGAAGATAAATTAGAGCCTCTACAATATTTTATTCTTCCTGGCGGAGGAAAATCAGCTACTTTTTTACATGCAGCCCGTACAATTTGCCGTAGAGCGGAGCGTTCTTTGGTTTTCTTGAATGAATCTGAAGAAGTGCGTCCTGAATTGATTAAATATCTGAACCGTCTTTCTGATTATCTATTTGTTTTGGCAAGATATATCTCAAAAATCAACAACGAACCAGAAGAATACTGGAATCCGAATGAAAGATAATTTTTTAGTGAAATAATGTTTGTTAATAATTGTATAGTTTGTGAAAACATTTCCTATTTTAGCGAATAATAACAAATTTTAACCATGAAAAAACTTACTTTTACAGCCTTATTGGGCTTAATGATTTTATCTTGCTCTCCAAACGATGAATTGTATTCGCAGAATGAGACAAATCCTCAAACAGAATCTGCTGTTCAAAAAGGACCTCCTCTTAATATTACAGAATGGGTTGATTTAGAATTTACAGAACAGCCTTGCCGAACAACTAAAAAAAGATATCAAGCCAGAGCTATTTCTTCAGAGGTATACAGCAGAGATAGATATGTTTCTTATAAAATTACCGATAATACTTACGGGTTTGTATGGCATAGCGGTCAATATACAATTCCTGCAGGATCAAATATGTCGGCATTTGGTGATGTATTTTCAAATGAGAATTTTGCTGCAAACGTAAAATATGAAATTACAAATGTGGAAATAAATCCTTATTATTATGATTCAAATGGTAATTTAGTTTATCAGCCAGTTATAGGACTGTATCAATATAAATCTGGAGATAAAGACGTTAATAATTGTCAAGTGCCAATATTTAATTAATTTTACAGAATATTTAAAAATATAAAGCTGAATCATCACTGTGATTCAGCTTTTTTATTCAAGCAATTATAAAAATAAGTTAATGAGTAAATCTCTTCTCTTCATCAACGGTGACGCTCCGAAATCTTTCCCCAATCTAGAAAAATATAATCTGATTGCCTGTACTGATGGTGCTTTTCATTATTTGAAAGAACTCAATTTTCCTTTAGACAAACTAGATTTTATTTCCGGAGATTTTGATTCTCATATTGGGTCAGACGAAAATGTGTATCAGGATAAATTTATTCTTACACTGGATCAGGAGAAAACAGATTTTCATAAAGCTTTAGAAATTATTTTAGAAAAAGGGTTTCAAAATGTTGATGTTTTAGGTGGAAGTGGAGGAGAGCAGGATCATTTTTTAGGAAATCTTACAGTCGCTTATTCATTTAAGGATAATTTAAACATAAAGTTTTATGATGAGTTTTCTGAATATTATTTTATTCCGAAAAATTTCACTCTGAAAAATGTTAAAAACAAAATGATCTCTCTGTATCCGTTTCCTTCAGCTGAAAATATTACGACAAAAGGGCTGAACTGGCCATTAACAAATGATAGTTTAAGCATGATATCAAGAATCGGGACACGTAACTTTGCAGTTGATGATGAGATTTCTATTCAATATGAATCTGGAGATCTTTTATTTTTTGTTGGAATTAATGAAATAGAATATCCTGAAATATATTGAGACAATTAATAAAAATATCATTTCTAGTTATTATTAGTTCCTGTGTTTTTTCCTGTAAGACACAAACTTTTTCTGTACCAGAATACGGAATTTCAAAAACTGACAATCAATTTGAAATTAAGAAAGTAACCAATTTCAGAACGATTGGAAATATTAAAAATACTGATGGCAGAACTTTAAAAGAAGGAATGCTTTATCGAAGTGGACATCTTTTTCAACTCAAGAAAAAATCTCTCAAAACATTTCAGAATTTAGGAATTAAAGAGATTATTGATCTTAGAAATTCGAAAGAAATTTCGCAAAAACCTGATCAACTTTTAGATGCTTTTATTTATAAAAAATATTCTGCATTTGAAGATGAAGGCGATCAGTTGAATCAGGCAAAAAAGCTTGTTTTAAAAGGGAAAGTTAAAAGTTCGGATGCAGATCAAAGAATGCTGGATTTTTATAAAAATTATGTCACAGAAAATCCAGAAATTATTAAGAAGATTATTCATGAGATTTTAGATTCGGAAACTCCTGTTTTATATCATTGTACCGCCGGAAAAGACAGAACCGGAATAATAACAGCGTTGATATTAACCATTTTAAAATTTGACAGAGCTACGATTGAGAACGATTATCTTCTTTCGAACAATTACCGTAAACAATTAGTGCAAAAAAGGCTTCATCTTGCCAATAATTTACATTTTTTGTATCCAAAAATGGATTTGAATGTTATCGAAAAATTAAGTTGGGTTGAAAAGAATTATTTAGAGACTGCTTTTTTTGAAATTGATAAGAAATACGGCTCAATTGATATTTATATTCATCAAAATTTGGGAATCTCTGAAAATAAAAGAAACGAATATATTCTTAAGTTCACGTATTGATTAAAGACTAATTTTTTAGTCGAAAAACTGCAGAAATTTATAATAAATTTAACGCTAAAAAATCAAACTTTTTTAGCAATTTTGCATTCTTAATTTACTCATTAGAAAATGAAAATAAAATACTCGGAACTTATTGATCAGACATTGTATTTTCCAACCGAAGAATTCAATGTTTCTGAGAACAATTTGTCTTTTCACGATATTCCTTTGATGGATGTTGTTGAGAAGTTTGGAACGCCTCTTAAGGTAAGTTACCTCCCGAAGATTTCTCAAAATATTCAGAAAGCAAAAGGCTGGTTTAAGGAAGCTTTTGAGAAGATCGATTACAAAAAAAACTACAGATACTGTTACTGTACAAAATCAAGCCATTTCAAATTTGTGATCGAAGAAGCTTTGAAGAACGATATTTCTATCGAAACGTCTTCCGCTTACGACATGGATATTGTGAAGTCGCTTTATACAGAAGGTAAAGTTGATAAAAATATTGAGGTGATCTGTAATGGTTTCAAAACGGATGATTATCTGGCGAAAATTTCAGATATGATTAACAGTGGTTTTGAAAATATTACTCCTATTTTAGATAACTACAGAGAACTTGATAAGTTAACAGAAAGTATCGATACGACTTTCGATATCGGAATTAGAATTGCTTCTGAGGAAGAACCGAAATTCGAATTTTATACCTCAAGATTAGGAATCGGATACAAAGATATTATTCCTTACTACAGTCAAAAAATTGCAGAACATCCGAATGCAAGATTGAAAATGCTTCACTTTTTCATTAATACCGGGATCAAAGACACGGCTTATTATTGGAATGAATTGTACAAATGTCTTCGTGTTTATGCACGTTTGAAGAAAATTGCTCCGGAAGTAAATTCATTAAATATTGGTGGTGGTTTCCCGATCAAAACTTCATTAAATTTCGATTACGATTACCAATATATGGTAGAAGAGATCGTTTCGCAGATCAAAAAATTCTGTGAAGAAGAAGGTGTAGAAGAACCAAATATTTATACTGAATTCGGAAGTTTTACGGTAGGAGAAAGCGGTGCCAATTTGTATAAAATTATTTCTCAGAAACGTCAGAACGACAGAGAAAAGTGGAATATGATCGATTCATCTTTTATGACCACGCTTCCTGATACTTGGGCAATTTCTAGACACTTTATCATGCTTCCGTTAAACCGTTGGGAAGATTCTTACGAAAGAGTTTTCTTAGGTGGATTAACTTGTGATTCAGATGATTATTATAACTCTGAACAGCATACGAACGCAATCTATTTGCCTGTTTTCAGCGATACAAAACCTTTGTATATTGGTTTCTTCCACACTGGAGCATATCAGGAAACAATCGGTGGTTATGGTGGAGTTCATCACTGTTTGATGCCACAACCAAGACATATCTTGATCCAGAAAGATGAAAATGGAGAATTCCAGTATGAAATCTTTAGAGAAAGACAAGAACCTGAAGATATTTTGAAATTATTAGGATATCAATAGTCATTGCGAGGAGCAAATGCAGAGTTTATGCTGAGCTTGTCGAAGTAAAGCAATCTCAAAGTAATTATGAGATTCTTCACTCCACTTCGTTACATTCAGAATGACAAATGCGATACACAAAACAAAGCTCTCCAATTCGGAGAGCTTTTATATTTTAAAAATGTTTAGAAATTTTATCAACTTCGATTTCGGAATAATCTGTAATAACAACATTTGCTAAACTATAATCCTGATTGTGAGAATGGAAGCTTTTATAAGCCGCACAAAAAATATTGGCTCGGTGCGCTGCTAAAATTCCATTGGTGGAATCTTCAATGACCATGCAGTTTTCAATCGGTTCGTTGGCCATTTTTGCAGCAAGCTGGAAAATTTCAGGATGAGGTTTTGATTCTTTTAGATCGGCACCGCTGATCTTTCCACTGAAATATTTTTCCAAACCAAATTTCTCAAAAACCATGTTGATGGTGGTCATACTTGCTGAAGAAGCAACAATTAATTTTACGTTATTTTCGTAATAATGCTCAATCAGTTTTCTCACTCCGGGAATCAGATCAAAGTCGGCATCATTGTAAAAATAATCTTTAAAATGAGTTCTTTTTATATTGGTGATATCTTCGTGAGTGTGAGTTAGATTAAACTCAGAAATCAAAGTTTCGCAAACTCTTTTGGTAGAAGCGCCGGTGAAAGAAGTATACAAATCTTCAGAAACTTCAATTTCTAGCTGGTTGAATGTTTTAAAATAAGCTTTTCTGTGCAGCGGTTCTGTATCAACAATTACCCCATCCATATCGAAAAGCACAGCTTTTAAGGACATATTTTTGAATTTTTCACAAAGGTAAGGAATTTGTATGGAAGCCTGAAGCTGAATGCTGGAAGCTCACTACTGATGATTCAAAGATAATCTGCTTAATCTAAAAGATCTGCGAACGATTTAAATTTAATAAAATATCAATCACATATTCATTTTGCTTATAAAAACTTCCTGCTTCCATCATCCAACTTCCAGCTTTCTCCTAACTTCTTCTTATCTTTGCCGCAAATATTTTAATCTTTAAATCATTTAATTTTTTAATTATAAATTATGAAAACATACGCAGGAATTCCTGAAGAAAATGCTTCATTAGAAAATTCAAAAGTAGTTTTGGTAACGGTTCCTTACGATGGAACTTCAACTTGGGGAAAGGGTGCAGACAAAGGCCCGGAATTATTCCTTGATGCTTCTGAAAACATGGAGCTTTACGACATCGAAACAGGTACAGAACCTTATCTTGAAGGAGTTTATTTAGCTGGAGAAGTTTCTGAAAACTCTACACCTGAAGCTATGACAGAAGCGGTTTATCAAAAAACAAAAGAGCTTTTGGCAACAGATAAATTGTTTACCCTTTTTGGTGGAGAACATTCAGTTTCTATCGGTTCGATTCGTGCAGTTGGAGAGAAATTTGAAAATCTTACGGTTTTACAATTAGATGCTCACACAGATTTACGTCCGGAATTTCATGGTTCTACTTCTAATCATGCTTGTGCGGTTTTTGAAGCGAATCAAAAGCATAATTTGGTTCAGGTTGGAATCCGTTCTATGGATGTTGAGGAAGTTGAATATTTACCGGAAGGAAGAGTATTTTTTGCTCACGAAATTGCCAACAACGAAAACTGGGTAAATGATGTTTTAGAAAAAGTTTCAGGAAACGTTTATATTACGATCGATTTAGATGCTTTTGACCCGTCAATCGCACCTTCAACAGGAACTCCGGAACCAGGAGGCTTGCAATGGTATCCAACATTAGAATTATTAAGAAAAGTTTTCGAAAAATGTAACGTTGTTGCTTTTGATATCGTTGAATTAATGGATTCTGCCTATTCAAAACCAAGTGCATTCTTAGCAGCAAAACTGTATTATAAAATGTTGGCATATTATCACATCAACAAAGACTAAAATTCCGCACGAAACGGATTTTTTCTTTCAGTTTTTCTTTGGAAATTTGTGATACAAAACAAAATGAAATGTTCACACAAGACGAAATAGATTATCAGAGAATTGCCAAAGCGATAGAATTTATTCAGAGCAATTTTAAGCTTCAGCCTAATTTGGATGAGGTTGCTGAAAAAGTAAATCTGAGTCCGGCACATTTTCAGAGAATATTTACTGATTGGGCAGGAACAAGTCCGAAGAAATTTTTGCAGTTTATCAGTCTTGAGCATGCAAAAAGTTTACTGAAAGAAGAAAAAGCCACATTATTTGACGCAGCATTAGAGACCGGACTTTCAAGTACAAGCAGATTGCACGATCTGTTTGTGAAAATTGAAGGAATGTCGCCTGCAGAATATAAGAATGGCGGAAAGAATTTAAATATCAATTATAGCTTTTCTGAAAGCCCATTTGGAAAAATCATCACAGCTTCCACCGAAAAAGGGATCTGCTATATGGCTTTCGAAGAAGATAAAGAAAATGCATTGAGAGATCTACAAAGTAGATTTCCCAATGCATCTTTTTTTGAAAGACAGGACGATTTTCAGCAAAACGCATTGTCGATTTTCAATCAAGATTGGTCAAAGCTTAACACCATCAAGCTTCATTTAAAAGGAACAGATTTTCAGCTCAAAGTCTGGGAAAGTTTACTGACCATTCCAATGGGAAAATTATCAACCTATGGAAATTTAGCCGATAAAATTGGAAATCCTAAAGCTTCAAGAGCAGTTGGAACCGCGATTGGAAGTAATCCTGTAGCATTTTTAATTCCTTGTCACCGTGTGATACAATCTTCAGGGAAAATTGGCGGGTATATGTGGGGAAGCGATAGAAAACAATTGATAATTGGCTGGGAAAGTGCGAAAGTGTATTAAAATTAGTTTATTAAATTATTTTTGAACCATTAAGTTGCTTTAAGAAGTTAAGTGCAGTTAAGAAAATCAAATAGATTTTGTAAAAAAGTAGCTTAAAGCAAGGCTAAACTTAATATTCTTAATTACTTAATAAAACCTTAATGGTTCAAAATTAAAAGATAAATAACATGATTAGTTTGTTCGACGAAATCCAAGATTTTCCTATCAATATTCTACCCAAAGACGGTGTCACAGAATATTATGGAAAGATTTTTTCTGATGAAGAATGCGAAAAATATTATCAATATTTATTCAACCAAATCCCTTGGGAAAATGACGAGGCGGTCATCTTTGGAAAACTAATCTATACCAAGAGAAAAGTTGCCTGGTTTGGTGAAAAAGCATTTGAATATACTTACTCAAACCGAACAAAATATGCAAAACTCTGGACTCCTGAATTATTACAATTAAGACAAAAATGTGAAGAGGCTTCAGGCGAAACATATAATTCATGTCTTCTCAATTTATATCACGATGGAAGCGAAGGAATGGCATATCACAGCGACGGCGAAAAAGATCTGAAAAAACATGGAGCAATTGCTTCTTTAACTTTCGGAGCAGAAAGAAAGTTTTCTTTTAAACATAAGATTTCCAAAGAAAGAATTGATATTTCATTGGAAAACGGAAGTTTATTGGTGATGAAAGGAATAACGCAGGAAAACTGGCTTCATCGGCTTCCGCCAACGACAAAAGTAAAAACTCCAAGAGTAAATTTGACTTTTAGAACTATTGAGGAATGAACTTTTTTTAACGCAAGTTTATAATGTAAATGTGATGTAGAATTTTTCTCTCGCTGATTTAGCAAATTTTGCAGATGATTGTATTAAAAAATCTGCGTTATCTGCAAGATCTGCGAGAGAATTAAAACAAAAAAAGCTGTTCAAACCGAACAGCTTTTTATCGTTTATTTCAAAATCTCAACTTCAATCGAAGAATCTTCAAAAACTTTAATAAACGCTTTCGTATAATCTTCTTTCGTCGAGAAATTCGGATTGTCTAAGAATTTCTGAGGATTAATAGCAAATAATGGAAACCATGTCGAGCTGATTTGTATCTGGATTTTATGTCCTTTCTTAAAAGTATGAACAACATCCTGCAATCTGAAATTCACGGCAGTTTTTTGATTGGCAACCAAAGCTTCTCCTTTTTCTCTGGAGTTTCTGAATCTTGCAGGCATAATTTCACTTCTTACCATTTGATGATAATTTCCATAGATCACACCGTCTTTCTTTTCAGTGGGTTTAAAATCTTCAGGGTAAACATCGATCAATTTCACTGCAAAATCAGCATCTGTTGAAGTTGAAGCGATATTTAATTTAGCCAAAATTTCTCCTGCAAAAGTTATGTCTTCTGTTAAAATATCGGTGGTGAAAGTCAAAACATCGGGTCTTCCGACAGCGAATCTTTGATCTTCCGACATGTAATTTCTTGGAGTAAATCCGTTAAAATCTTTCAGATTATCTGAACTTACAACTGGGTTATTTGGGTCGCTGTAATATTCAGAAAATCCTTGTTGTGCATTGTTCTTTAAAGTTCCGTTGGCTAAGTAAAAGTTAACTTTTTTTGCTTCTTTTGGAGGATACGTTGTAAATTCTCGCCATTGTTTTGCTCCGGTATCGTACATTAAAGCTTCAGGTAAATCTGCGTCCTGTTTTGCATTTCCTTTTAGATAATGATTGAAAAATTTCGTTTCAACATTTTTCTGATAATACGTTGCGATGCTGTCACCGAAGTAAATTTGATTATGAAAATGTTTTCCTTCTTCTCGTCCCCAACCTCCGTGAGAAAATGGTCCCATCACGATGGTGTTTTTAGCTTTCGGGCTTGTTTTTTCAATGGTTTTGTAAATATTTAAAGGTCCTGAAAGATCTTCTGCATCAAACCATCCACCAACTGTCATTACTGCATGATTGATGTTTTTAAGATGTGGCAAAAGATTTCTTTTCTGCCAAAATTCATCAAAATTGGAGTGATTCATTATTTCAGTCATGAAGAAATTATTTTTGTAGTATTTTTCATAACCATCTTTCAATGTTCCCATGTCTCTGTAGAATTTTAAACCGTCTTCAGAAGTGGCTTTGATCATAGAATCGGTGTACCAAGCTTTGTTTTCAGGTTTGGTTTTCTGAACTCCAAAAACCGGAAATGTTTTAAAATAACCCAACATAAATCTTCCGTTGTGCATAAAATCGTCGTTCCAGAAATCTGAAATCGGAGCTTGTGGAGAAGATGCTACCAAAGCCGGATGTTGCGCCAAAGTACCTACCGCAGTATAAAATCCGGGATATGAAGTTCCGAACTGACCCACTTTTCCGTTGTTGTGTTTGATGTTTTTAACCAAATATTCTACCGTGTCGTAGGTATCTGTACTTTCGTCAACATCTTTCTTGGTTTTTCTCTCAACCTGTGGAGTCATATTCGTGAAGATCCCTTCACTCATATATCTTCCGCGAACATCCTGATACACAAAAATATATTTGTCTTTCATTAAAAACTGATTTGGGCCAATTCTCTGTTTGTATTCATTTTCACCATAAGGCGCAATATTATAGCAGGTTCTCTGCATCAAAAAAGGATATTTATTCTTATTTGAAATATCTTTCGGAATGTAAACTGCTGTAAATAATTTTGTACCATCACGCATTGGAATATAAAATTCCTGCTTGGTGTAATTGTCTTTTACATACGTGTCTTTTGGTGGCGTATTTTGTGCAGTTCCCACAAAAAACAAAAACATCAACAACATTGAAAAGTAGTTCTTCATTGATAAAAATTTTGACGCTAATTTATTAATAAAATAATTAGTTAATATTACAAAAAAAGACCAGAATTTCTTCTGATCATTTCAATATATAAACGTTGGTTTTATTTTACTTCAGCTTTCTTTCCAGCAAATTTGTTTAGTTTCATGGTTAAAGAAAACATGACATAACGTTTTAGAATTAAATCTTCTCTGTCTTCAAAATAAGTGTTGGTAATAGTACGTCTTACACTTTGGTTTTGATTAAGAACATCATATACTTTCACTTTTGCGGTCAACTGTTTGTTGAAAAATGAATATCCCAAACTTGTATTCCAAAAGTAGAAGTCTCTTTTGAAACCAGGCGCGATGTTTGAGGTCGTGTTGTATTCAAAATCATTTCCGAAGACAAGTTTAGTTTTAAAAATATAATTGGTCAACTCCATTTTAAGGATTTGATTGCTTGTTTTCACATTTCCAACACTGTAATTGCTGTATTCGGAGAAATTATAGCCTAATGAATAAGACGGTTTGATGGTGAATTTTTCTTTCAATTCATACGTAAGATTAAAACCAGGGTTGATGCTGTATGTTTCACTGGTAAACTGCTGTGTGTTGATAAAACCTCTGTTGTAGCCATAATTCATATTAAATCTAGGGTTTAAAATAAGTTTATTCTGTTTCCATTTGAATGTTTTAGAAAAGCCACCACCAAGGTTTACATATTTGTTTCCACTTATATTGACGTAGGTAGAAAACTGCTTTCCAGAATCGTCATAGTAAGAATAGTTGGTCACATCATTATTGTAGTAGTTGAAACTTAAGCTCATATAATAGTTCATGTTTTTCAAGATATTATAATTGCTGTAATAGATATAAGATGAGTTTTGCCACCTGTTTTTCAAATCTGGATTTCCTTTGTAAGTAATCAAAGGATTCATATTATCTGTAAACGGCGTAAGCTGTTCTGCAGTAGGAATCGAAAAATCTGCGCTATTGTAAATACTCAGACTTTTATTGTCTGAAAACTGATATTGAAGATTTAAACTATAGCCGGGCAAAGCAAAGTTATTTTGAAAGTTGTATCGCTGACTGTTGAAAAACGAATTCACATTCATATCTGTAATATCCAAATTGGCCGATGCCCAAAAATTGATTTTCTTTTTATTGAGCTCATAAGATATTTCAGGTTTAAATTGGCTGTTTTTTTGGCTCATCGTATTCGATAAAGCATCATTATAGTCAGAATATTGTCCATTACTCAAATCAAAATCATTTACATCTCTTAAATTTCTGGTTAATTTATTTTCGTAAGTTAAGTTCACAGTTACATTTGATGAATCGGATAAAGGCTCAGAATAGGCTGTTGTAAAACGGTATCTGTTGGTTTGATTTTTTGTCTTGGAAACTTGATTTCTTATATCATTTGGATCTGCGGTTTGGTAGAAAATAGTTTGGGAATTATTGGTGTTTTCCCTTTTAGATTCTGAGATCGTAGTGTTTATATTGGCTGACCAAACACGGCCTTTCTTTTTAAATTTTCTTGAAAAATAAAGATTGGGCGAGAAATTATTGTTCTCTGTTTTAGAACTTGTAAACGATTCGCTTTCATTCAGAAGTAAATTATCTTTTAGAGTAGATGATTTTGAATTGCTGAAATTAAAACCTTCTGTTCGTGAAAAGTTAGGTGAAAAATAAATATTGGTAAGAGAATCTATTTTTATTCTTGCTGAAGCAGCAAAACTATACTGTTGGCTATCATTTTCTCCGTTGCTTTCAGAGTTTGTTTTTAACGTAAATTCCGGTAATAAAGTGGTTCTGGAAACTCTTGATCTTGTTTCGAGATTATTATCGATGTGCATTACACTCAAAGATTCCAAATCTGTTTTTTTGTCGAATTTATCACTGTAATTAAATCCTACGGTCGTACTGCGCTGAATTCCTTTGGTATTGTTCCCACCTTGTGTGTAATACGTATTTCCGCCGTCACTAATGACAGATCCACCCTGCATAAGCCATGAATTTCTTCCGTGTCCCATACTGTCGAAAACCTCATCATTAGAAAAACCCTGAGAATTGATATTATTAGAAGATGCCAAAAGACTGATCTTTGAATCTTTTTTAAAATAACTTAAAAGTAAGCTGCCTTCATAGCGCTCATCAGAGCCGTAACCAACTGTTAAACGCGATAGTAAACCTTTGTTTTTCTTTTCGTCTATAGTAAAATTGATGGTGGTATTCTTCGATTTCGGAGCTTTACCACTCAATTCTTCTTCTTTGGTTTTTGTAGTGGTAAACTGAATATTTTTAATAATATCTGCCGGAAGATTTTGTAATGCAATTTTTCCGTCTTTGTCGAAAAAAGGTTTTCCGTTGATCATGATCTGGTCGACTTCTTTCCCGTTAACGGTAATTTTTCCGTCGTTGCTGACTTCAACACCCGGAATCTGTTTTAAAAGTTCTTCAATTTTACTGTCTGGTCTTACTTTTATTGCAGAAGCATTAAACTCGATCGTATCTTTTTTAATTTTAACAGGCGAAGCTGAAATTGTTACTTCTTCAATATTTTGAACAGAGTTTTTCTCCAGTTCAATTTCTCCAAGCGAAACCGATTGTTTAATAACATCAAAACTTTTTGAGTACGTAATATATTTTTCAGCATCAATTTTTAGAATAGTTGATTCTGAGAACTCATCAGTTTTTAGAGAGAATTTTCCTTCGCTGTTGGTTGGTGTATAATTAACAATAGAGGAATCTTTTTGTTTCAATAAATAAACGGTGACATTTTCAATTGGTTTTTTTTCAAAGTTTAAAACTTTTCCGTCTATGCTTAATTTTTGAGCATTTAATAATAAACTGCTGATTACAAAGAGCAGTAACCAAAACTTTTTCTCCATTTATTGATTTTTATGGCGCAAAAGTAATAAAAAAAACATCCCTTTAATGGGATGTTTATAGTTAAAGTGAGTTAATTCGTAAAATTAAGCTTTCAAATATCTTGAATAAGCGTAACCTTCCTGTCCATCGGCAGTTTTTACTTTCCACCAATCGTCTGAAGTTTGCTCTACTAAAGTTACAGAAGCTCCTTTAGCTGCTTTTCCTACAACTGCAGCTTCAGTTGAAGGCTCTTGTCTGATGTTCAGATTAGATTCTTCGGTAGCAACCGTAAGATTTGCACCTGCAGCAAGACCTGCAACCTGCACGTCGATATTAATATCTGAAGCAGAATACGTAGAATCAATTGCTCCTAAAGCATTCCAAACTGCGTCTTTTGCAGCGGTGTTTGATGCATTTCCGGAAACATAAAGAATTCCGTCCTGCTCCTGAACCTGTAAGTTTGAAACTCCTGCAGACTGAGCAGCAGAAACTACACTTGAATATTTATCTTGTAATGTGCTCATCTCTAATTATTTTACCACTAAGTTATTGTTATATTTTCCAACTTTTAAAGCATCTACAGATTCTTTAATTTTTCTAGCCTGAACAGAAGATACGTTTCCTGTAAGTGTTAATTCTCCGTTTACAACTTCTACTTTTACAGAAGGAAAATCTTTCACAGCATCCTGTACTTTTTGCTGAACCATAGGATCTACAGCTGAAGCAGTTTCTACAGGCGGTGGTGGAGGTGGAACTGATTCTACAGTTGCCATATCATGTACATCTTTTACCCCTTTTATTTCTTTCAGAGATTTTATAGCCGCATCTTTTTCAGCCTGAGTTGCAAAGGTTCCGCCAAGATGCGCAACTCCTTCTTTTACTTCAATAGTTGCAGTAGGACTTGCTGCTACAACAGTTGTTGCCTGAGTCTGAAGCTCAGCGTCAGAAACTTTCTTTTTACACGAAATAGCTCCAAATGATACTGCCAAAGCTAGAGCAGACATTGTGATTGTTTTTTTCATAATTAAGATAATTTAATGTTTTCGTTAGACTCAAATGTAATAATAAAATCTATACCAATTATCTAAAAAAATAATAATTCTCAAAAATATTTTGTTTTAAGTTTTTCATAATCTGAGGTTTAATTTTTTTTGAATGATGAAATTATAACGCTTCTTAACAAACTTTTAACCACAATTTTAAAACTATTATATTTGTGGCAATTGATAATAGATATGAAAGGACAAAACAAACTATTTATTGCCATCATTGTTTCACTTATTTTGGGTGTAGCAATTGGAGGCTTGGTTCATTTACAATATCCTGAAAGCGCAGAACCGTTTTCGAAAAATATAAAACTCCTCGGAACTATTTTCATCAGACTGGTTCAGATGATTATTGCACCGTTGGTTTTCACAACTTTGGTGGTGGGAATTGCCAAAATGAGCGATATTAAAATGATTGGTAGAGTAGGATCTAAAGCGATGCTTTGGTTTATTTCTGCATCTCTTGTTTCTCTTTTCATAGGTTTGATTCTGGTAAACTGGCTTGAACCGGGACATGTAACCAAACTTCCGATACAGGATGCTGCTTCTGCAGAAGAGCTTTTAAAATCGAGCAAAGGGTTTTCTATGGAAGATTTTGTAAAGCATGTTGTTCCTAAAAGTATTTTTGAAGCTTTTGCAACAAACGAAGTACTTCAGATTGTAGTTTTCTCAATTATGTTTGGAGTTGCTTTAGCTAATTTGGGAGACGAATATGCACAACCGGTTATTAAATTATTTGATGTGGTTGCTCATGCGATTCTAAAAATGGTAGGTTACATCATGTGGTTTGCACCACTTGGAGTTTTAGGTGCCATTGCGGCCGTTGTCGCGACCAATGGTTTTGAAATATTTAAGGTATATGCCATTTATCTGAGAGACTTTTTCTTTGCTATTGCCGTTCTTTGGCTTGTTTTATTGATTGTAGGATATTTAATTTTAGGAAACCGTCTTTTTGATTTATTAAAAAGAATTAAATCGCCTTTGTTGATTGCTTTTTCTACAACAAGTTCGGAAGCTGTTTTCCCTAAATTGGTTGAAGAATTAGAAAGATTTGGCTGTAATAACAGAGTAGTATCGTTTATCTTGCCTTTAGGATATTCGTTTAATTTAGATGGAAGTATGATGTACATGACTTTTGCATCAATCTTTATTGCTCAGATTTACGGAATTGAAATGTCTATCGGGCAACAAATAACAATGCTTTTGGTGTTGATGTTAACGTCAAAAGGAATTGCAGGAGTTCCGAGAGCATCTTTGGTAATTATCGTTGCGACTTGTTCGATGTTTGGAATTCCACCGGAAGGAATTGCTTTGATTCTTCCTATCGATCACTTCTGCGATATGGCGAGAAGTATGACCAATGTGTTAGGAAATGCTTTAGCAACTTCTGCCGTTTCAAAATGGGAAGGGCAGCTCGAAAATCACGGGGGAGATATGTAATTAATCGTGAAATGTCAATTTAACTTCGTTAGTGAAATGTGAATTATTAATATGAAAATTCACAAGCCAAGCGAATTCACCATTGACAATTCATATTCTATAAATTTATTTAGCTTAGGCTAATAAATGGTCAATAGTGAATTTTTAATCTTCATTATTGACCATTTTTTTATTGAAGCTTTATCCCGCTTTCCATTATATCTTTTTGGTTACGGATTCCGCTTCGCTCCACCCCACCCGCAACCAAAAAGGATGTCATTCCAATCGTGGCTAGGGTTGCAGTCGTTATTTTCAGTATAGAAATAACCACAAAATTTGTCTTCCTTTGCTGAGTGGAACGCCTTTGCGAACGAAAAATATTTTCAAACATTTAAAAAAAATCTTTGCCATCTTTGCATTTAAAATAGATTCTTCAATCCGCTATGCTTCTTTCAGAATGACAAACATATGGAAGTAAAAACTTATAATAATGAATTTACAAAATCATAAAAATCTAATTCAGGAAAACGGCTTCACAGTCATCAACAATATTTTTTCAGAAGATGAAATTGAAAAAATAACCAAAGTCATTCAAAATATTGATACTTCAAAAGAAACGTTCAGAAAATCGGAAGATCTTTTTGCAATCAGACAGTTTTTAAAGGAAGTTCCCGATGTGAAAGAGTTCATTTTTAATGATAGTGTAAAAGAGATCATTAAAGAAATTTTCGGTGAAAAGTATTTTGCTGTAAAAAGTATTTATTTCGACAAACCTGAAAAATCAAACTGGTATGTTGCCTATCATCAGGATTTAACCATTTCAGTGGATAAAAAGGTTGAACTGGAAAATTTCGGACCGTGGACAACCAAACAGAATCAGTTTGCAGTGCAACCACCTTTAGAAATTCTTGAAAATATCTTTACCATCAGAATTCATCTTGATGATACCGATCAAAATAATGGAGCTTTAAAAGTAGTTCCTAAATCCCACTCAAAAGGAATCTACAGACCCGAAACCATCGATTGGAATGTAGAAACAGAAACGATCTGCAACGTAGAAAAAGGCGGATTGATGATCATGAAACCTTTGCTTCTTCATGGTTCCAACCGAACAACAAACGGCAAGAAAAGAAGAGTTATTCACATTGAATTTTCAAATAAAGTATTGCCGGAAGTGTTGAATTGGTCGGAGAGAACAGATTAATGAAAAAACGAATGAAAAAACTAATTTTAATCGGAATAGTTTTATTTTTTTATTCATGCAGGCAAAAAAATAATCAGTTTTTTGTGTCTGAAGAAATATACAATATCGTATTACAGAATGTTAAGGATGAGAATTTAAGGGATGAAAGGTTGAAATTCTTTTATGTTTTTAGTAGGCAAGATACATTGATTGTTCTTGCTACCTCAACAGAAAATGAAATTTTCCCAATAGATAGGATTAATAAACTGGGTGCATTTAATTATCAAAATAATAAAGTTATCGTTGCGGAATCCTACAATCCAAAATATGATATTGTCAAAGTAAAAAATGCTCTTAATAATGATTTTATAAATGATAAAAAAACAAAAGGATCATTTGATGAGGATATTCAATATGGTTCTATTTATAAAATGACAACTCCCAAAACCATCAATTTAATAAAGAAAGGGAATCTTAAAGAATTTTTTGCTAAATAATATTACACCCATATTTATTGATAAGTCCTCATTTAATAGAGTGCCTTTTGCTAATTATTCAGATTCAAAAAAAAAAATAGAAAAATCTGCGAGATATTAAAAAACAAAAAAACCTCTTCCAAATCGGAAGAGGTTTCATTATTTATAAATTGTGAATTTCTATTTCACAGAAATTTCATCCACAAAAACATAAGCTTCTCCACCTGCCCCTTGATGCCATTCCGGAAGCTTTCCGAAGTGATACGCTTTTACTTTTACATATCTTGCTTCAGTAGGAAGAACCGTTGTTCTGAAATCTTTTACCTGAACATTGGTGTCTTTAGGATCAATATTATTTTCTAAAGTTTTCAGAAGAATGAAGGTTTTGCCGTCCATTGAAGCGTAATATTCTACTTTTTTAGGCATTAAGATCCACGCTCTGCTGTCCTGTAAATACGTTGAAGAAATTTCATTGATCTGCTGAGGAGATTTAAAATCGATAATCGCTTCCACAGTTTGACCTTGATAACCTTGCCATTCACCTTTTCTCCAGTTGACATCACCATTGATCCCGTCGATAATTGCCAATTTTCCACCGGCTGTATATTGCGGATTTACGGTTGCATTAATGGTTACATCCCAATGATTAGGTCTTCTGTTGAAGTTGGCTGTGGTAATTCCGCTTTTCTCACCATTTCTTTCAGCATATGTAGAAACCTGAGTTGTTTTGTTGATGGTGAAAGGTTCTTTATACACTTTAAAAGTTTTTCTTACGTTGGCATCACTTTCATCCAAAGTCATATAATATACTTTATCTTTTTCATTCAGCGGAGTGATTTTTACCTGAGTGGTAAACTCAAAAAGACGGTCTGCATTGATAACTGGCGAAGCAGTCTGCTCTGCATATTTTAGGTCTTTAATGGGCTTTATGTTTTCAAAACCTAGTTTTTTAAGCTCACTTTTCGGAGTGTTTTTAGTGATGATCCTTGTTGTTCCATCTTCTAAATGTAATTTAACCTCATCAAAATATGGCGTTACCGTTTCCCATTCAGCTTTCCCCGGAGTTACAGAATAAATTCCCATTGAGCTTAAAATAAACCATGCGCTCATTTGTCCGCAATCTTCATTTCCAATCAATCCATCTGGAGTGTTTTTGTAGAAATTATCAAGAATAAATTTGATTTTTTCTTCTGTTTTCTGAGGCTTATCAACGAAATTATAAAGATAAGCGATGTGATGACTCGGCTCGTTTCCTTGTGCATATTGTCCAATCAATCCGGTGATATCTACCTGCTCTCTTCCTGTTGTTTTATCTGAAGCTGAGAAAATAGCGTCGATAAATTGTTCAAATTTTTCTTTTCCGCCATGAGCCTGAATTAATCCCGGAATATCCTGCGGAACAAAATATGAATAATGCCAAGAATTTCCTTCAGTGTAATTATTATTGACTTCACTAGGGTCAAAAGGTTCGTACCAGTTCCCGTTTTTTCTTGCCTGCATAAAACCATTCGCTGGATTGTAAAGATTTTTCCAGTTTTGAGAACGTTTCATGAAGTATTCGTAATCTTCTTTCTTGTTTAAAATTTTCGCCATTTGAGCGATACACCAATCGTCATAAGCGTATTCTAAAGTTTTAGAAACACTTTCATGCTCATCATCAATGCTGATGTAATTTTTCTGTTTGTAAGCATTTAAACCAAAAATATCCTGCATCGCCGAATTTTTTGAAGCTTCAAAAGCTTTTTCATAATCAAAACCGGTAATTCCTTTTGCCATTGCATCTGCAATTACAGAAACTCCGTGATAACCGATCATACATTCGGTTTCATTGGAAGCCAGTTCCCAAACCGGAAGTCTTCCGCCTTGTTCACGCTGTTTGATGAAAGTATTTACAAAATCTGCGGTTCTTTTTTTGTCGATCAATGTCATCAAAGGATGCGCTCCTCTGAAAGTATCCCAAAGTGAGAAAACAGAATAATATCCAAAATCATTCGCTGTGTAAAACTTGTTGTCTCTTCCACGGTATTTTCCGTCAACATCCATATTGATATTAGGTTGCGTGAAAACGTGATACATTGCGGTGTAGAAAATTGCCAGTTTGTTTTTATCGTCAGATTTTACTTCAATTTTAGAAAGTTCTTTATTCCAGTTTGCAACGGCTTGATTTTGAATTTCGTTAAAATCATTTGATTTTCCTTCAGCCAACATATTTTTTGCTGCTCCTTCGTAACCAGTCGGAGAAATCGCCACTTTTACACTTATTTTTTCACCTTTTTTTACTGCTGAGGTAAATGCTAAAGCTAATTTAGTTCCCGAAAAAGTATTGTTTTCGTTTTTACCGTTAAAGCTTTTACTTGAAATTTTCATTGGTTTTGAAAACTCAATTCTCGCATAAATATATTGGTTGGTTGCCCAGGCTTCACTTCTTCTGAAAACCTCAATCGTTTTGCTGTCGATAATTCTTACTTCACCTTCCAGCAGTTTGTCTCTGTGATTTAAATCTAAAATAATGTTAGCATTTCCGGCTTTATTGAATTTATATTCGTGATAACCAACTCTAGCGGTGGTAGTCAAACGAACATCGATGTTATTTTTATCTAATTTAACAGAATAAAATCCAGCCGTTGCTTTTTCGTTCTTATGAGAAAATTTTGATGAATATTCTTTTGGCGTTAATCCCGGTTTCCCCATCGTAGGCATCAACATAATGTCTCCGTAATCTGAAACTCCGGTTCCGTTTAAGTGGGTATGAGAAAACCCGTAGATGATAGAATCTGAATAATGATAACCGCTGCAACCGTCCCAGCTTCCGTCTATTCTTGTGTCCGGAGAAAGTTGTACCATTCCGAAAGGCACAATTGCGCCCGGAAAAGTATGTCCGTGACCGCCCGTTCCGATAAAAGGATTTACATATTGCGAATAATTTTGTGAAAACGAATTATGAGCAATTAATCCTAAAAGAACGAATAATATTTTTTTCATGGATATAAATTAAAATCGCCCCTAAAATACATAAAAATTAGGTTTGCAAAAGAATTTATCTATCATACTCTTTGTTGATTCTAAATAGCTAAAATTTCCGTAAATTTGTGCTCAATTTATATTTTTATGTTGACTAAAGAAAAGATTCAGGATTTCCTTAAAGAAATTGAAGTTGATGACTTGGTGTCTAATTTTCAAGTAATGGGGAATGACGTTTATATAGATATGACAGCGCATTCGCCGGCAATGCACGAAAAGAAAAAGCTTGAGGCAGCAATGAAACAGGCGTTTGCAAGTGAATTTGGTGAAGAGATTAATTTAAAACTTAAAATTGTTTCTCCGGAACCAAGTGAAGTTCAGCTAAGCCAGATTAAAGGAAAACAAATCCCTGGAATTCAAAATATTATTGCCATCGCATCAGGAAAAGGTGGTGTTGGTAAGTCTACCGTTTCTGCAAACCTTGCAGTAACTTTAGCGAAAATGGGTTTCAAAGTAGGAATTTTAGATGCTGATATTTACGGACCATCTGTTCCTACGATGTTTGATACAGAAGGTCAAAAACCAATTTCTGTTGACGTAAACGGAAAAAGCTTAATGAAACCTATCGAAAATTACGGTGTGAAAATGCTTTCTATTGGATATTTTTCAGGAGCAAACCAAGCGGTAGTCTGGAGAGGACCAATGGCTTCAAAAGCTCTGAACCAAATGATCAGAGATGCAGCTTGGGGAGAATTAGATTTCTTATTAATCGACCTTCCTCCGGGAACTGGTGATATTCATTTGTCTATTATTCAGGAAGTTCCGGTAACTGGAGCAGTGATCGTAAGTACGCCTCAACACGTTGCTTTGGCAGACGTTAGAAAAGGAATTGCGATGTTCAATATGGAAAGTATCAACATCCCTGTTCTTGGATTGATAGAAAATATGGCGTATTTTACACCGGAAGAGTTACCTGATAATAAATATTATATCTTTGGAAACCAAGGAGCGCAATATTTAGCTGAAGATTTAAATATTCCTGTTTTAGGAGAAATTCCTTTAATTCAGAGCATCAGAGAAGCGGGTGATGTAGGAAGACCGGCAGCTTTGCAGGAAGGTTCTAAAATTGCTGAGATTTATACAGAAACTGCGAAGAAAATGGTAGAAAGTTTATTGGAAAGAAACAAGTTCCTTCCGCCAACTGAAGCCGTGAAAATTTCAACAATGGCAGGTTGCTCACCAAAAAAATAATTAAATAATTTCAAATACATTTTTGAAAACCAAACCCAAATATGGAGACAAATACAACACACGAAGACACTGTAACCCGAGTAATGGAAGCTCTGGAAAGCATTCGTCCGTTTTTGAATAAAGACGGCGGTGATATTGAGCTTTTGGATGTAAAAGACAATACTGTTTTTGTAAAGCTTTTAGGAAACTGTTCAGCCTGTTCTCTTAATTTCTCAACATTGAAATTAGGTGTAGAAAACAGCATCAAACAACATGCTCCTGAAATTGAAAAGGTAGTAAATGTAGAGTAAAAAATAAGACAATATATTTTTTGAAGACAGATCTTGAAGGTCTGTCTTTTTTTTTAGTAAAAAAATGTTGAGTGCAATTTTGCAAGGTTAATTAATAAACGGATAATAACCTTGACAAGGTTGTATCTAAATCAATAGGAGCGGGCTTTAGCCCGTTCAAAAATTTAAAAATTCGTTTGACTTTAGCCAAAAATTACTGCAAGTTTATTTCAACATTAAAATCTTCGAAAGTTTGCAGTATTTCATTGAATTTAGATTTGAAAAGTTTCTTGCTTTTCTGATGGTTTTTCCAAGTGAGTTTTTTAATTGATTCAACTCCAAAATCTCCTCTCAAACAATCGTAAAGAGCCGGAATGTTACTTCCAAAATATCCTGCAACTCCATTGATTTCTTCACCTAACGTACAAAAAAACTCATCAAGATTATTAAAATGATCTCCGTTGATTTCTATTATTAAGTTTTCTTTTGATGATTCCGTATTCATATTGTTTAAAGCAAAGACTAACCAACCCTGTAATTCATTCTTTTCAAAACTTTTCCAAATGTTTTTAGCATTAATTTGGTTATTCATCTTCATTTTCCATGCTTTATAATAACCTTTTGGTTGATGCCAAACATATCCACTCAAGCTGAGATTATTCTTTTCTGATTTTGAAATTTTAATATTACTAATGAATGTTCCTGTAATAATCGAATTATTCTGATCTAAAAGATAAATAGAACCTTGGTTGTCAAAATTGGCAATCGATTTTTCTATTTCTAATTTTAATTGTGCTGGATTTTCAACATTAATTAGCCTGAGTTTGCGAAAACCAAAATTGGTTTTATTGCTTTCGAGATTTTTCACATCTTCAATTAGAGAAATGATTTGTGGCTCTTCGAGTGTATCAAATGCAAATGCAAACATATAACTATTTTTAGAGTTAATTTTTTTTAATTGTACTCCTGTAAGACTTTAATACAGTTTTTCAAATCGGATAACCATTCAGTATTAATGTCTTGATCATGTTTATATTTTTCATAAATATTTATAATGAGTGGAAGATATTGCTCACCGTTTTTGATATTGAGTAAAGTGTCAAAAAATAAAGTGCAGAAATTTTCATTGTGAAGCTCGGAAAGTATTATTTTTTCAACTCTTTCGTCATCACGATTTGCAAGACCTTTTATTGCTTCCTGTCTAATCTGATTATTATTTGATAAAGAATTTTTGTATAAAACATTTCTGATTTCTTCATTATCTGTTTCTATCTGTGTCCCTAAGCCAAAAGTTGCCCAATCTCTAATTTTAGAACTTTTATCCTGAGCCAATTCTATGAGCATATCAATTGCTATCTTTTTTTCTACCCCAAGCAAAGAGAAAGTTAAAGCATATCTCACATCTGTTGATTTTGAGTTTTTAAACTTTTCTAAAATTTTAAGATGTTTTATTTTTAAATATTTATTATTGTGTCCTATAGCGAATAAACTTGTGAAAATTAAATTTTCGTTATTAAATGTTTCGAAAAAATAAAAGATTTTATCAAACATTTTGTGAATAAAACTTTTTCTATTATTCCCAAGCTGAGATAAAATATCAATTCCAATTTGCTTAGATTTTAAATCGTCAGAATCAATGAGAAGAAAACATTCGGAAATCATCTCTTGGGTAGTAAATTTTCTGAGTTGAAAAATTTGATTCCAATAATTATTATCAGTTTTTGCTTTATATGCTTTTTCGAATAATTTGATTGTTTCCAGAGTGTTCATGTATTTACTAGCAACTTTATGTAAAAATAATGAAATTTGAGCCAACAAAAAGCCCCGGAAAAATTCCGAGGCTACAAAAGTAAATTATTAAGTAAAAAAAATTATTTCACGATGAATCTCTTCACTTCACCTTCCGAAGTTTTAATTAAATAAACTCCGGTGTTTAGTTTTGAAGTATCGATAGTTAAAGCGTTTTTCTCTTTTCCAAGAAGTTTTCCGCTCATATCGTACAACTCATAACCTTGAGCTCTGTTGAAGTAAAGAGTATTTCCTTTGTTTACAGGATTTGGGAAGATATTGAAGCTAGCTTTCTCTGTTTTCACTTCACCTGTCGATAATGTTGAAGATGGTATTACTTCATACATTGATAAAGTTCCACTGATTTCGTTGGCAACGACTACGTAACCTTTTCCATTATTCATATTTGCTGGTGGAATGTACGTAATCCCTTCCGGACCGTTGTCTCCACCAAATGCAGAAGTCGATCTCGAATGTTTGTAATCTACAAAAGTGACATTGTTGGGATCTGTTACGTTGTAAACCATCACACCTCCGGTTCTTTCCAAAGTGATGAAGGCAAAAGTTTGTCCGGCAATGGCTCCTAAAGTTACACCTTCAGGTTCAGGGCCTTTTGCACGGCTTCGGTTTTTCGCTCCGTTTGCTTCATTATCAGCATTGAAAATTAAAGGATGATTGGCTGCAATATATCTTTCAAACCTGTCTCCACTGTCGTAAACGATTTGTTTGGTATCTGCATTGAAAATTGAGAATGATCTTGCTCCTAAAGCATGAATTTCTTCAAAATCTGCGTCTCCGTCTGTATTTCCGTTTACATTGGTCACTCTGAATCTTCCTAAATTGTGCGAAGCTTTTAAAACAGAAGCATTCGGGAAAATGGTTGAGTCTAAAGTATATCCATTCGCTCCAACAGTAGTTCTTTCGCTGAATCCACCTAAATCTTTTTCGTCACCTTCGTTTGCGGTAACCAGATAATTGGTGTTTCCAACTTTAAAAGAAGCCATTGCATCTGGATTGTAATACGCTTTTACAGGCCAGTTTGCGATAAGAATTTCGCCGTTGTTGTCTGAAGCGTCAAAGCCGTTTCCTGGAAGATTCATATCTTTTTTACCCAATCCCCAAATATTTCCTAACGTATTGTTGCTAAGATTTACTTCGATAATTCCGTTGTTTTCCTGACAAGAAACCCATGCTTTCTGGCTATCTGGACTAATGGCAATATATTCAGGTTCAAGATCCTGTGCCAAAGTGCTTGTCGATTTTACTTTTCTTCCACCTGAACTGATAAATGCAGCTTCCTGGCTGTTGTAACCCGTAAAACCAAGTGTGGTAACATTTGACTGGGTTAAATTATTAATTCCACCTGATATATCAATAATACTGATTGAACCTTCCGGATCTACCGTATAAGCATCGTTTGGTTCGCCTTCATTTGCGGTCATTACTTTTGTTCCGTCCGGAGTAAATGTAATCATATCCGGTAAAACTCCCACGGTGACTTGTTTTAAGAAATTTCCGTTGATGTCGAAGAAAACTACCGATCCGTTTTGTTGTGCGTTTGTTCCGTTTGGAGAAGCTACAGCAACAAGTCCGTTTTTCACGGCGATGCTTGTAATTCCGCCATAAGGAGCCATGTTTACAGTGTTGATTACAGACGGAGCTAATGGATTTGTAAAATTAATAATATCAAAAACATCCGTTAAAGAACTGATGGTAAATAATTTTTGAGTTGCAGGATCATGAACTACAATTTCTGTAGAACTGTTATTATTTCCAGAAGGATCAAAACTTCCGATGTAGTTTAATGTAATCTGATTAGAAGGAACGGGAGCCGCCTTATCATTATCGATAATATAAACGGTAGAAGTAGTGTCTCCGGTAATTGTTGTTCCTAAAGGATTTTCTAAACCTAAAACAAAATATTCTGCCTGTTGCTCTGCTAAAGTATCATCGATGATTGGGATATTTACAGTAACACTTGTTGTAGATGGTGTGATGTTGATGGCCTGGCTGGTAAAGGTAAAATCACTGCTGTTTGCGGTATTGAAAGAAGCCGGTTTTGCAACCAAATTTACGGTTGCATTGGAAGGATTGGTCACATTTATTTTAAATGCTAAAGTTCCAGCATTTTCGTTGATCTTAATTAAAGTTTTATCTAAAGAAATGCTTGTTCCTGCTGTTGTGAAAATACTTGATGTTGCCGTTGTCACCGCATTATCACTTGTATCTTCTACCATATTTGGTTTTAAAGCTAAATAATAAGCCTGATTCGGAACCAAACCTCCCGTAGGAACTACTGTAATTACATTATTTGCGAACGTTGTTGTAAATGGAACAACATTTCCTGTAGAGTTTCCTAAACGTAATTCAACTAAGCTTTGTGCATTTGTAGAAGTAATTGCAGAGTTATCAATTAATCTTACATTTTCATTAAACGTAATCGTAGGATTTACTGTTGTAGAAGCATTGTTGATGTTATTTGCAGGCAAATAAGCAACGGTTGGTGGAGTAGTATCGGTCCCGCCAACAGAAGTTGCGTCCAATGTAAAATTATCGAATCTGTTATTTCCGACAGCTCCGCCGCCACCTTGAGCAAACTCAACTTTTAATTTGAAATTTGGGTTATTTGAAACTCCTGTAACATTTGAAAAATCAAATGTTATGAGTTGCGGATTGGCATCTTGTGAAGTAACCGTTTGATACGGTAAAAAAGTAGTTCCGTCTAAAGAGTAAGACCAGTTTTGATTTCCTGCACCAGAACCTGATCTTCTTGTAGAAAATTTCACCACAACATTGTTATATCCTGTGGTTGGTAAATTAAATTGTACATTTCCGTTGATCGGATAATTGTATCTCAAATGCGTTCCGGAAGCATCTCCGTTTCTTGCATTTAAATTATCTACATTAAAATTTTGTGATGTTCCGCCAGCAAAATCAATAAAAGTATCTGTACTTCCTGTTCCTGTAGAAACAGCAGTGATAGAACCATTCAAAAGCGTTGAAGTAGCGGTTGTGATTGCCGCAACGGACGCATTATTATTAAAGTTCCAATAGTGAACTAATGTGCTTTGTCCTGAAACTGCGCCATGAAATAAAGCGGCAATAGGTAATAAGCCTCTCAAAAGGTATTTGTTTTTCATTTTTACTAATTTAGATTGTTGCAAAAATGAAGATTGTACGTTGTGAGGGTTTTAAGCGAATTTTAAGATTTGATTAATAATTTGTTTTAAAAAGGGTGATTCTTTAAGTTATTGTTAAATATCTTTACTTTGTTAAAATAAGAGTTTTTAGATAACTAAAGGAGTTGCTTAAGTTGAATATAATTTACACAGTTTGTTTATCATCTATAATGATAATATTTTGATTTCAAAAATTCTACTTTTTTAATATCGCAGCCAAATACAAAAGTTCTGAAAATAGGTTTATCAGAAAATGGAATTTCATCTTGAAAAAAATCCATGTTTAAGTCGTTTAAAATTTTTGCTAGCTCGTTACTTTCACTCTTATTGCCTCCAAAACCAATACAATTTGCTTTAGCCCATTTATCAGACTTTATTTGATTGAAAGCATATTCAACAATTTCGCTCTCAGTTTTGAAGTATTTTAAATTTTCTTTTTTATTATAATCAGTATAATACCAAATATAAATTTCATTTGATTTTTCAATTCCAAAACCTTCAGAAATTGCATTTTGAGCTATAGAATATCCACGAAAATCGTAACAATTTTCTTCCATCCATAATCGAAGGTCTTTTTGTGTTTTTGGAATTTTATTTTCTTCAGTCATAACCTAAGAGTTCTCCCCCGAAACTCTCTCATAAATATTATGAATCAAACCATCCGCAACAGAAATTTTCGGAACAAAAATCTTATTGATATCTGCCCAATGCATTACTAAATTATAAATTTTTAAAGCATGAACCAAAACATCGGCTCTGTCTTCACGGAAGCCATATTTTGTCATTCTTTCGTCAACGGTAAGTGTGTTAAATTCTTTGTAAGCTTTCTTCAGATAAGCAATAGACATGGGTTTTCCGTCTTTGGTTTTGCTCATTGAGAAAACTTTGTTGATGTTTCCGCCGGAACCGATGGCTACAATTTGTTTTTTACTGATGATATTTGCCTTAATTTCTTCTTTCATATCTTTCCAGTTGTCTTCTGTCACGAGATTGTTGAGAAGACGAATTGTTCCGATGTTGAAAGATTTTTCGTAGACCATTTTATCATTTTCATAGAACGTAAGCTCAGTAGAACCTCCACCAACATCTACATAAAGATAGGCAAAATCTTTGTCAAGACCTTCTGCAACGTGATTTTCATAGACCAAAGTTGCTTCTTCGTCTCCGGAAATAATTTCTATGGTAATATCGGAGTGGTTTTTTACTTTTTCAATAATTTCTTTACCATTTTCGGCATCACGCATGGCGCTCGTTGCGCAGGCTCTGTAATGTTCTACTTTGTAAACTTTCATCAAATCACTGAAAATCTTCATAGAATCTAAGACCATTTTTTCTCTTTCGGCACCGATTTTTCCAAGGGTGAAAACATCCATTCCTAATCGCAAAGGTATTCGGAGAAGATTTAATTTAATAAACTCAGGTTTTCCGTTTTGAATTTTTACCTCATTGATTAAAAGTCGGGCTGCATTACTTCCTATGTCTATCGCTGCAATGATCATTTTGATTGTATTTTATTGATTTACAGTTATTTGATTTGCGGTTTGGTGATTTTTAAAAGCCAAATTTACGGAAATATTATTTTGTTATTATTAAATCCTCTTTTATTGATGCTACTTTGCAGAAGTTTTTGCTTTCAGATATTTATAGGTTTCAATCTGTGAGCGACATTCTTTTTCACCATTGCTAATGTACTCGTTGCTGAGTTTTTTGTCTAAAATTCTAGCCTTTACATTATCTTTTAACTGAATATCAAGAATGTCTTTCAATTCCTTTTTAAGATTTTTATCGGAAATTTTCGCAGCTGCCTCTATTCTGTAATCTAAGTTTCTATTCATCCAATCGGCAGAAGAAATGTAGATATCTTCAGAACCTTTATTGTAAAAATACATTACTCGTGCATGTTCCAGATATTCGTCAACAATACTTATTGCTTTAATTTTCTGCTTAAATTCTTTCTGATTGATCGCACAATAAATTCCTCTTACAATCACTCTGATGACCACACCTGCTTCTGCAGCCTCATACATTTTGGTAATTAAAGCACGGTCGCTTACAGAATTTGCCTTAATAATCATTTCAGCTTTTCTTCCGGCTTTGGCTTCTTCAATTTCTTTATCGATGTGGTGTACGATTTTTTCACGCATGAACTGCGGACAAACCATCAGCTTTTTACAAGTCTTTAGAACTGAAAGATAATCCTCCTTCGGTTTTTTCAGTACGGTAAAAACTTTATTGATATCTGCCATAATGCCTCTGTCAGAAGTCATTATTAAATGGTCACCATAAATTTTGGCAGTTTTTTCGTTGAAATTTCCTGTACTTACAAAACCATATTGAAGCGTTTTGTTGTGCACTCTTTTTTTAATAATACACAGTTTAGCATGAACTTTTTTGTCCGGAATTCCTATTAAAACAGTAATTCCTTCAGGTTCAAACATTTCTTTCCACATCAGATTCGATTCTTCATCAAATCTTGCCTGTAATTCTAGCATTACGGTTACTTCTTTACCATTTCTGGCAGCATAAATTAACGCGTTGCTTATCTTTGAATTACTCGCCAAACGATAAGCGGTAATTTGAATAGACTTCACATCCGGATCCATTGCAGCTTCACGCAACAAGTCGATTACCGGTGTGTAAGTATGATAAGGAAAACTCAGTAAAACGTCTTGTTTCAAAATAACGTCGGTCACTCTTTCACCATGTTCAAAAGCTTGATGCGTAAAAGATGTTCTTTCTACCGGTTTTTTGCCATATTCAATAACATCAGGAAAATCCATGAAATGTTTAAAATTATGAATCTTTCCTCCGGGAATAATACTGTCTTTTTTGCTTAAATTTAATTTTCTAATGAGCAATTCGAGCATTGCCTTATCCATATCTTTATCAAAAACAAAACGGGTCGGTTTCCCTTTTCTACGGTTTTTGAGGCCTTTTTCTATCTTTTCTGCAAAGTTGGTTTTGATGTCGTTATCAATATCCATCTCGGCATCTTTTGTTACTTTAAAAGCATGGGCAGAAAATTCATCATATCCGAAATAAGAAAATATGTGAGGTAGGTTGAATGTAATGACATCTTCTAGCAACATGACATTTTTTTCTTCAGGATCTTCTGTAGGTAACAAAACAAATCTTCCCACAAAACGTGACGGAATTTCTATAATTGCATAATTGCTGTGGTAATTCCAGTCTTTTTTTCTCATGGCAACACCGAGGTACAAACTTTTGTCTCTCATGTAAGGCATGGGTGTGTTTTCGTGAAGAAGAATCGGGATGACATTGGCTTCCACTACTTCATCGAAATATTGTCTTACAAATTCTTTCTGTTTGGCAGTGAGATTTTTTGAAGTTTTAATAAAGACTTTCTGCTCTGCCATTTCAACCTGAATTTTTTTCCAGGTTTTGTCGAAGTTTGCTTGCTGGGTAATTACAATTTCATTAATTCTCTGGAGAATTTTCGAAGGTGGCTGATAAAATGATTCGGCAATTACTTTTTCTTTAAAGTCCATCGCACGCTTCAGACCGGCAACACGCACTCTGAAAAACTCATCCAGATTATTTGAGAAAATCCCAAGAAAACGAATTCTGAGATGAAGCGGCACGTTTTCGTCCATTGCTTCCTGTAAAACTCTTTCGTTAAATGCTAACCAGGTAACATCTCTGGGATTAAAATGTAAAGACATATTTGTGTGTAAAATTTATCAAAAATACTAATAAAACTGATTGATTATCGAGATCTAAAGTTAATTCTTAATTAAATTTTTAGTTGAAGCAAAAGAAGTTTTCATCTGAAATATTTCATATTATAATTTTATAGTATGTTAAAGTTTAAATTTTTGTTTTTTTATTTATTTATTTATTTATTGTTATTAAGTGGTGATATTATTGTTAAATTATTTTAAAAATGTTTTTTTTGATGTTTATTATATAACTGTAGTTATTTATTGTTTTAAATTATATTATTTGTTTGTTTTTAAGTTTTTTGGGAGCTATTGTATAAAATATTTACTTTAGTAGATTAAATTAATTAAAATGAAAAAATATCTACTATTTCTTGCAATTTTGATGATTGCACATGTTGATGGACAACGATTCTGTGGGACAGATGAGAAAATGAAGGAGTTTTTTGCAAATAACCCGGATGCGTTAGCAAAAAAACAGGATTTAAGGAATTATTTAACAACTAAAAATACAACTGCTAAAAATACCCAAACAGTTGTAACTATTCCTATTGTGGTACATGTTTTGTATAAAAATGCAAATCAAAACATTTCTGATGCTCAGATTGCTTCGCAAATTGCGGTACTTAATGCTGACTTTAGAAAATTAAATACAGATTATAATTCTGTTGTTCCTGATGCGTTTAAGCCTTTTGGCGCTGATATGGAACTGGTTTTCTGCTTAGCAACAGTGAAAAGTGACGGAACTACTACTACAGGTATAGAAAGAAAATCTGTAGCTTCTAGTTTTAACTTTCCAAATAATTATTATCAAGCTTCAGGACTTGGAGCTTGGGATCCAACAAAATATTTGAATATTTGGGTAGGAGATATGCCAAATCCTTATTTAGGTTGGGCGTATTTGCCAGATGCAGCGGGAATGGCTTTTGATGGATTAGCGATAGGGTATAATTATTTTGGAACAAATGGCGCTGCTCAATATCCTTATAATGGTGGTAGAACTGCTACTCATGAAATTGGACATTATTTTGGGCTTCTACATCCTTGGGGTGAAGATGACAGTCTTTGTGGAACACCTGATAATGATGACGGATGTGCAGATACACCTGCTATTGATAATCCTCACGGTGGAGGAAATGTTTTTCCGGATAATTCAAATATGTGTACTCCAACTACAAATGGAGCAATGTTTATGAATTATGTAACAGATACAGAAATGGCATTGTTTACAACAGATCAGAAAACAATCAAATCAAATACAATGTCTGGTCCTAGAGCCAGTCTTTTAAATTCTAATGCATGTACCTTTTTGTCAGTTAATGAAGTTGAAAAGGCAAATTCAATAAATTTATTTCCAAACCCTACAACACAATATATTTCAATAGCATCACCATTAGTTAAAATTAATGAAGTAGAAATATTTAATGCTGAAGGAAGATTGATTAGAAAAGCGTTCATTAAAAATGAAACTGATAAAATTGATGTGAAAGATTTTGCTGACGGAGTTTACTATGTAAGAACTTACAATGATAAAAACTTCATCAAGTCTATGAAATTTATCAAAAAATAAGTGAAAATATTTCCAGCTTTTACTAAAACAAAACTTCGATATAATCGGAGTTTTTGTTTTTTATGTCAATTTGTCACAAAAATTCTAATGGTACAGAAATTGAGAAATTGAGAATGTAATTAAATTTAAAAATTAGAAAAAATATAAATATTATGAGTAAAATTATCGGAATTGACTTAGGTACAACCAACTCTTGCGTTGCAGTAATGGAAGGTAAAGATGCTGTAGTTATCCCTAATGCAGAAGGTAAAAGAACAACTCCTTCTATTGTAGCGTTTACAGAAGATGGTGAAAGAAAAGTAGGAGATCCTGCAAAAAGACAGGCTGTAACAAATCCAAAGAAAACGGTATATTCTATCAAAAGATTTATCGGTACACACTTCAAAGAAGATGCTAAAGAAATCTCTAGAGTACCTTATGAAGTAGTAGCTGGACCAAACGATACTGTAAAAGTAAAAATCGACGACAGAGAATATACGCCACAGGAAATTTCTGCAATGACTCTTCAAAAAATGAAGAAAACTGCTGAAGATTATCTTGGACAGGAAGTAACAAGAGCAGTAATCACTGTTCCGGCTTACTTTAACGATGCTCAAAGACAGGCTACAAAAGAAGCAGGAGAAATCGCTGGTCTTAAAGTTGAAAGAATTATCAACGAGCCTACAGCTGCTGCTTTGGCTTACGGTATGGATAAGTCTCACAAAGACCAGAAAATCGCAGTTTACGATTTAGGTGGTGGTACTTTTGACGTTTCTATCCTGGATTTAGGAGACGGAGTTTTCGAAGTATTGTCTACAAATGGTGATACACACTTAGGAGGTGATGACTTTGATGATGTAATTATCAACTGGATGGCAGACGAATTCAAAGCTGAAGAAGGTGTTGACTTGAAATCTGATGCAATTGCATTACAAAGATTGAAAGAAGCAGCTGAAAAAGCAAAAATTGAATTGTCTTCTTCTCCTCAAACTGAAATCAACCTTCCTTATATCACAGCTACAGCTACAGGTCCTAAACACTTAGTGAAGACTTTAACTAAAGCTAAATTTGAGCAATTATCTGCAGATTTGGTAAGAAGATCTATGGAGCCTTGTAAAAAAGCGCTTTCTGATGCAGGTCTTTCTATCTCAGATATCGACGAAGTAATCTTGGTAGGTGGTTCTACAAGAATCCCGATCATTCAGGAAGAAGTTGAGAAATTCTTCGGTAAAAAACCTTCAAAAGGTGTTAACCCGGATGAGGTTGTAGCAATTGGTGCAGCAATCCAAGGTGGAGTTTTAACTGGAGATGTAACTGACGTTCTTTTGTTAGATGTTACACCACTTTCTTTAGGTATTGAAACAATGGGTTCTGTTTTCACTAAATTAATTGATGCAAACACTACGATCCCAACTAAAAAATCTGAAGTATTCTCTACAGCATCTGACAACCAGCCGGCTGTAAGCATCAGAGTAGGACAGGGTGAAAGACCAATGTTCAACGATAACAAAGAAATCGGTAGATTCGACCTTACAGATATTCCACCAGCACAAAGAGGAGTTCCTCAAATTGAAGTAACTTTCGACATCGATGCAAACGGAATCTTGAGCGTTTCTGCTAAAGATAAAGGAACTGGTAAAGAGCAGTCTATTAAAATTCAGGCTTCTTCAGGTCTTTCTGACGAAGAAATCGAAAGAATGAAAAAAGAAGCTCAGGAAAATTCTGCAGCAGATAACAAGAGAAAAGAAGAAGTTGAAATCTTCAATAAAGCTGACGGATTGATCTTCCAAACTGAAAAGCAATTGAAAGAGTTTGGTGATAAATTATCTGCAGACAAAAAAGCCGCAATTGAAACTGCTCACACAGAATTGAAAGCAGCTTTCGAAGCTAAAAACGGAGATGATGTAAAAGCTAAAACTGAAGCTTTAGATGCAGCTTGGATGGCCGCTTCAGAAGAAATGTATGCACAAGGTCAAGGTGCAGATGCAGGAGCTCAACAAACTCAAGGTCAGGCAAACGGAGCAGAAGATGTTCAGGATGCAGACTTCGAAGAAGTTAAGTAAGACTAAACGAGTCAAAATAAATAGAAATCCCCGAGTGTAAGCTTGGGGATTTTTTTGTTTTATGTAGGGAATCTTAAACCTTTAATATTGATTAAAACTTATCTTCCAATAGTCATTTTCTGTGTTTTTCTCAAACCTTGTGAGACCTTTAGTAGCAAAACCTTTGTATCTTATATTTTCCGCATCAGCACTTCTGTCCAAACTAATCTTCCAGGTTTTAAACAAACTGTCGTAGCTTTCATGAAAGTTGAGGATATTCCAGCCCTAAAACTGCGTTCAAAATACAACAGCCAGAAAATCTTTTTCATTACTGGAGTTTATAGAGCTGACGTTAATGATGATGGATTATTGATAGTTTAAGCGAAGTAATTGCATATATCATATGATTAGCTTACCTTTGCAACTAATAATACGGATAGTGATTTGATTTCTAGAAATATTTCAAGTATTAAATCAGACGTTTATTTTTGTCATTAATTTTTAGGTGCTCTACCTTTTAAGAAGTTCGATTTTCACTCTTAAATTCTATACATCCATATTTTTTTCAAAAATTTATTATCATTTTGACGTAAATCAAAATATCGGTATTTTCGAGTCTTATTAACAGAATAAAATAATTTTTTAATATATAATACAATGCAACAAGGAACAGTAAAATTCTTTAACGAAACTAAAGGATTTGGTTTTATTACTCCATCAACAGGAGGTCAAGACATCTTCGTACACACTTCAGGTTTAGTAGACCAAATTCGTGAAAATGATGTTGTAACATACGATTTACAAAATGGTAACAAAGGGGTTAATGCAGTTAACGTTAAAAAAGCGTAACTTCAAATAACAACCATTATATGGTATATAGAGCAGGTAATTTCTTTATCTGCTCTTTTTTAATTTAATCCGTGAAGCTAAAATCAATCTGAGGGTCATTTGCTAATTAGTATATCTAAAATTTAAGTATAAAGCCTTAATTTTTAACAACTCACTTATTAAAGGAGCAATATTAATAATAGACTTTCTAGCATAATTATTATTGCGGAAAGTTAGATGATAACTAAACTATAAATGATACTGTAAGAGCTAAAGAACTTAGCAAACCCAATTCTATTTCTAACATTTTTGATTTTTTTTGGACGAATTAAAGCCATTAAAAGTCCGGTTGCTGCGCAACATACAAATATCCATAATATTAAATCGAAATTAGCACAGGCTCTAAAAACTTTCATTTACTCCTTATTTTGCCAGTTTTTGAAATGCTTATTGCATCATGAAATTTTTTGTTGCTTTTGGAGTAAAAAAATAAGCTCCCATTTCTGAGAGCTTATTCTATTTAATTAATTGATTATTCTTTAATGAATTTTCTCTGAGCTGTGCCCTGAACATCATCAATGTCAATCACGTATAAACCGTTGATCAATCTGCTTACGTCAATCTTATTATTTAAGATAATTCCGCTTGAGATGATCTGACCAGCTGCCGTGTAAATCTTGTACTTAGCTTTTTTACTAATGTTCCTAACATTCAGAATTGATTTAACTGGGTTTGGATAAATCAGGATATCTGTTTGATTAAGTGTATTAACAGCCGGTAGTTTAGAAATTCTTACCGTGTAATCTTCTACTTCACCATCCGTAAAGCTGATACAGTTTACAGGAATCGCATCTTTAGCCATCGCAACTCTCATAACAACATATTTATCAGTAGATCCAACGAAAGCATCAGCTGGTACAGAGAATGTAGCACTTGCTGTAAGATTCGTATTCGGACCATCCGCTAAAATTCTTTCATCAAGATCGAAAGTTCCGTTTCTGTTGAAGTCAATCCAAACTGCTACTCCAGCTTTTGCTCCCGAACTAAGTGTTTTATCCACTATAATCTGGTTGCCTGCAGAGCCTTGAATTATATCAATATACTTTAAAGGAACTGCTGTAAAGTCTGAATAAGCTGAACCTGCTGTAATATTAATCATCTCTGGTTTACCTGCTGGTTTTGCAGTTACTTTTGAAATAAATTCTGAAGCAAAGTTCGTTGAATGCATCGGGCAATAAACTACTGTTGGTGTTGTAAAATAGTACAGAGGAGTAAAGTTACCGGGTGTACCTGTACAGACATTTGCTACCTGCATTTCATATTTTGTTAGTTCTAATAATCCTGTTATTGTATAGGTATTAGTACTTACGTTAATATTTGTCCAGCCAGGTAATCCTACCTTTCTGTATCTTAATATGTAATTATTAGTAGCTCCGGTACCAGTATAAGCATCCCAAACTACTTCTGCTGATGTAGGATTCAACTGAGTAATTGTTAATCCCGGAGGCGGAATTTCACAAACTCTAACCGTAGTAAACACTTGAGATGTAGACCATGGGTTTGGTGTTGTGCTGCCAATACATGTACTTCTTACCTGTACTTCATACGTTTTATAAGAACTTAAACCTGTAATAGTATAAGAATTTAATGGTGGCTGTGGTGTCCCTGGAGGAGGAGGTGATTGCCAAGAAGTAGCTGGATCGGTTACCAATTTCCATCTTATTTCGTAGGTGGCACTTGCTACAAGAGGGCTCCATGTTACAACCGCAGATGTTGATGAGATATTAGATATCACTACATTCGGTGGAGTTGGGTCGCATCTGGTGGTAAATTCGTTATGTGAATAAACACCAATATTAGTAACATTACAAACTGCAGCAACTTCTACTTCATATAACGTTACAGGAGTTAATAGACCTGTTAAAGGATAAGTTTGTGTAGGTCCTGCTATTGGTGCAACATCTATTGGTCCTGTTGCAGGTAGCCATTGAGTAGAACCAACCGGTCTGTATCTGATTTTATACGCAGCCCCTCCATTATGTTGTGGCCATGTTATAGTAGCCGAATTATGAGTTATGGATGCTGGAACTACGGTCACTACTGGAGTGATATTGTTACAGATTCTGATAACGACATTGTCTACAGAAGCGGGCTCTTGAGTTCCACCTGTAGCACTGTTTCTCCATTCGAATACTAGCCTCATAGTTGCTCCTGCAAAAGTACTTAGATTCACATTGGTATTGCTGTATGATTGCCATAATGCCTGTTGGTTATAGTTTGCTCCCAGCTGAATTCTTCCTGCTCCTGCTGTAATCTGAGTTCCTGCTGTAGGCATAAAACTACTCGGAACGAGCCAAACACGTAAATAATCAAGTGTTGTCTCCCCTTGAGCTTTCCAATCAAAAGCTATACTTGCAATTGTAGTTCCTGCAGGTATTGCAATATCTCTGTAGGCATGTACTGTACTTAGTGCAGTAATTGTGTATGCATTGGTTACACCATTGTCATTTGAAACATAAATAGAATTAGGTGTATTTCCTGCTGCATTTCCGTAAACCCATTTATTTACCTGGGTTCCGTTTACAAAACCAAAATCATTCGCAGCAAAAGGCTGAACATAAGGAATGGTCGCAGGAATCTGTGTCGTTGTGAAGCTAGGTCCACCAATCCATATACTTGCATCTGTTGTGCTACATCTTGCTCTTACCCACCAATAGTACGTTGTATTAGGAATCAATCCTGTTAAAGGAACTGATGTTGCAGTTGTTGTTCCTGTTGGAGGTGTCGTGGCGATTGGAGGTGTTGGGTTTGTTGATAAATAATATTGGTATCCTAACGCAGGTGGCGGTACAGTGGCTGTCCAGCTTATGGTGGCTGTAGCCGAAGTTACAGCAGCTACGGCCGGTGCTGTAGGCAATTTACAGGTAGGAATAAGAAAATTTATATTATCAATAGCACCTGCAGGCGGAGTACCTATACTTCCGTCGTTTCTCCACTCAAAGACAAGACGTACAGTAGTTCCTGAGAAAGTTGCTAAGTTTACGTTTGTATTCAAATATGTTTGCCATGCGGTTTGTGCATTTAAATTTCCTCCTATTTGAATTCTTCCTGCACCTGCCGTAATTTGAGCACCCGCAGTTGGAGTAAAAGAAGAAGGCACAAGCCAGATTCTTAAGTAATCACAACATGCTTCTCCCATTGCAAGCCAATCAAATGATAAAAGCGCAGGTGATGCCGCAGTGGTTCCTGTCGGTACTGCAATATCTCTGTAAGCCTGAACAACACTTAACGAAGTGATGGTATAGTTATTCGTTACTCCATTGTCATTAGAGATATAAATAGAATTGGGTGTATTTCCTACAGCATTCCCATAAACCCATTTGTTCGTCTGAGATCCGTTTATAAAACCGAAATCATTTAAGGTTGAGAAATTTTGGTTGTAAGGAAGTGTAGCAGGAATTTGCGTAGTTGAAAATCCTCCGCCTGCAGTCCAGATACTAGAATCTGTAGCGCTGCAAACTGCACGAACCCAAAAATAATAAGTGGTACTTGGTGATAGTGTATTTAAAATAACTGAAGTTCCAGTAGTTGTACCAGTAGGTATAGTCGTACTGGTAGGAGGTGTAGAACTTGTCGAAACATAATACTGATATCCATTAGCAGGAGCAGGAGTAATACCTGTCCATGAAATAGTTGCATTAGTTGTCGTGATAGTATTTACAGCTAAAGCAGTGGGTGCACTACAAGTAGGAATCAGCATATTAATGTTATCAATAGCACCTGCAGGTGAAGTACCTATGCTTCCATCATTTCTCCATTCAAAGACAAGACGTACGTTAGCTCCTGCAAACGTTGCCAAGTTGATGTTTGTGTTGGTGTAAGTCTGCCAAGTGGTTTGTGCATTTAGGTTAGCTCCTAATTGAATTCTACCTGCACCTGCTGTAATTTGCGTTCCGGGTGTAGGTGTAAAAGTAGTAGGGACTAACCAAATTCTAAGATAATCACAGCATGCTTCCCCCATCGCTCTCCAGTCAAATGATAATGTTGCTGGTGAAAAAGCTGTGGTACCTGCTGGAACTACAATGTCTCTATACGCCTGAACAACGCTCAAAGACGTAATAGTATAATTATTTGTAGTACCGTTATCATTGGAAATATAAATAGAATTTCCCGCATTACCTGCCGCTGAACCATATGCCCATTTATTGACTTGGGTTCCATTCAGTAAGGTAAAGTCATTGCTCGTGTTAAAATCTTGAGTGTAAGGTAAGGTTGCAGCCTGCGCATGAAGCAGCGGTATGAAACCAAAATTAATAAAACACAAAAGAAGTAATAAAGAAGTAAAGGTTTTAATCATATATTATATTGCTTATTATTAACAAAAATAGTTATTTTTTTTATAAAGTAGTAATTTATTAACATAAATATAATGGATGATTTATTTTTTTTTAATGTAACATTACGAAAACGGTAATATTATAGACGATATTCTGTTTTCCAATGTTAAAAAGTGAATTATATATTTTTTTTGTACAGATTATACTGTTTTTTATTATCGAAAAAGTAAAAGGACTGTTGACTAAAAATATTTGAAAATAATTCAATTTTAGACTGTTATACTTTGTGCGGATTTAATTTAAATATTTTTTGAATTTAATATCTTAAGAACTGTATCAGTATTCCTTATCTAAAATTAAGGTGAGTATAAATAGAAAATTTCTCAGAGTGGTCTTGATTTTGCAAAAAGAAGTAGTTACTAAAGATGCCATAGTTTTTTAAAAAAAATTATAGCAAATCAAAAGACCATTTTATGAACCGTAAAGAATTTCTCAGACATTCACTTTTAGGAATGGGAGCATTGTATTTCACAAGCTTTTCATCAGTTTTGTTTGCAAAAAATAATGAAGTTAAAGTAGAGACGGAAAACTTAGAAATTGATAATATTATTATTGGTTCCGGTTACGGTGGAGCTGTTGCTGCGTTGCGTTTGGCACAATCCGGACATGAAGTAACGATTTTAGAAATGGGTCTTAATTGGGAAAAATCTGGTGAAAAGTTTTCGCCAATGATTAGTCCCGGAAAATCTGCGGCTTGGTTGAGAACTAAAACGATTGCTCCATTTTTTAATATTTTCAACACCAAAAAATATACAGGAACGCTTGACCGATGGGATTTTAGCAATATCAAAATCTGGATGGGGAGAGGAGTTGGCGGAGGTTCTCTTGTCAACGGAGGAATGGCTGTTTTACCAAAAAAAGATTACTTCAGAGAAATATTTCCAGAACTGAGTACTGAAGATTTTTATGAAAAATATTTTCCATTGGCAGAGAAAGAGCTTGAAGTGAATTCTGCTGACGAAAACTTTCTCGAAAACTGCAGTTTCTATAAATTCAATAAAGTGGGTGAGCAAGAAGCTCATAAAGCTGGGTTTAAAACCGTACGTGTTCCCAATGTTTATGATTTTAAATACATGGAAGCTGAGTACGAAAACAAAGTTCCCCGTTCGGCTTTGGCGGGTGAAGTTATTTACGGAAACAATTACGGTAAAAAATCTTTAGACAAAACATACCTTAAAAAAGCCCAAGAAACGGGTAAAGTTCATATTCATGATTTGCATAGAGTGGAAAGTATTACAAAAGCTTCAGATAATACTTATATTTTAGAAGTTATCCAGACAAATACTCTTGGTGAAACTACTGCAAAAAAGAAAATTGTTTGTAAAAAACTGTTTTTATGCGCCGGTACAATGGGAACTTTAGAATTGCTTTTAAAATCATCAAATGATAATAAAATAACACTAAATCCTGAAGTAGGGCAAAACTGGGGCAATAATGGAAATTTCATGACCGGCAGAAATTTTGTCAAAACATTTTCCGGTGGAACTGGTGTAAATCATTCTACTATCCCTGTTGGAGGAATTGATAATTGGAATGATAAAGAACATCCGTTTTTTACAGAAATTGCTCCCCTTCCGATGGGGATGGATGTGGCTACCTCACTTTATTTAATGATTAGTCCGGTGCCAGAAAAAGGTGCTGTGTTTTTTAATCCTGTTTCTAGAAAAATAGATTTAAAATGGTCTGCAGATAACGTAGCTCTTGCCAGAAAAAATGCAGAATATTTTATTAAAACAATGAATAAAGCAAACGGAGGAACAAGAGCGCACTTGCTTTTTAATAACGGATTCGGAGCCGATATTTGTTACCATCCATTGGGCGGTGCTGCATTGGGAAAAGCAACAGATATGAAAGGCAGACTTAGAGGATCTGAAAATCTTTATATCATTGATGGATCTTTAATTCCCGGAACGATTGGTGTTAATCCGTTTTTAACGATCACTGCGTTGGCTGAATATTGTATTGAGCATATTATTTCTGAAGATTATTGATAAGGTTTAATTATCGTTTCGATATTTAGAAAATATTTATAACTAAAAACGGATGTTTATCATTGTAAACATCCGTTTTTTTATTTCTATTAAAGGTTATTTTGCTTTAACAGCCATTGAAACTGTGGCTGTCAAATCATCTCTTTTTAGAGTAACAAAACTTGCTTTTCCATCTTTAAAATCGAATTTTAAAAGGTTAGGATAATCTGTAATTTTGAATAATCCATTTTTTAGATAAACCAGTTCATTATCATTTTTTCCTTTGAAATGGTCTAAAATAGCTGATTCTACGTAAAGGCGGTTGTTTTTTTCTACTATTTTGGTTTCCATTCCTTGTGCGAAAAGAAAATCATCATACGTCCCAATAAGTTGCTTTTTTAGACTTGCAGGGATTTCCTGAGTTTTTTCATTCATTGTTTTTCCTTCCCAATTCATTACAGATAAAATTGTTTTTTGTGTTGCTCCCATCACCGGAAAACGATTTGGTTTTTCACCATTGGCAAGAAATGCAAAACCATTTCCGTCTTTCATTGTTCCCATCACGGTTCCTCCAACTCCGGTGTTTGAACCATTACAGGTAAACCAGTCATAATTATTGTATCCAAAAGATTTTTGCCATCCGTAGCTCCATCCGCCAACTGCGTTTTTTAAAGCCGTTACTGCCGTTACTTTTTTGGCTACATTGTGAGAAATTACTTTGTTGTTTTTATTACGCAAAGCATTTTGCATTTCGATAGCAATTTTAGCTAAATCAGTTGGGGTAGACCATAATCCTGATGCTCCAACTTGTGGTGTAATTGGCAGACCTGTTTTTATTACTTTTCCGTCTTTGTCATGAACTGATGCAACATTCGTCAGAAATCCTTTTTCATTAGGTTGGATCATTGTTGTGTTTTTTAATCCAAGTGGAGAAAAGATGTATTCTTTTGCAAGCTCTGCAATCGGTTTATTGAAAGTATCTTCCAATGCCATCTGAATGATTGTGTAACCACCACCGCTGTATTGCCAATCGGTTCCCGGCTCAAAAGTGAATTCAATTTCTTTATCGTATCTCGGTATTTTTCCCAAAAGACTTTCTTCCAATGTAGGAATTTTTTCCCCTTCGTAATGGTCTTCGAAACCGCTTTGAGAAGTTCCTGCAGTATGATTTAGAAACTGTTTCCAAGTCGGATTGTTGTTTTCCGTGAACTTGCTTTTTGGCAAATGCCATCTTTTTAAAGATTTGTCAATGGGTTCGTTCAGATTAATTAAACCTTTTTCTTCTAAAATAAAGCAAAGTAACGCTGTGATTGGTTTTGCGATAGATGCTGTAGAAAATGCCGTATTTTCATCTATCTTTTCAGGAGAATTTGCCGACTTCTGACCAAATTGTTTAGAGTAAACAATCTTATAATTTTCAAAAACAACTACGCTAAACCCCGGAAGTTTATATTTGTCTAACTGTTCTTCAATTTTCAAACTATCGGTAAGAAAACTGTATTCTTTTTTCTGAGCAAAAACCTGAAAGCTTGCAAAGAATAATAGGAAAAAGCTGATGTTAAATATTGTTTTCATTGTATTGTTATTTAAGGTTTAGATAAAAATTTATTTTAAGATATTTTCATAGATCACGTTCAACAGATTCTGTCTCATTTTTGAGTCTCTTTTATTTAAAAGGATGATAATTCCCCAGTTTTTAGCTCTATTGTAACAGATGATTGATGATTGTCCCATAGAGTCTCCAGATTTTAGATAAATTGTATCTCCGTCTTTTGTATTGATGTTGAATCCCAATCCCATTTCTCGTTTAGCATCTTTATAATAAACTTTTTCTGCAATTAATGCCGCATTTGATATTTGATTTCCGCTGTTTAAAAGAACTCTCATATATTTAACCATATCAGAAGTATTAGACTTTACCAATCCTGCCGGTGCAGTAACATTCCATAAGAAAAACTCTTGAGCTCCGCCATCAGGATTATAGCCTGTTGTGATGTTTTTTACCTTGAAATCTTTTGTTAAAGTTTGGTTCATTTTTGCAGGCTTCAATATTTTTTCGCGGATAAGCTCGTCATAACTTTTGCCATATACTTTCTCTAAAATCTGTCCAAGTAGTGTAAAGTTGATGGTAGAATATCGAAAACTTCCATAGTCAATAAGATCTGTGCAGTTATTGATCATCGTTGCTAATGATTGCTCTGTAACGCTGCTTACGGGTTGTTGCGAATTGACTTCTATTAATTTTTGAAAATCGATGTCAGGTAATCCCGATTGATGTGATGCCAAATCTGAAATTTTAATTTTATTCTGAAGGTTTTTCTGTAGAACATATTGTTTTGGCAGATAGCTATCGATGTAATCATCCAGTTTCAGTTTCTTTTCAACAACGGCTTGCGCAATCATATTTCCAGTTAATAATTTAGTAATAGAAGCAATCTCGAAAATCGAATTTTTATCAATATTCGTTGTACTTTCTTTACTCAGTTTGCCGTACGATGTGTAGAATTCTTTGTTGTTATTAATGAAGCCAACGCTAATACCAACGTCAGGATTTTTTTGATAATTATCTTTAATAATTGAATCGATTTTTTTAGAAAAATCCTGTCCGAAAGTAAAGTTGCAGATTAATAATGCTACAGCTAAGAATGTGAATGATGTTTTCATTGTATCGTTATTTAAGGTTTGATAAATATTTCGATACAAAGATGTGGAAGAGCAGAATCTTATACGACCGAATAAAAGTATTCGGCCTTATTTCGATAAAAAAATTGGTATGAGTAATAAATTAGAAAGTACGAGTAATTACAAACGGTTGTTTTACACTGCTTTACGATAAGCGGTAGGAGTGTTTCCGGTTTGTTTTTTAAAAGCTGTATTGAAAGAAGATTTTGAATTAAAACCAACTTCATACAAAATTTCGAGAATGGTAATCTTCGATTTTGATGAATCTTTCAGGATTTCCATGGCATTTTCAATTCGGTACGTATTAACGAAATCATAAAAATGCTGCCCCAATTGATGATTAATTAAAACTGATAATTCGCGAACAGGAACATTGATTTCTTTTGAAATATCCTGAATCTTTAAATCCGGATTAAGAAACGGCTTTTCATCAGTCATGTATTTTTTAAGCTTCAATAAATCTTCATTCAGTGTTTCCGGTTCTATTGTTTTTTCTTCCAAAGAAAAATCGGAAACGAGCTTCATTTTTGAATCAATATTTCTAAAAAGTCCCGGATAATTAAGTGCTTTGTACAGATACCAACAAGTGATAAAAGGTTGCAGCAAGAGAATTCCTATCTTGATCCAATCAGAAATGTAAAGATAATCAGAAAATTTGAAAATATTTTTGAAAATAACAATTAGGTAAAGAGCCGTTAAAACGCTGGTAAGTTGAAACAGCCATTGATAAGAATTAAGATTTCCACCTGAATTATTTTCCAGATAAAGTTTTTTTGCTCTTCTCAATAATAGAAAAATTGCCGTAAAATATACCAGAACCTGAAGATGAAACAGCCAATGAGTCAACTGCAACTCTATCATATTTTGGCGGTTGATGATGAAGTCGAGCTTTGAAGCAACATCTACACTATAAAAACGGGGCAATAACGCAAGATTGACAATAAGGAACGGAAGCAGGTGAAGAAGATATTTCGGCTTCCATCTAAAATCTGAATGACAAACCGACAAAACATAAAGATAAAAAGCAGGAATTTGCATGTAAGACAGTGTCGTTCTAAATATTCCCAGATTTGAAGGACCATTTGTAAAGTGACTGATCAATGGTTCGCTGGTATCAATAGCAGTTATGATAAGAAAAAATGCGAAAATACGGTTGCTTGTTTTGTGTTTAGTAGTGACCGTTAGCATAAAAAACGCCAAAAAAAATGAAATGAACAGCGAGATGCCCGTTACAATATTTAAGAAATTATCCATTCACCAGATCTCTTTTAGATTATAGTTTTTTGTGCTGTAAATATAAATGAATTGCTAATAGATACCATACTCATATTTCCAAAATTTTATGAATAATAAAACCTGAGTCCAAATGGTATGAATTATTTGTTTTTTTAATACTTAATAATTTAAACCGCAAAAGAAACAAAAGATGATAGATTGTTTTTATACAATCAAAAGTTTACAAAATAGATGTTAATCATGCTTAGTTTTGTAAGCTTTTGAATTTCTATTTTTCAATCATTTCTTTTGATGCTTTTGCGGTAAATAAAAATATTTTAAAATGAATAAGCTTCTTTTTTCAAAGTTAAATCCAGGTTTTACTGTCATAAGCTGCTTCCCAGAAATAATATTCCATTCGGGAGGAGGTTAAAAATGCTTCTGTCATTTTTTCTCTAATCGCAGGAGTTGTAGAAGCGGCTACCTCATCGCAGATATTAATCGCCTGTTGTACGGCTTCTGCAAATTCTTCACCGCCATACGTTTCAATCCATTTTTGGTAAGGATTATTTTCAGATTGTATGGTATTGTAAATGTGGTCTCCTACTTTTTTATAGATCCAAAAACAAGGCAATACTGCCGCCATCGCTATTTCTACGGAATCTAGTGCAGCGGTACTTTTAAGAAAGTGCACATAATGATGACAGACAGGCTGCATTGTACCTTTATCTATTAAGCCAAAATCTTTAAAATAAGATTCATGAAGTGCATTTTCGACGATAATTGCTGTTTCTGCATATTTCAGATATTGCAAGGTATTACTGATATCATACGCTCTTGCTGCAATCAACGCCAATGCTCTTCCAAAATGCTCGAGATATAAAGAATCCTGAGCCATGTAAAACTGAAATTTTTCTTTGGGAAGACTTCCATCTGCCAATTGAGAAACAAAAGGCATGGTAAGAATGGCTTGGTATCGTTCTTCAGTTTGTTTCCAGGTTAATTCAGACCAACTCATTTTTAATTATTTTATGAGGATTAAAAAAGTGATTAAGAGGACCATTTCCTTTTCCGACGACAACATCTTTTCCGTTTTTAATAGCTTCAAAAACATATTGTTGTGCCAATTCAACCGCATTAAATAAATTTTCTCCTCGTGCTATAAAAGCAGCAATTGCCGAAGAAAGCGTACAGCCGGAACCGTGGGTATTATTCGTAGCAAATTTTATAGTTTCAAAACTAGATTGTTTACCGTTTTCTTCAAACAATAATGAAGTAACAGTTGGTAATTCCTGATGTCCACCTTTAAGAAGAATATTTTTACAGCCTGATCTTAAGATCTTTTCACCCGCAATTTTCATATCTTCTAACGTTTTAACCTCCATTTTTGCCAATATAGAAGCTTCATCCATATTCGGGGTGATAATTTCTGCGATGGGAAATAATTGTTCAATAATGGTTTGAATGGTTTCTTCTTCAATCAAACGATGTCCGCTTGTGGCAACCATGACAGGATCAAATACAATGGGAATCTTTGGATATTTACTTAAAGTTTTCACAATAGCTTCAACCAATTGAGGCGTATGAACCATACCAATTTTAATGGCATCAGGAAAAATATCGTCTAGTACAGCTTCTATTTGATCTGCAACAGCCTCCACCGAAACAGGATATATTTTTCTTACGCCCATTGTATTTTGAACAGGAAGTGCAGTAAGTACCGATGTTGAATAACATCCCAAAGCTGAAAATGTTTTGATATCTGCCTGTATTCCTGCGCCACCACTGCCGTCAAAACCTGCAATTGTAAGAACGGTAGGATAAGTATATTTTTTCATTTTACTATTTCATTTTTAATTTTATACGCTGCTTTTTCAGGATTTTTGGCACTGCAAATGGCAGATACAACAGCTAATGTATCTGCTCCTGCTTTTATAATGGAGGCTACGTTTGAAGAATTGATATTTCCGATGGCAACGAGTGGTTTGTCTGTAAGCGATCTTATTTTTGATAAACCTTCCAGTCCCCATTCAGTCACTGTATCTTTTTTGGTGTCGGTGCTAAATATGGGACTGATTCCCAGGTAATCTGACAATTCTGTGTTTACATTTTCAAGTTGGCTTAAATATTCAATAGAATATCCGATCATTTTATCTTTAAAAAACAATTCATTTCTGAGACTTGACGGAGATTTATCATTATTCCCGACATGAATTCCTGCTGAACCAATTTTTTCAGCAACCTCAAAATGATCATTAATAATAAGCGGAATATTGTATTTATCAGTGATTTCTTTTAATGTAAATGCTTTTCGAAGAAAATCTTCTGTTGAGGTATTTTTTTCACGCAGCTGAATAATATCAACACCACCTAGAATCGATTTTTCTGCAACTTCAAGAAAGTCTTTTCCTAAACAATCTTTCTCTGAAATCACCAAATATAACTGATAGGGAAATGATGGTTTTAAAATCATTGTTTTAGCATTTTTAAATGATCATAAAACTCATCTTCTGTAATATTGTACAGTTTATCAATGATATTGAGTTGTAAACTTCCCGGACCTGCACTTTGTTTAGCTGCTATTTCTCCTGCGATACCCAATAAACTCATTGCAGCAATAATAGCTTCTGTTTTGTCATCAATAACTCCGATAAAAGAACCAATCAGTGCAGTTGCTGTACAACCCAATCCGGTAACTTTTGTCATCATCGGATGACCATTTTTTAAATGAATTTCTTGATTTTCACTAATGATGATATCGGTTTCTCCTGAAATACAAACTAATGATTTGTGGTTTTGAACTAATATTTTGGCAGCTTCTACAGCTTCATTACTTTTTGCTGTACTGTCGACTCCTTTTGTAATGGTTTTACTGGCTTTTGAAAGAGCGATAATTTCAGAGGCATTTCCTCTGATAACGGTCGGGTTTAAAGAAAGAATCTTACTTAAAACCGAATCACGATAAGAGGTTGCTCCGGATCCAACAGGATCTAAAATCCAGGGTTTGTTTAATTCATTCGCTTTTTTTACAGCCAGAAGAATTGATTCTTCCCAATATTCATCAACTGTACCGATATTGACAACCAGTGAGTGCGAAATATTTACCATTTCTTCCACTTCAGATTTTGCATGAGCCATTATAGGTGATGCGCCAATTGCTAAAACCGCATTGGCAGTGCTGTTCATTACCACATAATTGGTGATACTGTGAACAAGGGGAGAAGTGTTGCGTACTTGAAGGATATTGTTCCAAAGATTATTTTCCATTCTAATATTTTTATCAATAAAAGCTTTAGGATAAATCCGGAACAACAGTCATCATTTTAGAATATGACATATTGCTTTTCCCTACGTCGGTGTAAGCCGTATCAGGTTCAAAGGGACTCTCTCAATTCTTTTCAGAATACCCCTAAAGCGTACACAAAAGTATTGAAAAATACTTCTTTAACTGCAAAAGCGACAAAAGATTTTATGATGGTATTAAATTATTCAAAAGTTAGCAAAACAAGTATTAAATGAAAATTTTAGATTTTATAAACCTTGAATTTCTTTTTTTCAATAAAAACAAAACACCCTAAAACAAGATGCTTCAGAGTGTTTTTATTTATAATAATTGATAGAGTATTAAGCCGTTAGTTTTTCAATTTTAACAAGAACATCATCAATGTCAAATGGTTTAGAAATAAATTCATCGGCATCACAAGAATTGATTACATTTTCGGCTTTTGCATGAGCACTGATGATCATTACAGGAATTTTTGAGGTAGCTTCATCTTCTTTTATTTGATTGCATAAATCGGTTCCTGAACCATCGGGTAATCTTACATCTAAAATAAAAACATCCGGAATAACCGATTGATCTCTATTGTTGAAGGCTTCAACGGTTGCAAATGAACGTACGTCATAATTTTCGAATGACAGGAGCAATTGTAATGCATCTCTGATGCCTGTCTCATCTTCTACGATAAAAATTGTTTTCATACCTCTTGCTTGGCAAAAACAAAGCCAACATTGAGATTGTATGAAAATATTTCGAAACAGATTTCTATCAAATCTGAGTGTATAAGCTTGAAAATCTTTTCTTTTTTTGAAAAAATATAGCTTAAAAGTTGGCTTTAAATAAATTATTTGCCAGTATTTCTTTTTAAAGAGATTTGAGCAGGTAACAGCAGGATAGCAGAAATTTTCGATAAGTATACTTTTATAAAAATAAAAATATGAGAAATATCATGTCTTTCCAGATTTAACTTTTCTTACGTTTTAATTTACGAGAAAGTATAAAAGTAATAATTATTAATCACCAGTCACGAAATGAAGAAATCTATAATAACTCTTGGTATTTTACTAAGTACCACAAGTTTTATCTTCGCACAGGAAAAACAATCTACCAATAAGACCACGGATAGTACAAAATCTAAAACAAAGGAGATAGAGGAAGTAGTCGTTATTGCTTATGGTACACAAAAAAAAGGAGAAGTTACCGGTTCTGTCGGAAAAGTGAATGTCTCAAGTTTTAAAGATCGTCCTATTTCACGGGTTGATCAGGCATTAACAGGACAGATTGCAGGTGTTAAAACCCGTGCTACTTCAGGAAAACCGGGAGAGCCACTGGAAATCAGAGTTCGTGGTTCGGCTTCGATATCGGCAAGTAATTCTCCTCTTTATGTAGTAGATGGAATGGTAGCGGATGATATGGCCAACATTTCTCCGGATGATGTGCAATCGATTGAAGTACTTAAAGATGCCGCATCTACAGCAATGTACGGATCACGAGGTTCTAACGGAATTGTGATTGTAACAACCAAAAAAGGAGTTTCTGGAAAGCCGTCATTCTCATTTTCCCAGTATTATGGGGTTCAGACTATTGAAAAAAAGCTGGACATCATGAACAGTGCAGAATGGATTGATTATGCAACCGAATCTATTAATAAAAGATGGGTGGCTTTATCTCCTGGTAATTCAGCTTCAGACAGCTATGCGGTAAGAGCAAATTATTTTAATCTGGCAAATACTACCGATTATAATTTAGCAAATATTACTTATATGGTAGATCCGAGATGGGGAACCGATCAGGTTGCAAATATTGATTGGCAGGATGCTTTTTATCGTCCAGCCGCAATTCAGAATTATCAGTTATCGGTAAGAGGAGGAAGTCAGAATGTAAAATATGCGATTTCGGCTGCGTATTTTGATCAGGAAGGTATGGCGCTAAATACTGGTTTTAATAGATTCAATTTAAGTGCAGTTATTGATGTCAACATTTCTGATAAATGGAAAGCGGGAATTACTTTACGACCAAGTTATTCTCAAAGTTACGGAGCTGCAGTAGACGGAAAAGATAATGAAGCGCATAAAATGCTTTCTATGGTTCCTGTTGCAGAATTATCTGCAGGTCTTTATACCAATTTCTGGAAAAATATAAGATACAGATGGGCTGGTTCTACAGTAAGCCCGATTGGAACTTTAGAAAACACAACGAATGATACCAATGAGTTCAGATTGTTGTCTACGATGTACATGTCTTATGATATTTTACCGGGTTTAAATTTTAAAATTTCGGGAGGTGCTACAAATAATTTTAATATCAATACGGGTTACATTCCAACTTTTAATTTAGTTACCAATATTCCGGGGCAGGTAAGTATTGCGAGCAGAAGAACGGTAAATTATAACCGATATTTAGGAGAGGCTTTATTAAATTATAAAAAGACTTTCGGAAGCCATACTATTGCCGCTCTTGCCGGATATAGTGCAGAAAACTACAGAACGACTTCGCAATATAATCGTAACAAAGGTTTTGCGAATGATGATTTAAAAACGTTTAACTTCACTCAGTCTGCATCAGTATTAAACTCAGAATATACTGCTTCAGAATGGATGTTGACTTCATTGTTTGGTCGTGTAAACTATGACTACCAAAAAAAATATATGCTATTTGCAAGTATTCGTAGAGATGGCTCATCCAGATTTGGATGGAACAATCTTTATGGAACTTTCGCAGCATTTGGGGGAGCATGGAAAATGGATGAAGAAGAATTTTTTAAAGATAAAACATGGTTAAGCAATTTAAAACTAAGATACAGTTGGGGAGAAAATGGGAATAATAACATTGGAGATTACCGTGCTTTTGGTACACTTGCCGGAGGTAATTATTCATTTGGCGGAGGCTTATCAAACGGTTTAATACCCAATACAATTCCCAATCCGAATTTAACCTGGGAAAAAACACAGTCTTCAGATTTTGGTTTTGAATTAGGCTTATTCAACAGAATTGATTTTACAGCAGATTATTACATCAAAAAAACCAATGATCTTCTTTTGCAGCAGCCAATTCCTTATACAACAGGCTACAATATTATGTGGAAGAATGTAGGTTCGGTTCAAAACAAAGGTTTAGAATTCGAACTAAGCACAAAAAACTTAACGGGAGCATTTAAATGGAATACTTCGGCGAATATTGCCTTCAATAATAATAAAGTTTTACAATTGGGAAGTGATAATGCGCCTATTTATACAGGTTTTAGCAGCAGTACCAATATTATTAAGGTAGGGGAAGAGCTTAATTCATTTTATTTATATGAAGCGATTGGGGTGCTTTCTACTGCAGATATTAATAATTCAGCAGTTGCCAAAACAACTGGAGCGATTGCAGGAGACGTTAAATACAGAGATTTTAACGGTGATGGGAAAATTGACGAAAATGACCGTCATATTGTAGGAAGTCCTACTCCTGATTATTATTGGGGGTTTACCAATACATTTTCTTATAAAGGTTTTGATCTTTCTGTGTTTTTCCAAGGTCAGAAAGGTGGATATAGTTATGCATTGCTTGGACGTGCAATTGACCGTACCGGAATGGGAACTACAACTAACGTAATGGGGAACTGGGCAAATCGTTGGCGTTCTGATGCAGATCCGGGAGACGGAAAAACACCAAGATTAGACGGTACTACAGGAAGTCTTTTAGATACAAGATGGTTGTATGATGCGACTTACATTCAGCTGAAAAATGTGACTTTAGGATATAATTTTGAGCAGGAATTAGTGAAAAAATTAAAAATTTCTAATCTAAGAGTGTATGTCAGCTTAGAAAATGTCTGGAGAAAAGATCATTATTATGGTGGCTACAACCCAGAATCTGTACAATCAGACGGTACCGATTACGGAGCATATCCTAATGCAAAAGTATATATGATGGGCTTAAACTTTAACTTCTAAATTTTTAAAAAATGAAAATCAATTATAAAAAAAATATGTCTTTCTTAAATATGAAATCTCTCACAAAAGCATTGGTATGTGGAACAATGATGTTGGGAATGCTGAGTTGTGAAGACGATTTAAGACTCGAACCGGAAAATAATATTACCCAAAATTCTTTTTATACGACAGAATTACAGATTCAGCAGGCGTTGTCTGGAGTATATTCTGCGATGATAAATTCCTCATCAAGAGGTGGCTATGATGTTAATTTTTATTTATTGGCGTCAGAAGTTCGTTCTAATAATTTTAATGCCATCTCGCAAAACGGAAATAGAGATTATTACGCCATCAATCGCTTTCAGGATACTTCTTCTACAGAAGAAATGGAAATTCTTTGGGAAGATGCTTATCAGCAGATTTCTTACGCCAATATGCTTTTATCAAGAATTGATGCTGTACCTTTTGCAGTGGCGGCAACAAAGGAACAGTATCGATCTGAAGCCCGTTTTTTAAGAGCCTATGCTTATTTTGAGCTGATGCGAAGTTTCGGAAAAGTTCCTTTAATCGATCATCCTGTAAGTCCGGAAGAAGCTGCCACAATTCAAAGAACAGATTTGGCAACGCTTTATAATTTCATTACTTCAGAGATTGAATCATCTATTGGAGGTTTAAAAAACACCTACGATAATGCAAACAAAGGAAGAATAACAAAATCAGCGGCTCATGCCATGTTAGGAAGAATTTATCTTACCGGGTCTGGTTATCCGCTCAATAATGGAGCGTATGTTGCCAAAGCAAAAGACCATTTATTTACCGTTATTCAGGGAGAAGGTCAGTTTGTCACCTTTGCGCCTAATTACGCAGATTTATTTAAAAGTGCGAATGATAATAAATACCATATTTTCGAAATTCAGCATATCAGTGGCGGTTTGTCTCAAGGTTCTTATTTGCCAAGTTATGTCTCACCAAATTTTGGAGTGACTGATCCTTTCTACAATCCGCAAGGAAGTTTGTTTAGTTCTGCGGAATTAGGTGTTTCACAATCATTGATTGATGCCTATGAACCAGGAGATTTGAGACTTCCGTTAACAATTAAAACCAGCTTCATTGCGCAAAATGGTCAACCGGATCAGGCTAAATTTTTTGTAAAATTCCGTGAAAAAGGAATCGTTCTAACTAATCGTTACGACTGGCCGATTAATTTCCCGATTATACGTTATGCAGACGTTCTTTTGATGTATGCAGAAGTTTTAAATAGTCAAGGAAATACAGCTGCTGCGGTTCCATATTTAAACAAAATTCGTCAGAGAGCAGGTCTTACAGCGGTTTCTACCTCTATTTCTGCGAATGATTTTACCACGGCGCTTCGAAAAGAAAGAAGAGTTGAATTTGCAGGTGAAGGTGTTTATTGGCATGATTTGGTACGTTGGAATACGGCTGTAAATGTCATCAACCAAGCTGCAGCAAGTCTTAATTACAACTTTACGATTACAACCAATGATTATCTGTATCAGATTCCTTTATCTCAAATTCAGGTTGCGGGATATGAACAGAATCCTTAAATTTTTTTTAAGTTGATTGATGTTTCTGAAAATGAATGTCAATCAACTTTACCTTCATAAAAATAGAAAATCCCGAAGCAAATTTGCTCCGGGATTTTTCGTTATATATAATTTGATTTAGTGTCTTTTAAATAAGATTTCGTCCATTTTTGACTGCTTTACATAAATCTTCTGAAAACTTACCGGCATATATTGATATAACATATTCCATTGGTGAGTGTCGGTTTGTTTTTTAAAACTTCTGAAAGATCTTACAAAAAGATTCTCAATAATCTGTTTTACGTTTTGCGTTCCGTTTCTGTACAACCAGTCCATCATTTTGATGTTGTGATTTACAATATTAATCTTTGATTCCTGCAATAGATTTTTTAAGTGATCTACGGTTGTCTGAATGATTCCTGCAAAATTATCTTGTGCTGAAAGTTGCACGATCTCCTTTTGTAACGAAGGATAGAATACTTTTAAATGTTCAATTGCCCCATTTTCATTAATTACTTTCTTCTCAATATTTTTCATTTTAAATATTTTTCAAAACATTCTTGTATTAGCTAAAAGCGTACCAATTTCTTCATCATAATGTTAAAAAATTGCTCTTCATGTTAATTTTGTTTTAATTGCAAAGCTTTTGGTAAGTCTTTTATTAATAGTTGTTTTGATGAAATATTATCTCTTTGTTTAGTGATTAAATATATAATGAATTGATTTTTAATGCAATTAATTGAGATTGGTTTTTATTGTTTTAAAATGAAACATTTAAATTTTGTAATGAAAATTTTAAATTCAGATTTTGATGAAATTTTTAAATTTTCAGAATTAAAGAAAATTGGGCTCTCATTTTTTGTAATAACAAAAATTCGAGCAACAAAAATTGATTTCAAATACCTATTTTTCAAGCTTAATCAGCAACTTGTTGCCATCTTTGCTGCTTAAAGACTTTATTTATTAAATCAATCTTTGCGTTGTTCTGAAAATATTATTAATTAACCCGCTGTGCATTTTGCAAATACCTTTAATGATTGATATTTAAATAATTGTATTTCATTTTCTAAATGAAATGCCTTTGTTTATCTTAAAAAAGAGCATTTATTGTAAAAACTTTGTTTGCCTTGGAAGTAAAAAAACGCAAGGATATACAAAGAATTAATAAAAATACTGCAGTTAGGGTAAACAAAGCCGTTTCACTTATTTTTGAAAGACAAAGATTCAAAATGCTAAAAGGGTTATCAATTAAAGATATTCAGTTAAAGAAAAGATACAATTAGTCGATTTTAATTTTCAGAATAAATATATTTGCAATCCATAAAAATCAGAGATGTTTACAAAAATTGTAGTCCACAGAGTCGGAAATAAAATCAACGGAGAATCACTTATACTTTCACAGGAAGAGCTTCAATTGGATGAAGGCACGGTAGAAATGCTTGAAAATTACTTTTTAGGTTCTTTTAAAACAGAAGAAACCTACCAATTTTACAGCGATTCTTATTTGGTAAATAATCCGGTTTTCAGTTCGGTATCTGAAATTTTTGACGATAAAGCGAAGTTCCTTTGGGAAGCAGAAAATATTGCAAAACATCTTTTCGAAGCTGCAGAAAACCCAAGAGTTCAGGGTGGAGAATTATTCATCGTATTCTTTGAAGACGAAAGAGAAAGTGACGAAAGAGTTGATAAAATAGGGATTTTTAAAACCGAAAAAAGAGATTCTTTCTTAAAGATTTTCCCTAAAAATGGCAGCACCCTGAGCGAAGTCGAAGGGTTTGAAATTGAAAAAGATCAGGGAATCAGCCTTTCAAAAATCGATAAAGCTGCTTTAATCTATAATAACAATAAAGAAAGTGGATATGTACTTTCCGTGGTTGACAACAACAAAAACGGAGATATGTATTACTGGTTTGAAGATTTCTTAAAGGTAAAACAGCGTGACGATGAATATTTTCACACGCAGGAAGCTTTGATGGTTTACAAAGATTATATCACCAAACAGCTTCCTCAGGAATTTGAAGTTTCAAGAGCAGATCAGGCTGATTTTCTGAACCAGTCTATTAATTTCTTTAAAGAAAAAGAAGAGTTTAAACTGGATGAATTTGCTGCTGAAGTTTTGAAAGACGAGCATGTAATTGAAAGTTTTAACAATTATAAAACCGATTACGAACAGGAAATGCAGATCAATATTGCAGAAGAATTCCCGATAAGTGAAGCGGCAGTGAAAAAAACTCAGCGACATTTCAAAAGTATTATTAAATTAGATAAAAATTTCCATATTTACATTCATGGTGATCGAAAAATGCTAGAGCAGGGGCAGGATGAGAAAGGGAAATTTTATATGCTTTATTTTGATAAAGAAGTATAGAGATTAGTTTAAAATAAATTTCGATCATTTTATGGAAAAAAACTACAGATTTATTGCCATCAGTTCGCTGGCAATATCCCTCATTGGTATTTTAAGTTGCTTTTATTCGTTTTTCAGGGTATGGAATGGAGCATCGCAGTTTAATACAATTCCTGAAATTTTTCGAATTTTATTTTCATTCAGCACATTAAATCTAGATTTTACCAATCGATTTGAGCATATTGATATTTGGAATTTTGTCTTTTATCTGTTGCTATTCATTGGTTCGCTGCAGTTCATAAAAACTAAAGGAAAAGAAACCCGCTTCATTGGTTTTGTATTTTCTGTGATTTTTTTTAATGCTATTATTGTGCTTTTACAAAGTACATTTTATAAATTTTTCCTTACAAAATGGCAGGATGTAACGTCTCTGCAAATATTTTCTATAATCATCGGTTATCTTGCTTTAATGGGTGTTTTGTATGTAAGTTATCGAGTTTTAAAACTGATTAAAAGCGAAAAAGAAATAGACGTAATAATAACTGAGAGCAAAACGATCGTTACAGATACCGGAAAGTGGCAGCGTTTCTTTCATTGGTTGGTAGATTTGACGGTGATGTCGTTAGTTGTTATTCCTGTGATTATAAGTTTAGGATATTGGCTTGCAGATTCTGGTATTTTAGACGGAAATGAAACGCTTCAAAAGTTTTTTAGAGGAAGATGGTCTTTGTACACTATTATTTTCGTATTCATTCTTATTTATTATCCGATTTCAGAGATTCTATTTGGGTCATCACCCGGAAAGTTTTTAACGGAATCCAGAGTTGTTAATTCAAAAGCAGAATCCCCTAATTCTCTCACGATATTTTTGAGAACTTTATGCAGGAATATTCCTTTTGATGCGTTGTCTTTTTTCAATAAAAGAGGATGGCACGATTTGTTTTCTGAGACGTATGTGGTGAAAGAGAAAAGAACCGGCTTTAAAACCAATAAACTGCTTTGGATTTTACCGGTTTTAGCAATTTATCTTTTGGTAATGTATTTCGGGAAACGATTTTACACAGAATACAAAGCCAATATTGAATTTAATAATACGATGTCTGAAAAATTAAACTTTTTGGAATCTGAAATTAAAAATCCAAACACCAATCAGTTTTTTGTAGTGAACGATGTTGATTATTACGGAAACATAAAGAATTACGGTTTTAAAATCGAGAAAATTGAAGGCAGCAAAATAACGATCAAAAGAATTATTGGTGAATCTCTGTCTGAATCTAGCTTTGAACAGGCAAAATATCTTTATGAGCAACAGAAAGATACCGCAAAAACATTTGTCATCAGAAAATATGATTTGGTCAATATTTTTCCGAATAATCAGGAAGAGCTTTACCGTCCTGTAAAAACATTAGAATTTTTCGAACCAGGAATTCGCTACGGAATTGAAAATGTTTACCATTTTAATGCACCTTTTTTGAAGGCTCAAATCAGTAAAGATGATAATGATTACACCAATAAAAAAGTGACAATGTATCTTCATAATCTTGGTGCAAGCGGAACAATTACGAATATTAAAAACCAGAATAATGAAATCAGATGGAAAACAAATTTTCCATTAAAAATGAATAATTCTAATTCTTCTCCTGTTGTTATTCAACTGGAAAATTACAATTTCACTGAGCTTAATATTTCGAAAATTGAAGTTCTGGATTCTCTGAATAAAAAGCATTCTTTTATGATAAAAACAGACGGCTTAACGAATGAGATTAGCGAAGTGAAATAATAAATTTTTCGAAAGTTTTCCTATTTTGATTTAAATAGTGTATTTCTAAATTATTTTTAATTTTTAAAGCTTATTTGTATCTTATTTACTTGTGTAATATTTTAATTTTATGAATAACAATATTGTTTTTAATTTAATAAATCATAATTATTGTTAATTATTGTTGTGAATATTATATTGTATACCACACAAGAATTGGCGTAGCATATTATTTAACTATCTTTGTTTTTTATTATCATATTATGAATTTTGTTGAATGTCATGATGAGCCCATTCATATTCCGGGCTACATACAAAGTTTCGGATACTTGATTGGCATTGAGACAACTTCTCTTACCATCTCTTTTTTTAGTGAAAATATTTCAGATGTTTTCAAAATAGAACGTTGCGAAGATCTTTTTGGAAAAAAACTTTCACAGTTTCCTGAGGTTTTCCAGACCGTAATTGATTCTGATATTTTTAAAGATGCAGGATTTCTTTCTAAAAGAGAAAACGAAACTTATTTCGACAAAATTACAGTTGCCGGGAAGCAATATCATTTTTCGGTTTTCAGAGCAAATGATTATATTTTCTTAGAGTTTGAAGCGGTTTATGAAAACCCAAACAAACGGATTACCAATAAATACGATAATTTTTATATTATCGATAACGAGCAGGAAATTTGGGATCAGCTCCTTAATACGATTTCCAATATCATCAATTATGACCGTATTATGGTTTATAAATTTATGAGTGACGGTTCCGGAAAGGTAATTTCAGAAAAAACAAACAATCATCTTGAAAGTTATTTGGGACTTCATTATCCTGAACACGATATTCCGAGACAAGCACGCGAACTTTATAAAAAGAAAAGAAAAAGAATATTTTCTGATGTTTACTCACATCCGGTACGTATTCTGAGTCGAAGCAGAAAGAGTATAGATCTTACTTTCGCAGCTTCCAGAGCGATGTCGCCCATCCACGGTCAATACATAAAAAATTCAGGAGCTTCATCAAGCTTCAGTATTTCAATTATCATTGATGATCAATTGTGGGGATTGGTAACCTGTCAAAATTCTGAACCGAAACATATAGATCTTGAAGATCGTGTACAGGCAGGAATTTTTACTGTTTTGGCATCGAATGCCTATTCATCTTTTAAATCTAAAAAAGAATTAGAATACAGAATTGATCTTAATGAAAAACTGTATGCTCTTAAATCGGAGTTTTTAGAGCACGGTTCTTTGTTTGAGTCTTTGGATTTTAATAAATCTGAATTAAGATTAATGCCAAAAGCCGACGGATTGGCAATTATTTCAGACAACGAGATCGTTACAGACGGAATTACACCAGATCGGGAAATTATCAATAACATTGTAAACTGGGCGTATGAAAATACATCAGACAATGTTTTTATCAGCAACAGTTTTCTGAAAGATTACGGATATGAACTCAACTTAAATTCTGATACTGCAGGAATCATCATCTATTTTGTTGAAAGAAGTAAAAAAGAAATCCTGATATGGTTCAGAAAAGAATTTGACGAACATATTAACTGGGCAGGAAATCCGGAGAAAAAAATTGAAACTTTTTCGAAAAACGGGGAAGAAATAAGAACGGTTTCGCCAAGAGAATCTTTTCAGGTTTTCACCGAAAATATAAAAGGAAAATCTAAAAGATGGAGCTCTAAAAACCAAATTGCGGTGCATCTTATCCGCGATCTTATTTTTGAAACTTCGCATAAACAATATATTACCATCAAAAAACTGAACGATCAGCTGAAAAAAGTAAACGAAGAACTAGACAGTTTTTCGTACACGATTTCGCACGATTTGGGAACACCACTTACCGTGATGAAGCTGAATGCGCAGATGTTGCTCAACAGTTTAGGAGATATAGCAGATAAGGATAAAAATAAAATCAATTCTATTATCGGCGAGATCGATAATATGGCAGAAATGATGCAGAATGTGCTTCAGCTTAGCCGCGCAAAACACAGCGAAATACAGCTTGAAACCATTGAAACCAATCTGACCATTCGGAAAATTACGGAGAACGCAAAAATCACGTACGACAGTCAGAAAAGTATGGTGGTCATTAAAGAATGTCCGGAAGTTTTGGCAGATAAAACGATGCTACATCAGGTATTTTTAAATATAATCAATAACGCTGTAAAATATTCGTCGGATAGAGAACAGCCGATTATTGAAATAGAAGGCACAGAAGCCGGAGATCAAATTATCTACAGAATTAAAGACAACGGCATCGGAATTCCTGAAGAAAATAAACATAGAATGTTTAAAATTTTCAACAGAATGGATAATGCCAAAAAGTTTAAAGGAAATGGAGTAGGCCTTTCAATCGTTCACAGAATTATGAATAGATTGGGCGGAAATGTAGATTATGAAAGTAATAAAGAGGGAACTTGCTTTATTTTGACGTTTCAAAAACCTAAATTTGTGAAAATTTAAAACAAAAATATGGTATCTGAATATCTAAAAAAAAATACGGCGGAGTATCACGATGCTGCTGAAAAGCTTTTTAATTCTGAGAAAATTTTTAATAAAACTTTCACTTTAGAAGATTATAAGAAAATCATTAATACCAATTATCTGATGCTTCTTCACAGTGAAAACAAAATATTCAACAATCTTTCTGAAAGATTTTCTGAAAAACTTCAATTAGATCAAAGAGTAAAGCTTCCTTTAATCGAAAAAGATTTGTCAAGTTTAGCTTTAGAAAACCAAACAGCTTCTCACGATTTTGAATTGACGAATGAGCATGAAGCTTTAGGAGCAATGTATGTCATTGAAGGTTCTACTTTGGGGGGAAATGTTATTGCAAAACAATTATCTAAAACAGAAGGTTTTGATGATGTAACATTCAATTTTTTCGGATGTTATCAGGAAAATACGGGACCAATGTGGAAGAATTTCAAAGAAGTTTTAGACACTGAAGTTACCGAAGAAAACTACGGCGAAGTATTATCAGGAGCTAAAAAATTATATACGTTTTTACTAAGCGTTAATTAATTTCCTTAAATAAGAATTAAAATTCCCGAAAGATTGCTCAATTTTTCGGGAATTTGTACATTTGGGAAGCAAAAAATTAGACTAACAAATAAATAATAAAAAGTAACATTATGAAAGTAACTGTAGTAGGTGCAGGCGCTGTAGGTGCAAGTTGTGCAGAATACATCGCAATGAAAGACTTCTGTTCAGAAGTAGTTTTAGTAGATATCAAAGAAGGTTTTGCTGAAGGAAAAGCAATGGACTTGATGCAGACTGCATCTTTGAACGGATTTGATACAAAAATTACAGGTACAACAGGAGATTACAGCAAAACAGCAGGTTCTCATGTAGCAGTAATTACTTCTGGTATCCCAAGAAAACCGGGAATGACCAGAGAAGAATTAATCGGTATCAACGCGGGAATCGTAAAAGAAGTTACTGAAAACTTAGTAAAAAATTCTCCGGAAGTAATCATCATCGTGGTTTCTAACCCAATGGATACTATGGCTTATTTGGTACACAAAACTTCAGGTCTTCCTAAGCACAAAATCATCGGTATGGGTGGTGCTTTAGATTCTGCAAGATTCAAATACAGATTGGCTGAAGCTTTAGAAGCTCCAATCTCTGATGTAGACGGAATGGTGATCGCTGCTCACAGTGATACAGGAATGCTTCCTTTATTGAGCAAAGCAACAAGAAACGGAGTTCCTGTAACTGAGTTCCTTGACGAAGCGAAACAAAAATATGTAATCGAAGAAACTAAAGTTGGTGGTGCTACATTAACTAAATTATTAGGTACTTCAGCTTGGTATGCTCCAGGTGCTGCAGTTTCTGTAATGGTTCAGGCAATTGCTTGTGACCAAAAGAAAATGATCCCTTGTTCATTAATGCTTGACGGAGAATATGGCGAAAGCGATATCTGTCTTGGTGTTCCTGCAATTATCGGGAAAAACGGTGTTGAAAGCATCGTAACAATTTCTTTAACTGAAGAAGAAAAAGCTAAATTTGCTGAAGCTGCACAAGCAGTAAGAGAAGTAAATGGTGATTTGAAGTTTTAATTGATTAAGCTTTATATAAATGAAATCCGTATCGTAAGATGCGGATTTTTTTTGTTTACCCAAATGTTTTTCGATTATAATAATTATACAACTAAATCTTAATAATCTTAATTATTATTGTGTGATATTATTTTTTTTAATTCTTCTAATGAGAGAACGTAGTTTTTTTTCCTATGAACCATTCTATGACAATTTGAACAAAGTGGCATTAAATCTCTACTAGCATCAACGATTTTGGACTTATTATAGGTGCTAAGAGGTGTTATATGATGAATTTCAATAAATCCATCTCCAATGCTTCCATATGCCTTTTCAAAATTAAAGCCACATCCAAAACATGTTGTACCATGTATTTTAATTGCATCACTTCGTAACGCTAAATCTCTTTCAGCCATTTTTGATATAACAACTTTTTTTCCTCCTTCGGTTCTTAATTGGTAAACTTCATTTAAATCCGGCTGATTTACATTAAAGTTAGAAACTTCAATTGTTCTACAAAATTCTATATATCTTTTAAATGCATTGGTTTTCCTATTTCTTTGAATCTTTTCTTCATTAATGACTTTAGGAATGCTATAAAGTTGATCAAAATAGATGCTAAGAATTTCAATATCAGTAATGTTAAAAAGCGAAGTAAAACTATTTTCTAAATGATATTTTATATCGGAAGATATTAATTCTATTGATTGTCCATATGTATAAACTGTTGATGATGCATATTTTCTTCCATATGTGTTCACTGATGATAAATATTTTACAAATTCTTCTTTTGATGTCATCTTGATATTAATTTGATTAACTACTTTATTTTCTTTAAAACCTCCAATAATTCAGGAATTTTATTAACCTGTGATTCTGTCCAAAAGTAATGCTCATTGTCAATAACACCATAGTCTTTTAAGTAAATAGAAATTCTTCGTGTGTTTTTCTCAATGTAGAAATTGAATGATATTTCTTTAGAATTGAAAATGTAAGTTGTAGATTGTTTCTTTTCTGTTTTATCCTTTAAGTTGGGAATTATATATTGTTCTAAAAATTGAATAAATTCTTCAACTTCATTTAAGTCAAGCCATGAAGTTTTAAAAAAACGATCTTGATTTTCCCATAAAATCATATTTTGCATTCATCTCAACTTGAATGGATTTGATTTTTTGGTTAGTTTTTAGATCAATAGCTTCAACAGGAAAAAAAGAAACTTCTTCTCCTATTCCTGATTTGAAATCTGCAGTTATATTCCAGTTTTTATTGACTTGCGTAAACTCTGCGTTATTAATGAATTTGCGGGTACTGGAATTTTCTTTTTGTTGTGCAAAAGTGTGTAAGCACAATGATAAAAAGAAGACAGTTATAACTCTCCTCATGATAAATAGTTTTATTGTTTTTAGTTTTCGGCTTAAATATAATAATTAACTTAATATATATCAAATGTTTGAGCTAAACTTTCCCATTTGTTTTTTTCATAATAATCAAGTTTGCTATAACCGTTTATATTATTGATTGTATAAACAGCTTTTATATTTTTTGAATCATTCTCATCATTATGCAGTGCAGTTACAGGGTTATCTGGAAATCTTGCACTATTTGGTTTTTTGAAAAATACAAAAATCTGAAAGTATCCATTGCTATAATTAGGTTTAACAGATGAACAATAACTTTTTATTTGCTCTAAACTGATATCTTCTCTAACCTCAAAAAGAGTCATTTGATTGTAATTGCCATCATTTCTTATTTCTTGTTTAGAGTCAATTTTTTTAATGAGATTTTTGTCCATAAGTTTAGTGGTTATTTTTTCTTGTTGAGTTTTGATTATCTTAACTGAATCAGTATTTGAGATTTCTTGTATTGCTTTCTTTTTGTTGCAACTAAAAGAAACTAAAATTAAAGTACAAGTTAATAGATTGATTAAATTTTTCATTTTTTTTGATTGTTTATCAAAAGTAAGAACATCATTTATTAGTTAATTACGGAAAGCCATAATTACTATTCTATTTACAACAAATTATTATCACTAGTAGTCAGCTTTTAGATAAAACGAGAAACAAGCTTTGGTCAAAGATACTTGACTAAAGCTTGTTGTAATTTGAGAAAGATAAATTTACAATATGATAAAATATTGAACTTAAAAATAAATAATTTTAGAAACTCCTAAATTCTCAGATTTAATCTTTATTTAAAAACAATCCGTCACCAATTCCATATTTACCATTGCGCCGGCTACATTTCCTGTCATTACTGCGTTGGAAACCGAGCGCATCATTGAAGAATTATCACCACAGACAAAAAGACCTGGAATATTTGTTTTCTGAAACTGATCGGTTTTAATGTGACCAAATTCTGTAAACTCACACCCTAAATTTTTTGGAATTTCTGAATGCTGATGAAAAGGAAAAGCTCCATAAACTGCTTCAAATTTTATTTCTGTTCCGTCTGAAAAAATGATGCTTTCCGCGATTCTGTTATTGTTTTTCAATTCAGCGATTTCATTTTCAATGATTTGAATATTGTTTCGCTTTAATTTTTCTCTTTGCTCATCGGTGAAATTGGCTTTTTCTCTTGTGATAAGCGTAACATCTTCGGTTAAATTTTTAACAAGCGAAGAAATATGTACGGCTTTATCTCCATTGGCAATAATTGCCGTTTTTTTGCCTTTGTATTCATAACCGTGACAATAAGGACAATGGATCAGAGATATGCCCCAAGATTCTTTAAAACCTTTGATATTTGGAATTTCATCAGTAATTCCGGTTGCAATAATCAGTTTTTTTGAACGAAATTTTTCTCCTTTTTCTGTTGTAACTTCAAAAACTGTTTCAGATTTTTTAGCATCAACCGCTTTTCCTTGATGAAAGTGTATGGTTTCGTATTCGCCTACTTGTTTTCGTGCATTTTCTGCAATTTCTTTGGGAGATTTTCCGTCCTGTGTAAGGAAATTATGGGAATGTGGAGTTTGTTCATTGCAAGGTTTTCCATTGTCTATGACCAAAGTTTTTCTTAATGATCTTCCTAAAGCCATTGCTGCAGAAAGCCCGGAGTAACTTCCGCCAATAATGATTACTTCGTATTCTGTTTCATTCATAGTTTCTGATTTTAGAGATTTCCAAAAAAAATTTTAGGTTGAAAAGTTTGGCAAAGTTAGAATAAATTTTTATTATTGCAACATAATCGCATTAATAAAATGATAAGAAGAAGTACCCCAACGAAAGAGGCTGTTTTGAATGTTTTAGCAGGCTCTCGAAAAGCGATGAGTTCAGATGCAGTGATGCAGAAAGTCGATATCAGTATTGATCGTGCAACAATCTACCGTGTTCTCAATAGATTCTGCGAAGACGGAATTCTCCATAGAATTGTTGCAGAAGACGGAAAACAGTATTTTGCTGTTTGTATAAAATGTGATGAAAAAAAACTGGCAGATCATCATTTTCATTTCAGATGTACAAAATGCGAAACGATAGAATGTCTGCCGAATGAAGTTCAGTTTTCCCTAGAAAAAGGATATTTAGTGGCAAGCGTAAATTGTATTTTAACAGGAATTTGTAAAGATTGCGCTTAAAGTTTTATATAGTTTTTAAAACACCGCCATCTGCTCGCAAACTTGCTCCGTTTGTAGCAATTGACAAAGGACTTGAAAGATAAGTCACTAAGTTTGCAATTTCTTTTGGATCAATAAATCTTTGTAGTAAAGAATCAGGGTTAGTTTGCTGTACAACGGCAGATTTCATTTGCTCTACTGTGATGTTTTGTGTTTTGGCAAAATGTTCAATTGTTGAAGCTACACCATCAGAATAAGTTGGCCCTCCAAGGATGGTGTTAACGGTAACTTCTGTTCCTTTTGTCAGTTTAGATAATCCGTTGCCAATTGCCATCATCGATGCTTTTGTCATTCCGTAATGAATCATATTTCCGGGAATATTCATTCCAGATTCACTACTAATAAAAATTATTCTACCCCAGTTTTTCTCAAGCATTTTTGGTAAAAGATGTCTGGATAATTTTACAGAACTCATTACATTAATTTCAAAAATAGTATACCAATCTTCATCAGAAATAGCTGAAAAATCTTTCAGCTCGAAAATACCTACATTGTTAATCAGAATATCAATATTGTTCAATAAATTCAGGAGATTATTTACTTCTTCTTTGCTTGAAAAATCCGCTGAAATTCCTGAAACTTTTGAGTCTGGAAATTGCTTTTGTAATTTTAGAACAGCTTTTTCTGTTTTCTCTTTGTGTCTTCCGTTGATGATTACTTCTGCGCCTTCCTGCAATAATTGTTGAGCAATGGCAAAACCAATTCCTTGTGTAGAACCGCTGATGAAAGCTGTCTTTGATGTTAATTCTAAATTCATTTATATAAAATTTTATTTTTGTAATGATTAATCCAAAAATGAGTAAAAAAATTAGCTGAGAACAGCCAATTGCATTTCTATTTGTTGGGAAAGTATCTTTTTGTCGGGATACATTCTTCTTAAAGTATTCAGTCCGCACCAGAAAGTGATGAGGTATTTCCCTAAAATAGCAGCATCGGTCTGGTTTTTTATTTTACCTTTTTCCTGAGCTTTTTTAATCGTTTCGCTGTACATTTCTTCCACTTCCTTGAGGATTTGTACAGCTTCATCTTTCAAATCATTATCTATGAAAGTCATTTCCACGATGGTGTTGGCAATGATGCAGCCACGTAAATGTGAATTTTCATTTTCGTTTGCAATACCTCTGAAGAAATTTTTGATCAGCTCAATTGGGTCTTCGTTGTTTTCTAGTTCAAGCTTAAATTCGGCAAAAGCTTTTCGTCTTAAATTGATTGCTTCTTTAAAAACCTGTTTTTTACCACCCTTAAAAGAGTTGTAAAAACTTCCGCTTCCTGCTCCGGTAATTGTCAACAAATCATTTAAAGAGGTTGCAGTATAACCTTTTTTCCAGAAAATTTCTTGCGCTTTCTGAATCAGTTCTGAGTTGTCATGAATGTTGGGCCTTCCTCTCATTTTATTTTGTAATGATTGGTACAAAAATAATAAAAATATCTGAAATTAATTTCATCCATAAAAAAAACACACCGAAATGTGTTTAGTTATTTTAAGATGACGATTTACTTTTTCTTTTTATTTAAGGTGTCTGTCTTTGGTTTTTCATCTACAATTGACATTTTATTTTCAAAAGGTTTAGCTTCTAAAACCGTGATGCTGGTTTGGTCTTTTCCGAGATTGTATTGCACAAAAACTGTTTTTTCGGCAGATCGGATGATGTAGGTATTTACATTTTTCCAGTTGTTGCAGGAGTGCATGTAACCTAAGTTGTAAGCTTCCGGATCTTCTTTTTTTATACGTTCTTCTTCGCCCTCTCTTAAAGCTTCACCAGTGTTGATTTTTACACCTCCGACATTTTTAATTAATTCATCAAAACTTTTCTGAATTTCAAGTGGAGAAAATTTCTTGTCTTTAAACTCTTCAGAAATCCTAATCTCGGCTTTGTAAGTTTTGCCTTCCATTGAAGTATATGAACCATGATCGTAAAAATATTCTTTATCAAAATCTTTGGTTTGTCCGTCTCCGTGATAAGAATTTGGATCGGTGAAAGTATAACCTTCAGGAAGCTGGAAGTAAGGAAATGTTCCATGGAATTTATCAGTAACAGGAATTTTACTAATGTTATAGCCGGTGTCTGAAATTACTTCTGAAGAAGTTTCACTTTTATCGGTGTTTGTATTTTCTGTTTTAGTAAGAGCCTGATTCTCATCTTTCTTATTGCACGACCACAAAGTAAGCGCTACCAAAGCACTTGTTAAAAGCATATTCTTCATAATTCAATAGGTTGAGAGGTGTAATTCTGCGTTTTTGTGGTAGCAAAATTGGTGCTAAAGAAGATGAAAAAAGTTTAAAATTATGTTAAATTGTAAATAATGAAATGATGTCGAAATTATTTTAAAGCATTTAAAACTCTCTCAAATTCCAAATCTTTTTTATCTAAAAAATCCTGATCTTTATATTTGATCATTTCATCAATTCTCACTCCTGTTTGTTGGGTTTGCGAATTGCCGGGATAAAAAATTCCGTTTCCGGTAAATTCTAAAAGATAATTTCCGGGAAGATTTACTTTGACTACATCACCGTCTGCACCGGCAGTTTGTTGCCCGATTGTAATTGACTGAGGGAATATTTTTTGCAAACTCATGGTGTACCATTCACTTGCGCTTCGGGATTCAGGATTAACGATAATAAAAACTTTACCGGAGTACGGCATCGTCTTCATATCTTTTATTTCAGGGAAATAATGATAAGAATCTTTCAGATAAACAAAAGTGCCTATGTTTTTAAGATTTGGAGCATAATATTTATAAAAATAATTTTCGGAAGGTGAAAAGTATTTATAAACATAATGGAAAATAAATCCACCCCAATCCGGATAACCTCTCATATCAAAAACAATTGCTTTTTTCTTTGATGCGTCTATAATAATGTTTTCCATTTTTTTATCAATCTTATCGTCATCCACATCATTGATGAATTGTAGCGTGTTATTAATATTAAAATAGGCAATATCTTTATTAATTAGCTCTCGGGTAGCCCATTTTTGGTTCTTATTGTTTATATAATTTGAAAGTACATTGACCTGTATTTTATCTAAAGTGTTTACAAGTTCGATATTTGTCGTAAATGCTTTGTTACCGGATTTTACCTTTAATAATTTTTGCGGAGAATTATCTGACCAAATAAGATTGTTTTGGTAGGATGAAAGCTCGAATATTAACTTTTCACGATTAGAAACAGAAAGTAGCCTGCTTTTCTCATCGATGATCTGTGATATTTTTTTACCGTTAATTTCTGTGATGTGATCTCCTTTTTTGATGTTTGCTTTTGTACAAATCTCGGGAAATACGATGTCGGTAACCAAGAGATAATTGTCTACAATCTTATAGTCGAAAGGAGAATAATAAGAGGCGTTAAACAAAAAATCGTTTCTGTAATTGAGTTCACGATAAAATTTAAAAGCATGGCTGTCTTTCATTTTAGAAACGAGTTTTGCCAGGATGATCTCAAAATCTTTCCTTGAAGTTACTTTTGAGTTTTCGTTTAAACTGTATTTAAAATATTCCTCAAAACCTTTATCCATAATATATTTGTGAGGAAAAAGATAATCTACAACTCCCTGTATTTTTGCTAAAGCGAGTAAACGATATTCAATAGAAATATTTTCGGTTTTTGGAAATGGATATTTTTTTTCGTCACTTACTAATTTTCCTTTTGGAAGGTCTTCAAAATTATAACGGTGATTGTAAATCGAGTTGAGTACCTTTTTATTTTCAGAGCTTATTTTTCTGTTTTTCTGAAACCAATTGAGGTTTTGATTTTTTGTAAAAACATCCAGTGATGTTTCAGAAGGAGCAGAAGCTGTAAATTTTTTATTGAGTTTTCCTGTTAATTTTTCAACAATAGAATTAAAATCATCTTGTGAACTGATATTTTTCACATTCACCAAAAACAAACTGTCGGCATCAATTTTTCCGCTTGCTAAATCGGGATGATAATATTTAATGAAATTCCAGGTTTTGATGAAGTCATAATACTGATCTTTCTGAGCGAAAATGTATTGATGAAATAAAAAAAAGATAAGAAGAACTGATGTTTTTTTCATGGTGATAAGTAATTTTTAAAGATAACAGATATTTGTGAATTGAAAATATTTAAAATCAATAAGTTGAAACTTTTGTCTTTATTGTCATCAAAACAATAATCATATTAATCTTATGTGTAAAAATCCGAAAAATTTCCTTTCTCGAAATACAATTATGCCTCATTAAATTTAATTGAAATTTCACACACCAAAACTTTCAAAACCCGTAAATTTGTGGCACTAAAAAGTTATTCAATGTTTAGGAAAATTTCAATTGCTGCAGCTGCATTGCTGTCTGTAATTACAATCAATGCTCAGAAAAATAAAAACAATCAGGTTGACAGACCCAAATTGGTAGTAGGTTTGGTCATCGATCAGATGAGGTGGGATTATCTTTACCGATATTACAGCAAATACGGGAATGATGGTTTCAAAAGGCTTTTAAATAAAGGATATTCTTTAAATAATGTACATATTCCTTATGTTCCTACGGTTACGGCTTTGGGACATACTTCCATTTATACAGGCTCGGTTCCAGCGATTCACGGAATTGCCGGAAATGACTGGACAGACAAAGAAACCGGAAAAAATGTGTACTGTACAACCGATGAAAATGTACAGCCTGTAGGTACAACCAATGTAAAAGTAGGAAGTCATTCTCCGAAAAATCTTTGGTCTACAACCGTTACAGACGAATTAAGATTAGCAACTAATTTTCAGGGAAAAGTAGTTGGAGTTTCTTTAAAAGATAGAGCTTCAATTCTTCCGGCTGGTCATACTCCAAATGGAGCATATTGGTTTGACGATTCTACTGGAGATTTTATTACGAGCACTTGGTATATGAATGATTTGCCTCAATGGGTAAAGTCTTTCAATTCTCAAAATCTTCCGGATCAATTGGTAGCAAATGGTTGGAATACTTTATTACCAATCAATCAATATACTGAAAGTTCGCCAGACAATTCTCCTTGGGAAGGGCTTTTAGGAAGTTCAAAAACACCTGTTTTTCCTTACAGTAATTTGGCTGAAGATTATAAAACTAAAAAAGACAACATCCGTTACACGCCTTTTGGAAATACTTTAACTTTAAAACTGGCTGAAGCTTCTGTGGAAGGTGAAAATTTAGGAGCTGATGAAGTGACTGATATTTTAGCCATCAATTTAGCTTCAACAGATTATGCCGGACATAAATTTGGTCCGAATTCTATTGAAGTAGAAGATGTTTACCTGAGATTGGATCAGGATCTAGCTCAATTTTTCAAATATCTAGACGGAAAAGTTGGGAAAAACCAATACACCGTTTTTGTTTCTGCAGATCATGGTGGAGCGCATTCTGTAGGTTTCCTGAAAGAACATAAAATCAACACAGGATTTTTTGGTGAAGGAATGGAAAAGAGCTTAAATGAAAAACTGAAAGCTAAGTTTGGAGTTGATAAATTAATTAACGGAGTTGATAATTACCAAATTTATTTCGACAGAAAATTAATGGCTGATAACAATCTTGAGTTGGAAAATATTAAAGAATTTGCGATCCACGAACTGGAAAAAGATCCGACAGTTTTATACGCAGTTTCTACAACAGAAGTACAGGAAGCGACAATTCCGGAGCCGATCAAACAAAGAATTATTAACGGAATCAACAGACAGAGAAGTGGTGATATTCAGCTGATTTCTCATGATTCTATGCTTCCTCCGTATTCAAAAACAGGAACAACACACAGCGTTTGGAATTCTTACGACGCTCACATTCCTTTGATTTTTATGGGATGGGGAATTAAACATGGTGAAAGCAACAAACAATATCATATGACCGATATTGCTCCGACGGTTTCAGCATTGTTACACATTCAGTTTCCAAGTGGAAATGTGGGTAATCCAATTACTGAGGTTTTAGGAAAGTAAAATAACTTTTATAAAAAAATATTATAGAAATGCACTTACATTGTAGGTGCATTTTTGTTTTAATATGTAACAATCTTGTGATTAAATCTACTCATAACATCAAAAACTATATGGAAAACATTATAGAAATCAATAATCTCAATTTTGGTTTCGACAGTCAGAAGCTTATTCTGAAAAATGTGAATCTTAAAGTTCCAAAAGGTTCAATCTATGGTTTTCTTGGCGCAAACGGAGCAGGGAAATCTACGACGATGAGACTGATTATGGGATTGTTTAACGATAAAACCAATTCGGTAAAAGTTTTCAATCAGAATGTTTCTGAAATTTATCCTGAAGCTTTACAAAATATTGGTGCATTGATCGATTATCCGGCTTTCTACGATCATCTTTCTGGATATGATAATTTAAAAATTGTCTGCATTATCAAAAATCTGAATACTCAGACTATCGATGAGGTTCTGGAAACCGTTGGTCTTTCTCATGCCCGAAATATTAAAATGAAGAAATATTCTTTAGGGATGAAGCAAAGACTTGCGATTGCTTTAGCGTTGATCAGTAATCCTGAACTTTTGGTATTGGATGAGCCTGTTAATGGATTAGATCCGAACGGAATGCTTGAAGTACGAGAATTGCTCATTAAACTCAACCGTGAAAAGGGAGTCACTGTTTTCATATCGAGTCATTTATTGCTGGAAATCGATAAAATGGTAACGCATTTAGGAATTATCTCCAACGGCGAAATTAAATTTGAAGGAAGCAAAGAACAGCTTAATGATTTATATAAATTTCAAAAAACAAAATTTCATTTGAATAATGCTGAAAAATTTAATAATGTTTTAAAAAGCCAATATGAAACAGAACTGAAGTCTGAAACTGAAATCTCAGTTGTTACGAATTCTCAAATGGAAATTGCTGCAATCAACACGCTTTTGGTGAATAATGGTGCTCAGATTTATCAGATTTCTGCAGCAGGAGGTCTTGAAGAATGGTTTATGGAAATTACAAAACAAAACTAAAAGATGAAAAAAGAATTAAAATATATTAAAACTGCTTTTGCAGCAGAATGGCTTAAAACAAAGAACCTTGGATTGCTCATTTTAGCACTTTTCTTCGCATTGGTACTTCCTGTTTTAAGCATTGTTGTGCAGATTTTTAATGAGAGCTCAAGAAAATATGATGGTGTACTTACCTCTGTAACCAAAGATTCTTTAATCGATGGAGTAGGTTCTTTCGGAACATTTTTTATGCTTCTTTTCATAATTATTGCCGCAACAAGAATTGCACAGACCGATCATAAAAACAACGGCTGGACTTTCCTTGAAACGCAGCCTTTAAGTAAATTCAGTATTTACTCGGGGAAATTTTGGGTTTTAGTAGCACTTACCACGATTTCTTTGGTTACGTTTTTTGTTGCTACGATGATTTCAGGTTTCCTGGCTCAGGTTTTATTTCCTCAGGAGAATTTAACGTATGCCGTAGATTTTTATTGGGTTTCGCAGACTTTTGTAAGAATGTTTGTTTTGAGTTTAGGCATTATTTCGCTTCAGATGATGTTGTCTATTATAATTCCCGGGTTTATATGGCCATTTGTTATTGGTTTTGTAGGCTTTGTAATTAATATTGTAGGTAAAATAAGACAGGAAACTTATGATTATTCTCCTTACAACAATATCGATACAGCACTTTTTTATAAAGACTCTTATAAGTTGAATCACTTTTTTAATTATACAGAATACTTAAGCCTTTTTTGGGCAATTGTATTTTTTGTGATAGGTTATATTTGGTACAGTAGAAGAGGATTTAAAAATGCTTTTCTGAGAAACGGAGGAACAATTGTTAAAACTTTAATAGGAATAATAGTTTTTGCTGGAATTTATTTCTTTATTACTAAACCAGATTATCCGCAAAAAGATCATGCAGTCACTTCAATTCAGGGAAGTATTTATTCACCTAATGAAGTGAAAACTGTAAAAATTGTTTCTGAGGAATTAAAAGAACCTTTAGCCGATATTCCTGTGAAAAATGGTAAATTTTCTTGGGAATCTAAAAATAATTTAGATCTGGCTACATATATTTTAATTGTTGATAAAAAACAGTATCCTTTTGTCTTGTCTAAAGGCGATCAAATAAATTTTGATATTAAATCTGATCCTAAACATTTTGAAGTTACATTAAAAGGAACCCGAAAAGCAGAAGACCAATATGTGATTGCAAAATCAGGCAGATTTTCTATGTTTTACTCATTTATTGTTGCCGATAAACAATTAACCAATGATCCTGAAGAGTTTTATAAAGCGGCAAATGAAGAATGGGAAGAAGGAAAAAAATATCTTGGAAATTACCGCACAAAAGAGAATATTTATTTTGCAGACGATTTCAGACAGTTTCAGCAGCAGAAAAATGCGGTTGCTCTTTTGAATGCCATTTATGATTATCAGAAGATGACCTCATTTACAAATAAGAAATTTGCAGCGCCTCAAGATTTAATGAAAGAGCTTCAGGATATTGTGAAAAAGCCGACTTCAATGCTTTTATCAAATGTAGATTACAAGAATTGGAAATTAAAAGAATTTTTACCAAAAGATGGAGCAAAAAATCCTGATAGCATCGTTTTTGTAAAACTTTCACAAATGCCTAAAAGCTTAGAAAAAGATCAGTTGCTTTCTTTTCAGATGTTGAAAGTGATGAATTTGATTAAAGATGAAAATCAGCGTAACGAACTGTTCAAAAAGAAGTTTTCAGAATTTCAAAATTCTAAATATCAAATGTTTGTGGGCTCTCAGTTGCAGGTGATCAACAATCAGCAAAAAGGAAAACCTTTTCCTGCCATTGCATTTGAAGACGAATCTGGTAAGAAAATGAGTTTGGCTAAATTTAAAGGCAAATATGTGGTGATTGATCTTTGGGCTACTTGGTGTGCTCCTTGTAGAGAGACAACTCCTGTTTTTGAATATCAAGCCAATAAATATTCATATAATGATAAACTGGTATTTCTTTCCGCAAGCATTGATGCAGATAAAAATAAATGGAAACTTGATTTGAAAAATAAGAAATCTGCAGTCATTCAATGGTGGATCTCTGACCCTAATGTTCTAAATAATCTGGGTGTAGAAGGAATTCCGAGATTTATAATGATTGATCCTGAAGGAAAAATTTACAATGCCAATCTTCCAAGACCTGACGAGACCAATTTTATTAATATTATTGATGAGATTTCCGAGAATAATAATTTTACCGTTAGTTTTTAAATAAAATTTGATTCTTTAAATACAAAAAGCCGTATCATATTTAATGTGATACGGCTTTTCATTTATTTGTAAGCTAATTTACTGCTCATCAATTTCCTCATCTTCATCTTCGTACTGCTCAAGATAATAGTTGAAAGTGAAATCTTCTACTTCCTCTTCTGCATCTTCAAGGGTAATCAAAAGATCTTCAAAAAGTTCAAGCTGGTCAACGCTTAAATTCACAAACTCTATGTGAAGTGGCATTTTCAATTCACCTGAAATAACATCTGAAAGTGCATCCAGATTATCTCCGAAATGTTCCGGAAGTTTTATCTTTTCTTTAAGTTGAGTATAAAAATCTTCGTAATCTCCGATTTCTGTAAAGTCGATGTATGTTGTGCTCATAATTTATTCAAATTTCTAAAGTACAAAGGTAGTAGTTTTCAGTAATTGTTAAAAGAGTTGCTTTTTGTCATTGCGAGGAGCGAAGTGACGAAGCAATCTCAAATAAAAGTTCAGAAGTTGCATCCACATACAGGCATGTTATAAAACATTCTCAAATAATTTCTCGCAATGACATTATTTCTTCTCAAAACTTTTATAATGATCTTTGGTTAAATACACCTCGCCGTTTTTAGTAAAAATAATTCTGTCACTATTTCTGTTTCCGCAGCTGTAATTAACATCAGCTTCAAAATATTTTTCATCTTTTGGAAGTTTGCCTTCACGGTTTCCAAAATAATCTCCACCAATTGCTTTTCCGGGCAAAACTTCACAAAGATTTCCCTGAGAAGGATTCCAACCCAGCTTTTTAGCTTCATTTTTTGTGATATAATAATCCGGAAGTTTATGATTTTGCTTTACATAATTAATGACAGTATTCTCATTAGTGAGTTCATCAATAGATTGTTTGTCAGATTGATTTACTGATGCTTCTGAAATGTTTTCAGTTTTGGTCGGAACTTTTTTCTCTGCAATAAAATTATTATAAACAAACATCACAGACATTCCGAAAAGAAGTCCGAGACAGGCAAAGAAAAGTGAACGGATTTTAGGATTCATATAATTTCAATTTACCAGTTTATCAGTGTATCAATGTAACAATTAATTGGTAAACTGTTACATTGATAAATTGTTACATTAATTAGCTTCTCCATTCCTCATTAATATCACAAACAGGAATCGGGTTGATCTTATGTTGAGCCGCTTTATTCATTCTGCTGAAAATTTTAAAAACTTCCAAGTCTCTTCCGCTATAATCGGCTTCAGTTTTCGTTCCCCATTCTTTCTGAATTTTTTCAAGCTCAGGGTAGGTTGCTCCAATTTGCATTTCGTCGGTTCTTTCTGCATCCCAAAGTCCGTCTGTAGGAATCGCTTCCTGAATATTTTTTACAAGATTTAAAGCTTTTGCCAATTCGTAAACTTCGGTTTTATAAAGATCTGCAATAGGGGAAACGTCCACGCCGCCGTCACCGTATTTGGTGTAAAAACCGATTCCGAAGTCTTCCACCTTATTTCCTGTTCCGCAAACTAGAAGACCGTTGATTTGTCCGTAATAATACAAGGTCAACATTCTCAAACGCGATCTTGTGTTTGCAAAAGCCAATTTTTCGTTCGGAAATTCATCATCATGTACATCAAAAGTTTTGTACAATTCTTCAAAAGCCGGAGTAAGATTGACAGACATTGCTTCAACATTCGGGAATTTAGATTTTAAATCATTCATGTGTTCCCAAGCTCGGTTTACCTGATCTTCTTTTTGACGGATTGGCATTTCAATCAACAAAGTTTTCAAACCTGTCATTGCTGCCAAAGTAGAAACCACTCCGGAATCTACACCACCCGAAACTCCGAGTACATAACCTTTAACACCTGATTTTTCGGCATAATCTTTTAGCCATTGTACGATATGATCGATTACTTTTTGTGTCTGCATTGTATATTTTTATTGTTTAAAATTCTCTTTTTTAAGTTCGTACCAAAAACAAATTCCGTCCGGTTTGGTAAATTCACCAGTTTTCTCAAATCCCAGTTTTGTTAAAATATAATTTGAAGCCTGGTTTTCAGAATGAGCATAGGCATAAATAATTTCGGTTTTCAAATCATTAAAACCATAATCTAAAGACGCCTTTCCCGATTCTGTAGCGTAGCCTTTTCCCCATGTTTCAGGTAAAAAACGGTAACCCAGTTCATAGAAATTTTGGTATCCGTTTACTTCGGAAGTATTTAGTTTTAGTCCGCTCCAGCCGATAAGAAGTCCGCTTTCTTTTTCGATTACGGCAATTCTTCCCACACCATTTTCTTCATATTGCTGCATAATCATTTTTACCACTTCTTTCGATTCTTCTACTTTAGAAAGCGTAGGCATTCCGATATATTTCATGACTTCCGGATCGGAATCGAGGAGATAAAGACGTTCGTAATCTTCCTCCACAAGATTTCGGAGAATGAGTCTTTCGGTTTCAATATAAATATTCATGGTTTTGTCTGGTATTGTTTTAAAGATTTTAATATGATTCTCATAGCTACAAAAAAATCCTTTTTCAGCATAAGTTTATATTTATATCCTTATTTTTGTAAACTTAAATTTCATGTAAAAATAATGAAGATTTTTAGAATTGCAGCACTTTCATGCCTTTTAGTTTTAAGTTTAAACTCTTGTAAAAAAGAGCAGGAAACTGATTGGAAAGTAGAAATAAAAAATCCTGCCGAAAAGGTAGAAGTTACTGATATTTCAAAAGAATTTTACGATGTAAACATTCCTTTGGATCAGTTTAAAGCTAAATTTCCATGGTTTCAGGGAACGGTTTCTGATGCAGATTTTGCTAAAAACAGAACGAATCCTGATGAAGTGAAGATTTACAAAGAAGCAATTTCAAAAATAGATCAGACAAAGCTTCAGAAAGAACTTCAGGATTTGTTTTCACACATCAAATATTATTTTCCAGAGTTTAAAACACCGAAAGTATATCTGTTTTCATCAACATTACAGATGATTCAGGATCCTATATTTTTTGATGATAAAACCAATTTTTTGTTTATTGATGTAAGTGGTTTTATGGGAAATAATAATCCTAACTATAAAGGTTTGGAAGGTTATTTTCAGAAGTCGATGAACCCGAATAATATTGTTCCTAAAGTTTCAAGAATATTTGCAGAACAGGTGGTTCCTTTTTCTCCCGATCATCAGAAATTTATTGATCTTTTGGTCTATAACGGAAAAATAATGCTGCTTCAGGAGGCTTTTCTTCCCGAAACTCCAGATTATCTGAAAATGGATTACGATAAAAAACAATACGATTGGTCGGTTGCCAATGAAGCGAATATCTATAATTATTTTGTTGAAAATAATTTAATTTTTGGAGATGATCACCGTTTGGTAGACCGTTTTATCAATCCGGGACCGTTTTCAAAATTTTATACTGAAATTGATAACGAATCTTCGCCAATGGTTGGCGTTTACATCGGATGGCAGATTTGTAAAGAATATTTAAAGAAAAACCCTGAAACAAAATTGGTCGATTTCCTTAAAATGGATGCTACGGAAGTTTTTAATAAAGCAGGATATAAACCGAAATTAGAAGAGTAAATTTTGTTGATTGGTATTGGTTGATGGTTGTTAGTTTTTAACATTATATAATTCATTATTCTATCAACGATCAACCAAAACCCAACAACCAATTAAACATATTAGAAAAATAGAAAAATGAGAAAGACCCAAATAACGATAGATGTAGAGCTGGATGAGAACCACATTCCTGAAAAAATGACCTGGAATGCTCAAGATGGAGGCGTAGAAAAAGAAGAAACAAAAGCGGTAATGATTTCCGTTTGGGACGAAAAAGCTTCAGAAGCTTTAAGAATCGACCTTTGGACAAAAGAAATGCCGGTTGATCAAATGAAAATGTTCATGCATCAGATTTTAGTGTCTATGGGAAGTACCTATCAAAGAGCAACAGGAGAAGAGGATGTCGCAGAATGGATTGAGCAAATCGCAGAAGAATTTGCAATAAAATCAGCAATAAAAATGTAAACAATTAATGTAACAATATACCAAAATAACAATGTGACGATCATTGGTAAACTGGTACATTGATACATTGTTAAATTATAATACAATGAATTTCAATACAAAAGTTATACACGGCGGACAACATCACGAATCTGCGACTGGTTCTGTAAATGTTCCGGTTTTTTTAACGTCTACTTTCGCACAAAAAAGTCCGGGAGTACATTCAGGATACGAATATTCAAGAGCGGCAAACCCTACAAGACAGGCTTTGGAAGACTCTTTGGCAAGCATTGAAAATGGAGCGAGAGGTTTAGCTTTCGGTTCTGGTTTGGCGGCCATCGACTGTGTTTTAAAATTATTAAATCCGGGTGATGAGGTTGTTGCCGTAGACGATTTATATGGTGGAACTTACAGAATGTTCACCAGACTTTTTGAAAAATATCAGTTGAAATTTACCTTTGTGAATTTTGATGATGTTTCAAAAATTGCAGATGTCATTACAGATAAAACTAAATTGATCTGGGTTGAAACTCCAACAAACCCGCTAATGAAATTGGTAGATATCAAAGCGGTTGTAGAAATTGCAAAAGGAAAAGATATTCTGGTTGCAGTTGATAATACTTTTGCGACACCTTATCTTCAAAGACCGATTGATTTGGGAGCTGATATTGTGATGCATTCTGCTACAAAATATTTAGGAGGTCACTCTGATGTTATTGCAGGAGCTTTAATCGCTAAAGACGCTGAATTGGGAGAAAAACTTCATTTCATTCAGTTTGCAAGTGGTGGAATTTTAGGACCTCACGATTCTTATTTGGTGTTGAGAGGTATCAAAACTTTGGCTTTAAGAGTTCAGAGACATTCTGAAAATGGAATGGCGGTAGCAAAATATCTAGAATCTCATCCTGCAGTTGCGCAAGTAATTTACCCAGGATTGGAATCTCACCCGCAATATGAATTGGCAAAAGCTCAGATGAAAGATTTTGGAGGAATGGTTTCTTTCACTTTCAAATCAGGGAAAAAAGAAGATGCAATCAAATTCTTAGAAAAAGTAAGAGTTTTCACATTGGCTGAATCTTTGGGTGGAGTAGAGTCTTTGGCAAATCACCCTGCTTTGATGACTCACGCTTCAATTCCTGCTGAAAAACGTGCTGAATTGGGTATTACCGATGATCTAGTTCGTTTAAGCGTTGGAATCGAAGATGCGGAAGATCTTATTGCAGATTTAGAAAAAGCTTTTTCTTAAAATAAATAAACTTGAACATCCGTTATAAAGCGGATGTTTATTTTTAATCAAATTTAACATGGAAAATACAAGAAAAGCTACGATTCAGGATTTACCTCAATTAGCCGAATTGTTTGATCAATACAGAGTTTTTTACCATAAAGAATCTGATATTTCTGCTGCAGAAAACTTTTTAAAACAAAGAATAGAAAACAAAGATTCCGAAATTTTTGTTGCTGAAAGTGAAGGGAAATTGACAGGTTTCGTTCAGTTGTATCCACTATTTTCATCCACAAGAATGAAGCGTTATTGGCTGTTGAATGATTTGTATGTCAATAAAAATTACAGAGGAAAAGGCTTTTCTAAGAAGTTAATTGAAGAAGCTAAACAATTAGCAATATCTACCGATGCTTCCGGAATTCTCCTCGAAACAGGAAAATCAAACAATATCGGAAACCAACTTTACCCAAGTTGCGGATTTGAAATTTACGACGAAGTAAATTTCTATGAATGGACAAATAAAATTTAATGTAATAATGTATCAATTTAGCAGTTTACCAATGATTGTTACATTGTTAGACTGCTAAATTGTTAAATTTTTAAAATTATGACTGATTTTCAAAAATATATTCAACGATATTTAGATTTAATTCCATCTGAAAACTGGCTGGAAGAATTGAAAGCTATAGGTGAAAAAACTGTTTCTTTATTTTCATTTTTAACTGAAGAGCAATCGAAATTTGCTTATGCAGAAGGAAAATGGACGTTGAAAGAAGTGCTTCTTCATTTATCTGATACGGAAAGGGTTTTTCAATACAGAACTCTGGCTATTGCAAGAGGTGAAGAAAAGAATTTGCCCGGTTTTGATGAAGAATTATATGCCCAAAACTCTTTTGCGAACGAAAGAAGCTTAGATTCTTTGTTAGAGGAATATCAATTGGTGAGACAATCTTCTCAGATTTTATTGGAGACAATGAATTCTTCAACCTTAAATAGTATCGGAACTGCCAATGGAAATCAAATTTCTACAGAAACTATCGGAAAATTGATCGTTGGACACAATATTCATCATTTGAATATGATTGAGGAAAGATATTTACCGAACTTGTAATTTTTTTAATTTTATTGTCATTGCGAGGAGCGAAGCGACGAAGCAATCTCATAATTTTAAAATACACATATGAAAGCCGGATTTATCTATATTATGACCAATGAAAACAATACTGTTCTTTATACTGGTGTGACATCTAATCTTCCAAAAAGAATTCAGCAGCATAAAGAAAAGTTTTTTGAATTAAGTTTTACATCAAAATATAATGTATGTAAACTTGTCTATTGGGAATCTTTTCAAGAAATCGGCGACGCGATTTTTAGAGAAAAACAAATTAAGGCAGGCTCAAGACAGAAAAAAATAGATTTAATAAACTCAATTAATCCCGAATGGAGAGATTTGACTGAAGACATTAAGGATATTATGAATCCTTTTTGAGATTACTTCGTCGCCCTGCTCCTCGCAATAACAAATAAAATGGAAAACATCATCAACATACTAAAATCCGGCGGAACAATTTTATATCCAACAGACACCATCTGGGGAATCGGTTGTGACGCAACCAACATAGACGCTATCAACAAAATTTTCGATATCAAGAAGCGTGAAAAAAATAAATCGATGATTATTTTGGTGGAATCTGAAAAAAGATTGCAGGATTTGGTCGACGTTCCGGAAATGGCGTGGGAAATTATCGATTTGAGCGAAAAACCAGTAACGATAGTTTACGAAAACCCAAAAGGTTTACCGAAAGAATTATTGGCAGAAGACGGAAGCATAGGAATTCGTTTGGTGAAAAATGATTTTTGTAAAAAGCTAATTACTAAATTAAACAAACCTTTAGTTTCAACTTCAGCTAATTTCAGTGGAGACAAAAGTCCGTTAAAATTCTCTGATATTTCAAAAGAAATTATTGATCTGGTAGATTTTTCGGTGGAAGAAGACCGTGAAAAAGTTTCGCAATATTCAGGTTCTTCTGTAATAAAAATCTGGGGTGACAACAGAATAAAAGTTCTTCGCGAATAAAAGAAAAGATTTTAATTATCTTTGCAAAAATTATTTAACCATTAAGAAGTCGGAAAATTATTAGCTTAAAATCTGATCTCTTAGTGGTTTTACATTAGATAAAGATCAATAATTCTAAAGTAATTGTAAGTCTAATATCTGAAATCTAAAATCTAACATCTTTAAAAAAAATGTTCATCAACCTCAATCAAAATCAAAATTTAAAACTTTTCAAAATTATTTCTGAAGTTGCAGCGGCAAACAATCAGTCTGTGTACATCGTGGGTGGTTTTGTGCGCGATCTTTTAATGAAAAGAAAAGCATCTACCGATATTGATTTTGTGACCGAACAAAGCGGAATTGAGCTTGCCCAAAATGTAGGAAAAGAAATTGATCCTAAAATGAAAGTTTCGGTTTTTAAAACCTACGGAACTGCGATGATCAGATACAAAGATTTTGAATTGGAATTTGTTGGAGCAAGAAAAGAAAGCTACACTGAAAATAGTCGTAAACCGGAAGTAGAAGGAGGAACCATTGAAGATGATCAGAAAAGAAGAGATTTTACCATCAATGCAATGGCGATTTCTTTAAATAAAGATAATTTTGGTGAATTAATCGATCCTTTTGATGGAATTGGTGATCTTGAAAAGGGAATTTTGAGAACTCCTTTAGAGCCTGCTCAAACGTATTCTGATGATCCGTTGAGAATGATGAGAGCGGTGCGTTTTGCATCAACTTTAAGTTTTACGATCGAAGAAAATTCTTTAAATGCAATAAAGCAGGAGGCAGAAAGGATCAAGATCGTTTCTATGGAAAGGATCATGGTTGAGTTTAATAAGATCATGTTGTCAAAGAAACCATCAATTGGTTTAAGATTGATGGAAGAAACGGGCTTAATGAAGCTCATTATTCCCGAATTGATCGACCTGAAAGGTGTAGAAGAAGTAGAAGGGCAAACCCATAAAGATAATTTTTATCACACTTTAGAAGTAGTTGATAATATTTCTGAGAACACAGATAATCTTTGGCTTCGTTGGGCTGCTTTACTTCACGATATTGGAAAAGCTCCCACAAAAAAATTCGTAGAAGGAACAGGCTGGACTTTTCACGGGCATGAGTTTTTAGGTTCAAAAATGGTAAAAACACTTTTTCAAAAACTGAAATTACCATTGAATGCAGATATGAAATACGTTCAGAAAATGGTAAAACTTTCATCTCGTCCAATTGCATTAATTACCGATGACGCTTCAGATTCTGCACTGAGAAGGCTTTTATTTGATGCAGGAGAAGATATGGAAGATTTGTTCACACTTTGTAAAGCAGATATCACGACCAAAAATTCTAGAAAACAGGAAAAGTTTAAAAAGAATTTTCAATATGTTGCTGTCAAAATAAAAGAAGTTGAGGAAAAAGATCAGGTAAGAAATTTTCAACCACCGATTTCAGGAGAAGAGATTATGGAAATGTTTAACCTGAAACCAGGCCGAGAAATTGGAATTTTAAAAGAAAAAGTAAAAGAAGCGATTCTGGAAGGTGAAATTGGAAACGATCGTGAAGAAGCGAAAAGTTTTGTAATTACAGAAGCAGAGAAACTAGGATTAACATTAGCTTAAAACCTAACAAAATAAAATAAAAAATGCGATTTCAAAAGAAACCGCATTTTTTATTTTTGAAAAATAAGAGATTAATAGTTTTTATAAACTGAAGTAGCTCCTATTCCTGCGGTGAATTTGGTAATTGGTGTTCCTGCTGTAGTGTAAACTGTAATTTCGCTAGCTGCAGTGAATTTTTTCACATCCGATACAAATATTCTTCCGTCAATAACGCTAAATCCGTAAACAGCAAAGTTTGGATCAGTTTCAGCAGTACTGAAAAGCGGACTTGGAACTGTAGTAGAGTTTACATCCATAGAATAAATTTTATTCAAAGAGCTGAAATAATATCTTCCGCCATCAACCTGTAAATTTCTACCGTTTCCAATACCGGTAAGTGTAGTGGTTTTTGTTATAGCTCCTGCAGATGAAATTTGGTAGATATAAGAGTCTGTTGCAGTTCCTGCAATGACGTAAACATTTCCGTTAGATGAAATTGTTTTGGTAATATTTCCGTTTGGAACCGGGATTGCAGCTCCATCAATCGTGTTGGTTGTCGTGTTAATTTTTGTAACTGTATTTCCAAATCCGTAAGAAGCATTTTGTACGAAGATTGTTCCTCCTGCTTCTACAACGTTTTCAACCGTACTTGTTGAAGCAAAATCAATTTTCTTTACAAAAGAATTGTCAGATAATTTATAAACATTTACATATTTTTCTCCTCCATACTTGTCATTTGAAACGTAAAGATTTCCGTTTGCAATCGCCATATAACGAGGACTATTTAGCTGAGCTGTAATTTCTCCTGTTTTTTTAAACGTAACACGATCAACAACTGTAATTTTATTAGAATTATTAAGCAAAAGATAAGCTTTATCTCCATTTAGAACCATTGTTTGAAGTACATCACCAAGGTTTTCTTTGTTATTCTTTGCTTTATAGATCTCATTCTGCATTAAGCTTAAATCTTTTGTGATAAAAGTAACGTCTGCATTCGGAGTTTGGAATTTACCTTCATTAGTAATGAAAAGTCCGTTTTGATAGGTTATTTCCGGGATAACTTCTTCGTAATCTGATGTACACGAAATCGAAAATAAAAGAACGAATCCAAAAATAAACTGTAATAGTCTGTTTAATTTCATAATATTATTGATTTAAAAATTTATTGTTGCGTTAATACTGTAATTTCTTTTAGGTAAAGGATAATATTCCACCGTTTCATAAACAGTATCTGTAATATTGTTAACCTTAAATCCTAAAGTATATTTTTTTAAAATCGTGGCAGAAATTCCCGCATTCATTACAAAATATGGGTAAATCGCATATTTTTTGCTTTCATCAGAAGTTGTGTAGGTTAATCCGTTAAACATTCCCTGCGCAAAAAAATTCAAAAATTTATACTGATAATCTACATTCGAAGTAAACTTATGCAGCGGAACATACATCAGCTGTTTTTGATTTTCCAGATCAACAGATTTTGTGTAAACATAGCCGGCAATTAGCTTTAGAGAATGATTTTCATTAAAGTTTTTTTGATAACTAAGCTGAGATTCTAAACCGTAAGATTCTACTTTCTCAGTATTAAATGCTGCCCAATAGCCAAATGCAGTCGGAAGCCAACGAATCATATTGTCTATTTTAATATAATAAGGAGAGATACTTAGTTTAAACCCATTTAGGCTAAATTCCTGATTTAAATCTGCCTGAATCGAAGTTTCCGATTTCAAATTAAGATTTCCTCCTGGTTCCCAATATAAGTCATTAAATGAAGGGAATCTGAAGTTTTTTGATAAATTTAAATTAACCTGATACCAATTATTGGCTTTCCATTTTCCTGAGAAAGAGTAGAGAAGAGGCGAGCTTATGTCTTCTACAAAATTCTGTTTGATTCCAGCTTCAAAACGAAGATTTGGTGTTGCAAAGTATCTTAATAAACCTGCAACTGAACCCACATTTCTACTGACATCTTTTAGCTCTGAAGTTCCTAGACCTTCTCCTTGATTTTGTTGAAATTCTCCAATGACGTTGATATTCAGTTTAGGAATAATGAAATAATTGAAATCATTTTTAAAAATGTAATTCTTATTAATTCCACCACTTGTAAAAGGAGCATTATAAATTCCGAAATATTTGAAATTATCTTCTGTGTAAGCCGCTTTTAAGCTGTTAGAAAATTTAGATTTGTCAATATCCCAAGAGACTAAACTTCTAAAAGTTTGTGCTTTGTAGCTGGTTTTATCCACATTTTCTGCAAGGATCCTGTAGTTCTGGGTCGCATCATAAAACTGACTTTGCCAGGAAATCGTCTGGTTTTTTGCAATCTTATATGCTGTACCTATATTGAAAGTTGTATTGTAAAACTTTGCGTTTCTGTTGATATAATTATTTTTTTCGGGAACTTCATAATCATTTTGGCTGATCAAATAATTTCCTGAAACTTTAAAGCTGAATTTATCGTTACTATAAGCTGCTTTCAAAAAATTATTATAAGTTCCAAACGAAGCAACTTCAGAGTTAAGTACTCCTTTAAAGCCTTGGTTAAAACTTAATTCATTATTTAAATGGATACTTCCTCCAATCGCACCACTTCCGTAAATAACACTTCCGCCACCAGATTTTATTTCAACCTGATCATATCCGAAAACTGCAATATTATTAATGTCACCCTGTCCCAAAAACTGAGAATTGATATTGATTCCGTTCCAGACAAAAGCAGTCTGTTGTGCTGTTGTTCCCCGAAATGAAGGTGAAGAAACAGCTCCACGACCATTTTCTTTAATATAAACAGGCGACTGAAATCGTAAAACCTCAGAAAGATTCGAAGAATTTTTTTGAATATCTGCAGGAGATAATGTCGTCAAAGAATGAAAAAGTTTTACCTTTTTCATTTGGTTGTCGAATACAAATACGGTGTCAATATTTTTTTCCTGACTGTAATAAATTGTCAGGCAAGAAGACACTGAAAGTAGGGTTAATGCTCTTTTTAAAATCATATCATATCTGCCTTTCCTCCGAAAGCAATTCTATTATTAATATTAAAATTCCGGCAGGTCTCCTGACTTTCGCTTTGCTACACCTTCCCGTTTTGGCAGTGGTTTTTTGTAGAAATTGATTATGCGATTTACAGTTGCGGGGACAGCTTGGGAGTTTCACCCAATTCCCTCTTAGTTCCAATCTCTTGGAAACCAAAATTTTTGCAAATATAGTTTTTTTGAAAAGAAAGATTAAATTTTATTAAAGCTAAAGTAAAACCTTACAATTGATTTAAATTAGAAGATTTTCACCGTAAAAGAAACAAAATGTTTTTAGACTTTACTATTTCCAAAAGTTAAGAAAATAACAGTTTCACATTCTTTATATTTCTTTTTCAGTGGTTTCTTTATGATAAAAAAACACAGATTATATTTTCAATAATCTGTGCTAATTTGTGTAATCCGTGGAAAGTTTCTACAAAAATGTTCCATCAAAATAAAATGGAAGCAAATCTTTTATAGAAGTTACTTTTATAACCTCATCATTTAAGTTAGAAAAATAAAGTTCGATATTTTCGTTTTGCTTTGTTTCGTATTCTATAATACTTTGTCGGCAAGCTCCACATGGCGGAATTGGTGGGTTTTTCTCTGAAAATTCTTTTGGTCCGCCCACAATAAAGATCTTTTTAATTTTTTGATCTGGGAAATTTGCTCCAATCCAAAAAAGAGCAGTTCTTTCTGCACAAAGCCCGGAAGGAAAAGCTGCATTTTCCTGATTGTTTCCTGAGAAAATTTCACCATTCTCCAACAAAACGGCACAACCTACAAAAAAGTTAGAGTAGGGTGCATAAGCGTTTTCTCTCGCCTGAATTGCTTTTTCAAAAAGGCTGTTTTCTACTTCTGAAAGTTCGTTCCTGCCTTTGAAATGTTCGTAATCGATTTTTATATCTTTTTTCATTTTTTGTCTCCGTAAAAAAGGGGCATAAAAGTAAACCTTTTTAGTGACGTGGGCAATACGTTATAATCTTGCCAGATTTTGTATTTTTAATTCTTTAAAAATAATTCAATGTTATATTCTCCTATAAAATTTAGAAATGTAGAGTTTAAAAACCGTTGGGTAATGTCTCCAATGTGTATGTATTCCTCAGAAAATGGGGTTGCCAATGATTTTCATTTTGTGCATTACGGAAGTCGTGCTCAAGGCGGAACCGGACTTCTCATCGTTGAAGCGAGCGGGGTAGAACCGAAAGGAAGAATTACCAATCACTGCATGGGAATTTGGAATGACGAACAAGCTGCAGAACTTCAGAAAATTGTAGAATTCGTCCATAAAAATTCAGAAAGCAAAATAGGAATTCAGATTGCTCATGCTGGAAGAAAAGGTTCTACATGGGAAAATAAACAAATCTCTTTGGAGGAAGGTTGGGAAACGCTTGCACCGAGTGCGATTCCGTATCATCCGACAGAAAGAATTCCACACGTTTTGACTTTAGAAGAAATAAAAGAACAGGTTCAAAATTTTAAAAATGCTGTGAAAAGAGCAGTAAAAGCAGGTTTTGATGTTGTTGAAATACACGGAGCGCATGGTTATCTGATTCATCAGTTTTTATCACCGCTTTCTAATGTGAGAACAGACGAGTACGGTGGAAGTTTTGAAAACAGAATAAGATTTTTACTGGAAATTGTAGATGCAGTCAACGAAGAACTCAATGAAAATGTAGCGCTATTTGTAAGGATTTCAGGAACAGAATATGCTGAAAACGGTTGGGATATTGATGATAGTGTAGAATTGGCAAAAATTTTAAAAGATCATCATGTCGATTTGATAGATGTTTCGAGTGGTGGAAATATTCATGGCGCAAAAATTTCTGTTTTTGATGGGTATCAAGTTCCATTTTCTTCGGCTGTAAAAAATCAGGCAAATGTGAAAACAGGAGCAGTAGGTTTGATTACGAACCCCGAACAGGCAGAGGAAATTTTACAAAACAATGAAGCCGATTTAATATTTGTAGCACGAGAGATTTTACGAAATCCTTATTTGGCAGTTCAGGGTTCTTTTGAAATGAAAGAAGAATCTTTTTTTCCTCATCAGTACCTTAGAGCGAAAATTTCTTCTTAATTTTAGGAGCGAATTTAAAAGACAGCAATGCATATAGAAGATTTTATGCTTCCTTGTCCCAGCAAAAAGTTTTTGGGAATTGAGTGTTTCGGATGTGGAAGTCAGCGGGCAATTTTGATGGTTTTTCAGGGAAAGTTTTCTGAGGCCTTTCAAATGTTTCCGGCAGTTTATACTTTATTGCTGTTTTTCTGCTTTGTTGGCATCAATTTTATCGACAAAAAAAGAAATTATGGACAGATTTTGATTTTTTTAGCAATAATTAATTCACTGATCATGGTTTTTTCTTACTTTTATAAACATTTTATTATTCATTTAAACTAAACATTAAAAAAACAAATTATGAATCAACAAAAATTACCTAATGCTACGGCAGTACTTGTTTTAGGAATTGTTTCTATCGTCGGATGCTGTTGTTACGGTGTTTTGGGGCTAATTGCCGGAATTATCGGACTTGTACTTTACAAAAAAGACAATGCATTGTACCAAAGTAATCCAACTTTATATTCTGATTACAACAACCTTAATACCGGAAGAATTCTTTGTATTATTGGTTTGATCCTTAGCGCACTTTATCTTGTTTTAAATATTGTGATGATTGCTGTTTTCGGATGGGATGCACTTTCAGATCAGGAATTGATGCAGGAACGTATCAGAGAAATGATGGGACAATAATAAGTCTTAATTAAGAATAGAGAAGGCTGCAATTTTTTTTGCAGCCTTTCTTGTTTAATTTAATTATTTTTAAACCTGAAATGTTTGATTGATGGAAAATTACACTGAGAAAAAACTGACAATTGATTTAAAGAAAGCAAATATTTATTCACTGAAAATATTGTTGTATTCGTGTGTTGTGTTTCTAATTCCCTATATTTTTCTTTGGCAATACCAGTTTAGTTTCGAGCATCTGAGTTCAACTTTTAAGAGACTTATAGAAAAATATACTTTTTTAAGTGGATTTATTCCATTATTTTTTATCGTTTTGGGAATTGTTTTGCATGAGCTTATTCACGGGCTTACTTTTTTACCTTTTTGTAAAAACGGTTTTAAATCAATAAAATTTGGTTTTATGAAGCAATATCTTACCCCTTATTGTCATTGCAAAGAACCCTTAAAGCTAAAATATTATAGAATAGGAGTTATAATGCCTGCAATTATTCTGGGTTTTATACCTTCAGTTTGGGCAATCATTACGGGCAATTTTTATCTTTTGTGCTTTGGGATTTTCTTTATCATGGGAGCTGCAGGAGATTTTATGATTTTAATGACTTTAAAAAATGAAAATCCTGAAGATTTGGTTTTAGACCATCCAAGTGAAGCCGGTTGCTTTGTTTATACAGCAAAAAAGTAATCTTATTTAAACCCAATTCAGTTTAAATTTAAGCCTCATTCAATTTTTTTAAGTTTGATTTTTTCTTCAGAAAATAAGCTAGTCCTAAACCAATAAAAACCATTGCCGCACTGAACGGAAAGATAAACTGCATTCCGAAAAAATCGGCAACACTTCCAATTATAGGACCTGCAACACCTAAAGAAATATCAATGAAAAGTCCGTAACCCGCCAAAGCAGAACCTTGGCTTGATGGTGAAACACTCTTGATAGCAACAACGCCAAGCGCAGGAAATATTAGCGAAAATCCTAATCCTGTAACACCGGCTCCAACCAAAGCCATTTGAGCGTTGGTTGCAAAAGCAATAATTAAAAGTCCGATGGTTTCTACAAAAAGACAGGCAATGGCAACTTTTATTCCGCCATAATTATTGATAACATTGCTGAAAATCAATCTTCCGGCTACAAATAATCCTCCGAAAATACTTAAACACAAAGCACCATTATTCCAATGAAAATAATTGTAATATAACGTGATAAATGTAGAAATACTTGCGAAACCGATTCCTCCTAAAGCCAGACAAACTCCAAAAGGAGCAACTTTCCCAAGAACTTTCCAGAAAGATTGATTTTCTTGTGGGTTGAGGTTGGTTTTGTTTTCTTTAGTTTTAGCAAAGAAAAATCCGAGAATTCCTAAGATGATAGAGAGAATTCCAATGCCATACAAACTGTATGCATGCTCGATTACAATCCCTAAAGAAGCTCCGATTGCCAAAGCTCCGTAACAGGCAACACCGTTGTAGGAAATGATTTTTGCGGTATGTTTTTCGCCTAAATCCATAATCGCCCAGTTGATCGGGCTTGCTCCAACCATACCTTCTGCACAACCTGTTAAAAGACGGGTAATGATTAAAAAACTAAGACTTAAAATCGGAGAAAATTTAAAATAATAAGCGAGAATTAGAAAAATTCCGGTTAAAGAAAAACCAATCATACTAAATAAAACTGCTGGTTTCGGGCCTTTTCCATCAATAATTTTTCCGGAATATGCTCTCAAGAAAAATGTAGAAATATATTGCAAACTAATTACCATTCCTGCAATTAAAAGGCTATATCCTAAACTTTTGGTGATGAAAATCGGCAAAACCGAAAGTGATAAACCGATAATAAAATATCCTACAAAAGTAAAAGATACATAAGAAATAAGTTTAAGATTGATGTTTTTGGGTGGATTTATTGAACTGTCCATGTGACGAAAAAAATTAAGTTGCAAAGATACAGCGATATTATTTTTCACATTTGGTCTCAAAGGTTAAAAAAAAGATAAGATTTGTCATACTGGAAGAATGTCAGAAGTCTTATATCGGTTTTCATTTCATATAATTTCAATTATCTTTGTTTCTCTTAAAAAAATCATCAGTACATGGAAAACTCAAAATATCCGAAATATATTTTCGACTGGATTGGAGGTCTCATCCTATTGGCAGGATATATTTTTGGAAGTTTGTTGGTAGGTTTTGTAGGACTTGCAGGGAAATTTATTTTTAAATTAGATTTTATGCAGAAGCCTTGGTTTATGATGTTTGCCAATGCTGTCGTTTTCTGTTTGATTATTTGGGCTTTCGATTTTTTAATAGTACGCCAGAAAACGGGAAAGAAATTGAATTTTAATTTTTCGCCCACGAATTTTTCTACCTACCTCCTGATTTTTCCGATGATGCTCGGAATGATGTTTGTCGGTGAGTTTATCACTTCTCAAATTCCTACAACCGGACCTTTTTTCGGAGATTTTTATGAGTTTTTTGAAAACCTGTTGGCGGGGCTTACCGATGATCCTGTAGTCATGGTCATTACTGCCGTGATTATGGCACCTATTTTTGAAGAAATTATTTTCCGCGGAATCATCCAGAAAGGAATGATCAATAACGGAGTTAAGCCATGGAAGGCAATACTTTTAGCAAGTGTTCTTTTTGGTTTGATACACGGAAATCCGTGGCAGTTTGTTGGAGCAACTTTGTTGGGAACGGTCTTAGGATTGGTTTATTATAAAACAAAATCACTGCTTTTACCAATGCTTTTGCATGGTTTTAATAATCTTTGCTCAGCAATCTTGATATTTTATACTAAAAAAGAAAGCTTTGCAGAAGCTTTTGAAATACAGGAATGGATGATTCTGGCAATCGGAATTGTATTGTTTTCTGTATTTTTCTACCTATTTACATTTAGAAATAAAGTGCGTTACTCTGAAATTTAAATTCAATTTAAAAATACAAATCATACGAATATTCTTTCAAGTTACACAACAATAATCTTGTGGATTTGCGAATAATATTTGTGAATTTTGTATTTAAATAAACATATAAAAAATTAAAAATGGAAATATTAGTTGCTACACACAACCTCCATAAAAAAGAAGAAATTCAACAGATTTTAGGAAATGATTTTACCGTAAAAAGTCTTACCGATTATGATATTCACGACGAAATCATTGAAGACGGAGACTCTTTCAACGCCAATGCTTTGATTAAAGCGAAATATTGCTTCGAAAAAACAGGCATTCCAAGTTTGGGTGACGACAGCGGTTTGGTAGTAGAGTCTTTAGACGGAAGACCCGGAATTTTTTCGGCAAGATATGCAGGAGATCACGATTTTGCTAAAAACATCGAAAAAGTTTTAAGCGAAATGGAAAATGTTGAAAACAGAAAAGCTTATTTCATCACGGTATTATGTTATTATGATGCAAACGGTGCTCAATATTTTGACGGAAGAGTTCACGGAAATTTATTGACAGAAAACAAAGGTCACCAAGGTTTTGGTTACGATCCTATTTTCGTTCCAGAAGGCTATGGAATCACTTTTGCAGAGATGAATCCTGAAGACAAAAACAAAATCAGTCATAGAAAACAGGCATTAGATTTGTTTCTTGATTTTTTGAAAGATTAGGTTAAGGTTAAGGTTAAGGTTAAGGTTAAGGTTAAGGTTAAGGTTAAGGTTGCAAAAACTTTGAATTTTAAAAGAACTTTATTTTAAATTGATTTTAAAACTTAGACTCAACCTCAACCTCATTTTCAACCTCAACCTTTTGTTGTACATTTGCTTTAATAAACTATTGATTTGAGTACTTATTTAACGATATTAGGCTTTAACTCGGCAATACCTACGATTAATACTTCACCTACAGCTCAGCTTCTGGAAATGGAAGAAAGATGTTTTTTGATTGATTGTGGCGAAGGAACACAGGTGCAGCTGAGAAAAGCAAAGGCAAGATTTTCAAAAATCAATCATATTTTTATATCACATCTTCATGGTGATCACTGTTTTGGTTTGCCCGGTTTAATAGCATCTTTCCGACTTTTGGGAAGAGAAACTCCGTTGCATGTTTACGGGCCGAAAGGAATCAAAAAAATGCTGGACACTATTTTTACGATTACTGAAACGCACCGAGGTTTTGAGGTTGTATATCATGAACTGGACAAAGATTATTCAGAAAAAATCTATGAAGATAATAGGGTAGAAGTATTTACTATTCCTCTGGATCACAGGATTTACTGTAACGGATATCTGTTTAAAGAAAAACCAAAAGACCGACACATTAATATGGAAGAGGTCTCAAAATATTCTGAAATCGAAACTTGTGATTATCATAATTTGAAAGCGGGAAAAGATTTTGTTTTGAGTGACGGATACATTCTTAAAAATGAAGTTCTAACAACAACTCCGGCTCCATCGGTTTCTTATGCCTTTTGCAGCGATACAAGATATTTGGAATCTGTGATTCCGATTATTAAAAATGTAACGGTTTTGTACCATGAGTCTACATTTTTGCACGATCTGAAAGAAATGGCAGATTATACAGGTCATACAACAGCTTTGGAAGCAGCAACGATTGCCAAAAAAGCTGAAGTTGAAAAATTGATTTTAGGACATTTTTCTAATCGATATGGCGATTTAACGGTCTTTACAGATGAAGCGAGAACTGTTTTTCCAAATTCTTATCTTCCAAAAGCTTTGGAATGTGTGAAAATTTAAAAGAGTTATGAATTTTTTAGAATTAAAAGATTTTCTTGATGAGAAAGCGGATATTTACAATAATCTTGAATTTATTCAGGATGATCCGGTTCAGATTCCGCACCGTTTTTCGCTGAAACAAGATGTTGAAATTGCTGGTTTTTTGTCGGCAACAATTTCTTGGGGAAACAGAAAATCGATTATTAAATCTGCTGAAAAGATTCTTGATATCATGGGAAATTCTCCTTATGATTTTGTGATGAATTATTCTGAAAAGGATTTAGACTATATTAAAGACAAAAGCATTCACCGAACTTTTAACGGAGAAGATTTTGCTTATTTTATTAAACAGTTTCATGAAATTTATAAAGAAAATGAAAGTCTTGAAAATCTGTTTTTACTTAATGATGAAGAATATAATTTTTATCACTCGATAGAAAGATTCAGACAAAAGTTTTTAGGGATTGAAAAGCACAGAACGCATAAACATGTAAGTTCACCGTATAAAAATTCATCTTCAAAAAGGATCATTATGTTTTTGCGATGGATGACCAGAAAAGATAATCGTGGCGTAGATTTTGGAATCTGGGAAAATATTGATCAGAAGTTTTTATCAATTCCTTTGGATGTGCATACCGGAAATATATCCAGAAAATTAGGTTTGATTTCAAGAACGCAGAATGATTGGAAAACCGTTGAGGAATTAGATTTAGTTATTAGAAAATTTGACGAAAACGATCCCGCAAAATATGATTTTGCTCTGTTTGGATTGGGCGTAACGAAAGAATTATTTTAAACAAAAAATAATGAAAACACCACACGAAAAAATAGAATTTCTTGAGAGAATGGCAGATGGAATCACCTCGTGGATTGGTTCTATACCGTCTCTCATTATTCATACCTTACTTTTTATTACCTCTTTTTTATTACCGGTTTTTGGGATTGTAGATGTCGATAAAATGCTGCTTGTTTTAACAACGGTTTTGTCATTAGAAGCCATTTATCTTTCAATTTTAATTCAGATGTCTGTTAATAAAAGTCATGAAAAAATTGAAGATATTCAGGAAGATATTGAGGAAATTAGTGAAGATATCGAAGATATTCAGGAAGATATCGAGGAAATCAGCGAAGACCTTGAGGAAATTAGCGAAGATATCGAAGAAATTAGTGAAGACATCGAAGATATCCAGGAAGATATTGAAGAAATCAACGAAGATGAAGATGATGAAGATCATAACGAAAGAGCCAAAAAAGCAATTCTTAAAAGCAATGTAAGCTCTAATAAAAATGAAATACGATTTTTAAAAGATAAAATTGCCGAACTTCAACATAAAATTGATGAGCTTAAAAAAGATTAATTGTATCTGAATTTAATCAAAAAAAATAGAATGAAAAGACTGATCTGTATGATTGGTCTTTTTTGCTTTAAGATTAGAATTAAATTAAAATTTATTTAAATTAATGAATTGTTATTAGTAATAAGATGATTTTTTTGTTTTAAATAAATAAAATTTGATATTTTTGGGCAAACAATTACAAAATGTTAAAATATAGATTAAAAAATTATCTTTTTCTTTTTGCGGTATTGCTTGTTTCGGCTTCTATTTCTGCCCAAAAAAGACAACCGCCCAAAAATATAGTCGACGAAACCAATAAAAAAGCAGGAGTATTTATCGATGTAAATGCTGCAGGATATGCGCCCTCTACTTACACTGTAGAGCAGCTTGTTAAGAATGTTTTAATTAGTGGAGGTACTACTTGTTCGGTACCTAATGTATCTAATGTAACAGTTACTCCCACTCAATCGGAGACTTTTAATGATAGGTTTTGGGGGTACTTTCACAGAGGGACTACAAACTTTCCATTCAAAGATGGGATTGTTTTAACAACAGGATATGCAAGACAGACCGGAAATGTAGCATCTGCTCAAAATTCTACAGTTACAGGTGCAGGAATGGATGATGCGGATCTTTTAGTAGCAGTACCTAATCCTAGTACTAATCCTAACGATCATTATAAAGATAATGTAATGTTAGAATTTGATTTTGTACCGAATTCTAATCAAGTAAAATTCAACTATCTTTTCGCATCAGAAGAATATACAAGTGGTTATCCTTGTGAATTCGCAGATGTATTTGCATTATTAATTAAACCTGTTTCAGGTGGACCTTATGTAAATGTTGCAGTATTACCTGGTGGAGCTGGCCCTGTGAATATGATTAATATACATCCTGCTAATCAGGCAAATGGTACACCTTTAACATGCGGGCCTTCTAATGAAATTTATTTTGGAGGTTACAATTCAGCTTCTAATATAGTAACCAATTTTGAAGGAAGAACAGTGCCATTAACTGCTATTGCAACTGTGGTTCCTGGGCAGGCTTATCATTTTAAAATGGTTTTGGCTGATTTTAGAGATACTATTTTTGACTCAGCAGTATTTCTTGAAGGAGGATCTTTTGATATAGGAATAAAGCTTGTTGATGGAACTGGAGCTACATTGCCTGCAAGTTTGAATGTGTGCGATAATGCACCTCAGACTTTGGTCGCTCAGCTTTCAGGGATTACAGGAGCAACTTATCAATGGTATAAAGATGGTGTATTAATACCGGGAGCAACAAGTGCTACTTATGTTGCTACATCACCGGGAGTTTTTACGGTAGTTGTTACAATTCCTGGAAATACTTGCCCGGTTGAAGCAAAAATAACAATTGTAGGGGGTACAACTCCTGTTGCACAAAACGCAATTTTAAAAATTTGTACAACTCCTGCTGTTAGCAATTTTAATTTAAATGATGCTAAACCGCAGATTAGTACAACAGCTGGAGCAGTTTTTCGTTTTTATACAAATCAGGCAGATGCTCAGGCTCAAAATACCAATTTTATTCCTGATGCGAATTTGGCTTCATATAACGGAACAGATGGTCAGATTTTACATGTGGTTGTATCAAATGGAGGGTTCTGTAGTAAGCTGGTTACTTTAACGTTGCGTAAAGAAGCGACTCCGGTTGCTGAGCTTGTTGCTACAAAATTAAAGATTTGTTTAGGTGAGTCTGTTACTTTAACAGCTTCTGGAGGAGTTACTTATCAATGGAGTAATTCTACGGTAACTTCTGCTGTACAAACACTTTCACCAACACAAACTACCACTTACACAGTTTATGCAATTGGTGCTCAAGGTTGTAAATCACTGCAGCCGGCAACTGTTAAAGTGGAAGTTGTACCTGCAATTACTTCGAATCTTTCGGGTGGATTTATTTGCCAGGGAGATAGAATTACTTTAGATGCAGGAGCAGGACCAAATTATAATTACACTTGGAGCACAGGTGCAACTACACAGACTATTGTAGCAGAAACTCCTGGAATTTATTTTGTGGATATCAGCAACGGAGTTTGTTCTAAAAGATATACAACAGAAGTAAAACAAGCGCTTGTTCCGGAAATCTTGAATGTAGATTACAGCCAGAGCGGTACATTAATCGTTACTGCATCTAATTTGAGCGGTGGTGTACTTGAATATTCTGTAGATAATGGAGTAACTTGGCAAGGTTCTAATGTATTTAATAATATTCCGAACAATAAAATAATTTCTATCAGAGTTCGAGTAAAAACGACAAGTTGTATGGGAGGCTTAGAATACTTTACTTTTATCATGCAGAATGTAATTACTCCAAATGGAGATAATGTAAATGATATGATTGATTTCAGAGGAATAAGTGATTATAATAAATTCCAGGCGTCAATTTCAGATCGATATGGCAAAGTAGTATTTAAAGCAGAAAAAACAAGACCTTTCTGGGATGGTTATTTCCAGGGTAAAAAACTGCCGACTGCTTCTTATTGGTACCAGGTGACATTTGAAGATCCTGCAAGTAAGCAACTTACTGTAAAAACAGGCTGGATTTTACTTAAGAATTTCGAATAATATTAAACCAAGATATTTAAAAAGACCGATTTTGTCGGTCTTTTTTTATTTTATTAACGAATGAAACTGAAAATCTGAACTTTATGCAATTGTGTTAAAACTAATGTAAATGATTTTTGATTAAATTTTAATCAAAAAAAATAGTATTTTTGTTAAAAATAGTTTAAAATGTTAAATGGTAGGTTACATTATTTGCTTCTTGTTTTGATGCTTCTTGGTAATTTTACTTTTTCCCAACAGAGAAAAATAAGTAAAAGTACCAGTAAGCCATCAAGTCTCACGATGAAAGCAGGAGCATTTATTGATGTCAATACAGCAAATTACGCAGAATCATCTTACAGTATAACACAATTGGTGAAAGATGTACTTATTGCAGGTGGATCAGCGTGTTCTACTGCGAATGTTTCCAATGTAGTGGTTTCTCCAAATCTTGCAGTGGGTGATCAAACGAGAAGCTGGGGGTTTTTTAATAAAGGAACTACCAATTTTCCTTTTTCAAGAGGTATTGTACTTACTACAGGACAAGCCCGAAAAGCAGGAAACTCTTATATCGCACCATTTCTTCAGGATGTTTTGCCAACACAGGGTGATGTTGATTTAGCTACTGCTTTATCTGTACCTAATACTGTTCTAAAAGATGCCAGTTATATTGAGTTTGACTTTGTACCTACCGCAACTGAAGTAACTTTCAGATATTTATTTGCAACTGAAGAATATGATAGCGATTTTCCTTGTAACATTGGAGATGGTTTTGCTTTGTTACTCAAAAAAAATGGTGACCCTACCTATACTAATTTGGCAGTTTTGCCTGGTGGAGCAGGTCCTGTAAGTGTTAGAAACATTAGACCAGCAACAGAATTTGACGGTTCCAATTTAATATGTGGAGCTTTAAATGCTTCTTATTTTGCAGGATATAATTATTCTAATATTGAAACTAACTTTAATGGAAGAACTGTTCCTTTAACCGCAAAAGCAACTGTGGTACCGGGACAAACTTACCATTTTAAAATGGTTTTGGCAGATTATCAGGATTCTCTTTATGATTCTGGGGTATTTTTAGAAGCAGGTTCTTTTGATATTGGTGTGCAGATTTTAGGTGCGGGAGGAGTACAATTACCTGCATCAATTAATGTTTGTGATAATGCTCCACAGACTTTTACAGCATCTACTCAGGTTCCGAATGCAACTTACGTTTGGTATTTAAACAATGTTGTGATTCCTGGTGCAACCAGTGCTTCTTATACCGCAACACAACCTGGAGTTTATAAAGTTGAGGTTATGTTTCCGGGTAGCTCATGTCCAGGTTCAGCTACAGTAACGATTGTTGGAGGAACTTCTCCAACAATTCAGAACGCAACATTGACGAGTTGTTACGGACCAGGAAATGTCAATTTTAATTTGACATCGGCTCAAGCAACGATTAGTACAACTCCGGGAGCTACTTTTTCATATTATGTAAATCAGGCCGATGCAAATGCCGGAAATACAAGTACGATAGCAACTCCAACTACTTTTTCAAGTGCAGGAAACCAGACTATTTACGTATTGGTGAAAAATGGTTTCTGTTCTAAAGTAGCGGAACTTCAATTAATAAAAGCTCCACAGATTACAGCTACTATTGCAACACCAACAGCTTTAACCTGTACCAATACTCAGGTAACGCTTGATGCTTCTGCATCAGTTTATCCTGCAGGTTCTACCTTTGCATGGACAACCACCGGAGGTAATATTGTATCCGGCGCAAATACTTTAAATCCGGTAGTTAATACAGCTGGAACTTATACTTTAACGATTACAAATACATATCAACCAGGAAGTGTTATTTGTACAGGTACAGCTAATGTGACGGTTTTAGGAAATAGTACTCCGCCAACTACAACGCTTGCTGCAAGTAAAATTTTGATTTGTGCAGGTGAAACAGTAACACTTACTGCGGGAGGTGGAACTACCTATACTTGGACTGGGCTTACCGGGACGGGTAATACACAAACAGTAACTCCAGCTACAACCACAACTTACACTGTTACTGCACAAGGAGCAAACGGATGTACTTCTACAACGCCTGCAACAATAACAATTGAGGTTTCACAACCTATAACAGTACAAAATGCAACACTTTTGAGATGTTATCAGCAAGGAAATATCACTTATGATTTAACATCTGCACAACCACAGATGACCACTGTAGCAACTGCAACTTTTGCTTATTATGTGCTTCAGGCAGATGCCAACGCAGGAAATGGGAATACGATTGCTGCTCCTACAACATTTCAAAGTGCAGGTAACCAAACGATTTATGTATTAGTTAAAAATGGAGGATGTAGCTATGTAGTAACTTTACAGTTATTGACAACAGCTGTTACCAATTTAACAATAGCTGCTCCACAAACAATTACTTGTGCTGTTCCTCAGATTACGCTTAATGCAACTGCATCTACAGTTCCTGCAGGATCAACAATTTTGTGGACAACCGCAGGTGGAAATATTGTTTCAGGAGCTAATACTTTAAACCCGGTAGTTAATGCAGGAGGAGCATATACGTTAACAGTGACTAATGTTACTCAACCAGGAAATCTAACATGTATTTTTACAGCAACAGTAAATGTTGTTGAAGATAAAGTTTTACCTGTAGTTACCTTAACATCTTCTGTAGCTCAGATTTGCCCGGGTGAATCTGTAATGCTTACAGCTGCAGGTGGAGTAACATATACTTGGGCAAATTTAACAGGTAATGGAAATACACAAGTTGTTTCGCCAGCAACTACTACAACGTATTCTGTTACTGCCACAGGAGCAAATGGATGTGTTTCTGCAGCTCCGGCAACAATTACTATTATTGTAGGACCTCCAACAGCGTTTATAGCAGCTTCTAAAGGGAAAATTTGTGCAGGTGAATCTGTAACTTTAACCGCAAGTGGCGGGTTTACTTATAACTGGACAGGTCTTCCCGGAAATGGAAATACGCAAGTTGTAACTCCTACTGTTACTACAACATACGAAGTTTTTGCATTGGGTGGAAATGGTTGTGTATCAACTACACCGGCAAAAATTACCATTGAAGTTGTTCCTGCAATAGTTTCTGCGTTAGCAGACGTTTACGTTTGCGCCGGAGATCCAGCAATATTGGATGCCGGTGCGGGTCCAAATTATACTTATTTATGGAATACAGGTGCTACTACACAAACAATCACGACGAATGTTCCGGGATCTTATTCTGTGGAAATCAGCAACGGTACCTGTTCTAGATTGTTTACCGCACAGATCATTAATCCTGATCTTCCGCAATTTACCAATGTAGTTTACGATAAGGAAATGCTTACCATTACGGCTTCAAACCCTAGTGGTGGAGTTTTAGAATATTCTATTGATGGTGGTGTAAATTGGCAGACTTCAAACATATTTTACAATGTATTAAAAAATACGAGTTATAATTTAATGGTAAGAAAACAAGGTGCTAAATGTGGTAATTCTTTAGAGTTCTTTACTTTTGTTTTAAATAATGCTATTACTCCAAATAATGATGGAGCCAATGATTATATTGATTTTAATGGAATTATCGGATATAAAAACTTTGCTGCTTCAATATTTGATAGATATGGCGCCGAATTATTTAAAGCTGATAAATCAAACACTCGATGGAATGGTTCTCTAAAAGGAATTAATTTACCAACAGGAACGTATTGGTATCGCGTACAATGGGAAAACCCGGCGAGTAAAAAATTAGAATTAAAATCCGGATGGATTCTTCTGAAAAATAGAGATTAATCTTTAGAAAATATAAACAAAGCCTTTCTTATTCGGAAAGGCTTTGTTTTTTATAAAATGGCAATATTTTGAAACAGTTATAATTCATTTAATAAAGTATGCGAAAATGAATCAATGAAAAAAAATATATAATTTTTTCCAAACTTTGCGAAGCAAATTTATTTGCCTTTGCCTTCTAAAAATGTAAAGTTTAAATATAAATCTTTGCGTCAAAAAAGTTTTTTTATGTTTAATGATTTTAAAACTCTTTCAATCATTTTCCAATTTCCAAATTGAGATTAATCAATAAGTTAAATATTCTTTTCAAAATAAAAATAAATCCCTGCAATTGTAAATAAACATCATTTAATTTTAGTGATTGACAAAAAAAACTTATTTTAGTTATACCAAAAAAATGTCAAAAATATTAATATTAAAATATAAATGGGAGTACTTGTTACCAACGAGACAGTAAAGCAGCTGTTTCATATTGCACAGTCAATTGCCAGAGAAAATTACAACGCTACTTATAGCGGTCCGCATATTCTGCAGGCTTTAATGCATAAAGATATCGGCTTAAATGAGTTTCTGAAAACCATAGATAAAGATCCCGGATATTTTTACGAATGGGCAGATGTCCGAATTGAAGATTATCCGAAAACCACCCATCTTCCAGCAGAAGTTGGTGAAGGAGAGTTTGTAGATCAGATTTTGGAAGAAGCAGATGATATTCGTTTGAAGCTGGGCTTAGATGAGATTACTCCGATTTGTATTCTTACGGCGATTGTAAAACCGCAGGTTGCTTTTACATTACAACAGTTAAAATCACTTCCTTTAAGAGAGCACGAAATTTTCAATTTATACCGAAAAGATACTCCTTTTGTAACTTCAGAAAACGGTGATATTTCATCTCTATTTGGAGGTTCTTCAGACTTTTCAGATTCTTCTTTTCCATCCATTAAAAGTTATTGTGTAGACCGAACTGCACAGGCGAGGAACGGAGAAATAGAAAATATCATAGGTAGGGATAAAGAGCTTAGAATGTTGGTGGAAATTCTTTGCCGAAGAAGCAAACCCAATGTAATTATCGTAGGTGAGCCGGGAGTTGGAAAAACTGCTTTAGTAGAAGGTTTTGCAACAGAAATCATTAAAGGAAATGTTCCTGAAATGCTTAAAAATGCTACTTTGTTAGAACTCGATACGGGAGCTTTATTGGCAGGAACTTCTTATAAAGGTGAAATTGAAGACCGTCTGAAAAAAGTAATTAACGAATGCAAGAAAATTGAAAAAGCAGTTTTATTTATTGATGAAATTCACACGCTTTTAGATCCAAAAGGAAGCATCGGAAATATCGGAAATATCCTTAAACCTGAATTGGCGAGAGGTGAAATTACTGTTATCGGAGCGACTACTCAGGAAGAATACAGAAAAATTATTGAACCAGAACAAGCTTTTAACAGGCGTTTTGAAGTTTTAACGGTGCTTGAACCGGACGAAAAGACATGTGTAAAAATGATCGATGTTTTATTGGACGGTTATAAAAAACACCACGGAATTGAAGTTGAAAAAACAGCAATTCCTGAATGTGTACGTTTGGCAAAACGTTATGCAAAAGGTAAAAAACTTCCAGATGCAGCAATTGACCTTTTAGACCGAACAATGGCGGCAATAAAAATGCTTGACGAACTTTCTGAAAAAGAATTGGAAAGCTGGAAAGAAATCTATGAAAATATTTTGAATGAAGAATATTTTGATGATAAAGATAAAGCCGATGAATTGATATGGAATTACAATTTATTGCGAGATAAAATCAGTCCGATTTTGTGGGGATCTTTAAGTGAACAACCGCAAATCGATAATTCGATGCCGGTAGAATCAATTCAAAAGATAATAGAAGAAACCTATGCTGAACTTTTACAGCATGCGGCAAAAAAAAGAGAAAAAGTAGACCGTCTGGAATTAGCGGCGGTAATGGCAGCAAAAACCAATATCCCAATCGGTAAAATTCAGGCTCAGGAAAAAGAGAAATTGCTTAATATGGAAGGTCTTCTGATGAACAGAGTTGTTGGTCAGGATCACGCTTTGAAAATACTTTCAGATGCTATTGTTGAAAACCGAAGCGGTTTAAATAAACCGGGACAACCCATTGGATCATTCTTCCTTTTGGGACCAACCGGAACCGGAAAAACAGAATTGGCAAAATCGATGGCAGAATTGCTTTTCAACGATGAAAAAGCGATGGTGCGTTTTGATATGTCAGAATTTAAAGAAGAACATTCTGCAGCACTTTTATACGGCGCGCCTCCTGGTTACGTTGGTTACGAAGAAGGTGGAATGTTGGTGAATAAAATCAGACAGCAACCTTATACTGTAGTTTTGTTTGATGAAATTGAAAAAGCGCATCATTCAGTTTTTGATGTGTTTTTACAGATCATGGACGAAGGAAAAGTGCATGATAAGCTTGGAAAAGAAGGAGATTTCAGTAATGCTTTGATTTTGTTTACTTCAAATATCGGAAGCGAAGAAATTGTAAAACAGTTTGAAGAAGGAAAAGTTCCTGAATCAAATTCATTAATGCAGATTATGTCGAATTCCGGGAGATTCAGACCTGAATTTTTGGCGAGAATTACAGAAATTATTCCGTTTGCACCGATTACAGAATCGATTGCTGAAAGAATTTTTAATATTCAGTTAAAATCGCTTCATAATTCATTAACGAGATTAGGAATGAGTTTAAAAATTAGTGATGAGGCTGTGAAAAATTTAGCATTAAACGGATTCAGCAGTAAATACGGAGCCAGACAAATTTCAGGAGTGATCAGATCGCAATTGGCGAGACCAATCTCGAAAATGATTGTAAGAGAAGAAGTGAAATCCGGACAAAACCTTTCAGTAGACTGGAACGCTGAAGAAGAAAAGATCAGCTGGAAAGTAGATTGATTTCAGAAGTCTGTATAAATTTTAATTTAAAATAAATTCTCTCGCAGATTTAGCTAATCAAGCTGATTTATTAAAATCTGCAAAATCTGTTTAGTCTGCGAGAATATTAAAAGCTGTTGAATTGTCATCAAATATTTAACATTAAGAAGTTAAGACTTCAGTTCAGATACTTAAAATTTAATCAAAATCAATTTATTGATTATTAAAGAACTTCTTAATTATTTAATGTTTTAAAATAAAGAATAAGCAATGTTTATTTAAGTGAAGAAAATTAAGAATATGAATTTTAAACAGGTTTTAGAAATAATCAAAAGATAGTTATGATTTTCAGGCTATATTAGAAACACATAAAAATGAAACCAAATTTCAAAAATATCATTTTAAGCGCTGCATTCCTTAGTTGTTCACATTTTGTGAATGCGCAGTTTCTTGCAGCATCAGATACTTCTGAAAGCAGCGTGAGAAAATACAAGAATATCATAGAAGCCAACAAGGAAGTTGTTACTTTTATTGAATTTTCTATGGTTGAAAAAGGCTTACCAAAACATTTGAGAAATTTAGCTTTAATTGAATCCCACTTCAATCGAAACATCACTTCACACGCAGGAGCTGTAGGAGTTTGGCAGTTTATGACAGCTCATGCCAATCAATACGGATTAACAGAAGATCGGAGAAATGATTTGTACAGAAGCACAAAAACAGCCGCCGTTTCATTGAAAAACTTATACAAAAAATACAACAATTGGGTAACTGTTGTTGCTGCTTATAATTGTGGAGAAGGGAATATTGCCAAAGCAATGCAGGCTGCCAATTCTACGCAGTATCATGTTTTTTCTAAATATTTGCCTGCAGAAACGATTAATCATGTCAAAAAATATCTCAATGCATGTTATGCAACCGGTGAGCTTCCTGCCGTTTTAGCCAATTATAATGATGCAAGAACGATATCTCTTCTGAATTCAAGAAAGACAGATTCTCAGGAAATTGCTTTGTCGGAAACGGAAATTAATGCAGGATTTAATCTTACTGTTATTGCAAATGAATTAAAAATTAAAATGGATGACCTGCTTTCATGGAACCCCGGAATTAAAGATGAACTGGATTCAAAAGGAGAAAGTACTTTTTATCTTCCGACTGATTTGATGCCCGATTTTTTAATGAAAAAGAATGCAATTCTTTCTAAGTCGATACGTACAAAATGATTTAAATAAAAAATCCGAAGAATAATACTTCGGATTTTGTTTTATAGGATTTAAACAGATTCTATTTCAATTTCTTTTGTTTCGTTATTCCGCTCTATAACGATTTTCAGTTTCGAACCGAAAAATTTTCTTAGAAAAGAGTACATTTCACAATTGTTTTTTGGAGGTGTTTCACCATTGATACTTATCAAAGTATCACCTAGAACCAAATTCTCGACTCTTGTAGAAAGTATTGTTATCATATTTTTTTCTTTCTCAACATTATAATTGACAGAAAATCCTAGATTATGCAGAGCTGTATCATTAATACTTTCAGTATTCTGATTCACCTGTTTTATAAAAAGCTTGTGATTTTTTAAATCTAAATAGGAAATAAACTGTTTGCTAAAATCAAATCCCATATTATTAAAATCATTTTTTGATGTTTTAAAAACCTGATTAGTTACATTAAGACTTTCAATTTGTATTTCCGCATTGTATATTTTATAGTGTAAATCTTTATCATTATTCACACCGTGTATTCCATAGCTATTACTCTTTGTATGATATGAAATATGCTGTTTTTTTTCTATATATTTATTTAGTTTAAAATCTGTGGTACTTAATCCTCCATTCCTTCCGGTATCAAACTGGACATAACGTTTCTGTTTTCCTATTGTTATAGGCAGATATGGGGCGGGAGTTTTTTGGAGTTTAATTTTGGTAAAACCAATAAGATGATTTTCATTAAATATTGAAGGACTATGAAAGACAATTTTTTTATTGTCAGGATTAATTTCAACAATATAGTTTTCCATTATATCTCGTCCAATAATTCCACTTATTTTTAAGTTCGTACAACTCATTTTTGAGAATGAACTTAAATCGGTATAAAGAACTTCTTCGTTAGTGTAGTTTTGATTTGAAAAATTAAAAGAAAAATTCACAGCATTGATTGATTTTCTTTCACTGCCAATTCCTCCTATGTTCTCAATAGTTTTTGAAACAGGAAGATTGAGGAAAACTTCTGAGTTTATGCATGTCATAAATGCTCCAGTATCAAAAACAAATTGATGATTTTTTCCGTCTACGGAGACATGAACAATAGGAAATCCTTCTATAATTTCAAATGGAATTGATAATTCCTGAGCTTCGTTTTTTGTAAAAGATAGAAATAGAATAAAGAATAAGAAAAGTTTGTACATAGTGGATTAAAAATATTTGATCTTAAAGTAAATTTGTGTTTTTCTTTGTGAAATTCATCTCTTTTTAAAGATATAAAAAAATGTGGAAAATGCTTTAAATGCACAAAGAGTTTTAAAGTCCAAATGTAATATAAATACCAATTCATCAAGCAAACTTAAAAGACCGAAACTCATCAAGTTCCGGTCTTTTTTAAAATATCAATATCTAAATTTATGAAAATTATTAATTAAGGATTTGAAATAATCAGTGTTGAAGGAATATCCGACAACCAAAGACTTTTAGAATCTATCAAACCTCTCCAGCTTTTTTTGCTGATTAACATTAAATCCTGAGACTGTAAAAACTCCTTTTCAATCTGTTTTTCGTTATATAAAGTGATGTGATTGGGTGCAACCTGTTCGATGCTTCTGATGAGTTCTTTCACTTCAATATTGTTTCTGATCTGTCCTGCAACATCGAGAATAATGATCTGTGAATTGTTATTGTTAATCAATCTTTTTGCGTATTCAAGCAAATAAAAATCACTTAAATTAAAGATAGGAATGAATACTCTGTCTGCCGAATTAAAGTCTCTGTCTACCAAAACTCCGACAGGAATATTGGTGTTATCTAAAATCTGCAAAGTAGAATCGTCGAATGGTGAATTGTTGAAAATATTGCTTTTTCCTTTTACGGTGTTCAATAATTTTTCAGGATTAATAATTTTTGTGGTGAAACCTAAAAGTCTTCCAAGCAAACTTCCTTCATACATCGATTTTCCGAGCATAATCAAAAGAAGATCATAATTTCCTTTGTTTGAAATATTTGTCAGATCATTTTCAATATCTGTGGAAGCTTTGAAAAGGGTAGTGACCTCAAGCTGAAGTTCCTGCGAAGTTTCGATCACGTTTTTAAACTGTTCTTTCTCAAAATTATCGATATCAAAAGCATGCAATTCATCAACAGGAGCGATATTCATTGCAGTTACACTTTTATTACCATTCATTTTATGCGTAAGATTATCGGCAAGTTTCAGTAATATACTTCCTGATTCTGGGGTTTCAAAAGATAAAAGAACTCTGTATTTTGAATCGTTTTCATCATGTTCCTCTTCTTCCAGTGACGATTTTTTACCTTTAAAGAAATAATTAATAATGTCAAGACAAGGTCCGGTCATAAAGGTGGTAAATAACGCCATGATGACCAACATCGTAAATAATTCGGGACCTAAAACTCCAAGGTCGTAACCGATATTCAAAACGATAAGTTCGGTTAAACCTCTTGTATTCATCAATGCACCGATTGTAAGGCTATCTTTCCAGCTTAGTTTTAAAAATTTAGCGGTCAATGCACTTCCTACAAATTTTCCGATAACGGCTGTAAGAATAATAAATCCGCCTATTTTCCAAAGGTGTGGATCATTTAATAATCCGACTTGTGTTCTTAAACCTGTAAATACAAAGAAAAGCGGAAGCAATAATACCAAGGCAACATCTTCTATTTTTTCGATGAATAAGTTTCTGAATTTTACATTTTCAGGCATAATTGCACCTGCCATAAATGCGCCGAATAATGCATGGATCCCGATAACTTCTGTTGCGTACGAAGAAATAATAAGAATTAAGAAAAATACGGCAACCAATGCTTTGCTGATAAAACCTTTTCCTTTCTGAGATTCTGCAATTCTGTGTAAGAATGGTCTCACTGCTTTGATCATGATGAAAACATAAACAATCGCCATGATGATCACGAAAATTGATCCCGAAAAAGATCCTGCTTTTACAACTGCAATTACGGCCGCTAAAATACACCAGGCTGTAATATCATCGGCTGCAGCACAGGTAATAACTACGGTTCCTATTTTTGTTTTATGTAAATTTCTTTCCTGTACAATTCTGGCGAGAACCGGAAATGCGGTAATACTCATCGCAATCGCTATAAATAAAGCAAAGGAACTGAACTGAATTCCTTCCGGAGCAAATTCTTTATAAATAAAATAAGACAGACCAACTCCCAATGCAAAAGGAATGATGATACTTGCATGACTGATTACGACTGCATCGTGCGCTTTTTTTCTTAAAACGCTTAAATCAAGCTCCATTCCTACAATATACATGAAGAGAATCAAACCGATCTGACTTAAAAACTGCAAGTTCCCTAATGATTCTTTCGGAAAAATAAACGCTGAAAGTTCAGGAAAATATAATCCGAAAAGTGAAGGTCCTAAAACAATTCCTGCAATCATTTCTCCAATTACGGAAGGCTGTTTCAGTTTCACACAAATCCAGCCAAATAATTTTGCAACCAAAATAATGGTAACAATCTGTGCCAGTAAAAGTGCTAAAGGATGATGCAGATTAGATAAAAAAGAATCGGTGAAGTTTTCCCACATTGTATTTCCGGTAACTTTGCTTGGTGGAATATTTTCTCCTATTTCAAGGGTTTTTCCTTCCACAAAAAACCAATACATCAATGCTGAGAAAAAGATAATCGTTGCTACATAAAAAATAATATTTCTATATTTCCCCATAATCAATTGTCATTTATTTGAGTGTAAATTTCTAAAGAATAAACGGATGTAAAAACTTGTTTTTTTTGAAATGTAATGAATCTACAGAATAATGTAATGAAAAGAATAGGTCTGTAATTTAATCTTGGTGATAAAAAAATCCCTTTCAGAAACTAAAAGGGATTTGCAATGTTTTTATAATTATATTATCAAAATGATAAATGTAAATTGTAATCTGATTAAAAATTAAGAGATCAATTTCATAATTTCTAAAGCTACTTTCAACGCTTCGGTTCCGTCTTCCAAAGAAACTTCTACATTTTTATCTTCTAAAATGGCATCTGCAAAAGAATTTAATTCATCCAAAATAGCATTATTCGCCTGAATATTTGGATATTCAAATAAGATCTGATTTTTCTCACCTTCTGCATTTTCAATGATCATATCAAATGGAGTAGGATTTTCAGGAGCATCTTTCATTCTGATTACCTCAGCTTTTTTCTCTAAGAAATCAACAGAAATATAAGCGTCTTTCTGGAAAAAACGACTTTTTCTCATCGCTTTCATAGAAATTCTTGATGTCGTCAAGTTGGCAACACAACCGTTTTCAAATTCAATTCTTGCATTGGTAATATCCGGAGTTTTGCTTACGACACAAACGCCACTTGCATGAATGTTTTTTACTTTTGATCTTACAACGCTCAACAAAATATCAAGATCGTGGATCATTAGGTCTAATACTACAGAAACATCAGTTCCACGCGGATTAAATTCTGCCAAACGGTGAATTTCTATAAACATCGGATTCTGAATATAATCTTTTGCTCCAATAAATGCAGGATTGTATCTTTCAACGTGACCAACCTGTGCTTTGATGCCGTTTTCACGACATTTTGAAAGGATTTCTTCAGCCTGTTCCAAAGTTTGAGTCACAGGTTTTTCAATGAAAAAATGAAGACCTTTTTCGATAGCTTTCAGAGCGTAATCGTAATGATAAAGTGTTGGAGTAACAATATCCAACATTTCAATCTGATCTAATAATTCATCAAAATTTTCAAAATATTTATATCCGAATTCAGCTTCTAGCTTTCTTCCGTTTTCTACATCTTTATCGTGGAAGCCTACGAAATCGTATTTATCAGACTGATTAAGAAGTCTTAAATGTATTTTTCCCAAATGTCCGGCGCCTACCAAACCTGCTTTTAACATAGCGTTGTAATTTTTGTAAAGATAATAATTTTAGGTATTAGGAAATAGATGATAGGTTTTAGGTTGATAAGTATTGATTGTTTTTTTACTTTTGTAGCTACACTATCTAATAACTGTTGATGATGCATGATTCGTTTGTACATAAAGGGAAAAGAAAAAATTTGGTTGAATATCTCAGACACAAGATTGGGATTTCGGATGAGAATGTACTTTCTGCAATAACTGAAGTACCAAGACATCTTTTTATTGAAAGTATTTTTGAAGATTTTGCGTACGAAGACCGTGCTTTCCCGATATTGGCGCATCAGACGATTTCTCATCCTTCAACAGTAGCAGAACAGTCTGAACTTTTGCAGGTGAAACCAGGAGAAAAAGTGCTTGAAATAGGAACGGGTTGTGGTTACCAAACTGCTGTTTTATTAGCAATGAAAGCTTTAGTTTATACGGTTGAAAGACAGAAAGATCTTTTCGATTTTTCTAAAAAGAAACTACGTGAAATGCATTTGTATCCCAAGTTTCAAAGTTTTGGTGATGGCTTTGCCGGACTTCCTACTTTTGCCCCTTTCGATAAAATTATCGTGACTTGTGGAGCTGCTGTTTTACCGACAGAATTATTGAAGCAATTAAAAGTAGGTGGAAAAATGGTCATTCCTTTGGGACCGACCGATCAACAGGTTTTATACCGATTTACAAAAATTTCTCCGACAGAAATTGAAAAAGAAGAATTTGGAGCTTATAAATTTGTACCGATGTTGAATAATACGAATCAGTAAGCTGAAGATTAATTCTCGTAACCTGTAAATATATTATGAGTCAAGAAAAAAAGAATGCACTAAAATCAATCGTATTTTATATAATAGCAATATTGATAATCGTTTTAATAAATATTTCAGGGAAATTCAAATCCGGACCATGTACACCAAATTTAGATGTTTTATCAGTTTTTATTTTTATAATACTGAATGTCATTTTGTTGATTATTAATGGAGTAAAAGCATTTGTGATGAAGAAAGAAACAAAACTTTCAACTATTGTACATCTTGCTGTTCTAATAATTTGGATTATTTACATTAATTTTAAAGTAGTTTAAACGCAACCAAATTTTTAACCCAAATGACATGATCAATCCTGATATTTTTGATTATAACGAAAGGCAATCAGATTCAGACAAAGAAATTTGCATAAAACTTTCTCAATTGATTGATTCTGGACTGAATGATGCTGAGAATAAAATCTGGCACGCTCATCCGGTTTGGTTTTTAGAAGGAAATCCAATTGTAGGTTACAGCAAACAGAAAAAAGGAATTCGCCTAATGTTTTGGAGTGGAAAATCTTTTAATGAAGAACAATTGAATGTAGAAGGTGAAAAATTTCAGGATGCCTCTGTATTTTATAATAATGTGAACGAAATTAATGAAACTGATATTTTACGTTGGCTTAAAAAATCTGCGGAAATTCAATGGGATTATAAAAATATTGTAAAAAGGAAAGGAGAATTAATCAGATTGAAATAATTTGTTTAAAATATTAATCTGAGATTTTTCGGAATGAAAATTGGACTTTAATTTGAATGAAATCAAAAAAAATAAGTCAATAATAATTAATGAGAACCTCACTTGTAAAAGTAGTGAGGTTTTTATTTGTCTAAAAAATAAATAATGAAAGTTTTTATAAACAAAAGAATTCCCGAAACAGGAATTACAATGCTGCAGGAAGCAGGTTTGGAAGTTACAATCCCGGAAAATGATGATTTGTCACGTGAAGAATGGCTGCAATACTGTAAAAATACAGACGCCATTTTAAATGTTGGAGCCAATGCATTTGATCAGGAATTTTTCGAGCAATGTCCTAATGTAAAAGCCATTGCTTTGTTCAGTGTAGGTTTTGATCATGTTGATATTAAAGAAGCCAGTAAAAGAAATATTCCGATAGGAAATACGCCAGATGTTTTGAGTCGGGCGACTTCAGATGTTGCATTTTTATTGATGCAATCGGTTTCCAGAAGAGCGAGTTTTTATTTTCAAAAAGTAAAAGATGGAAATTGGGGAAATTTTGATCCACTTTATGAGCTTGGTCAGGAATTGTACGGTAAAACGTTGGGCGTTTTCGGTTTAGGCAGAATCGGTTTTGAAATGGCTGAAAAATGCAAAAAAGCTTTCGGGATGAATATTATTTATCATAACAGAAATCATAATGAAGAAGTCGAAAAGCAACTTGATGCAAAATATGTTTCTTTCGATGAATTGATCGAGCAATCGGATGTTTTGAGTATTCATGCAAATTTTAAACCTGAACAAAGCAATCTTTTCAATGCCTCAATTTTTGGACGGATGAAAAAAAATGCCATTTTTGTGAATACAGCAAGAGGAGGTTTTCATAATCAGAAAGATCTGTATCAAGCTTTGGTTTCCGGACAAATTTGGGGAGCTGGTTTAGATGTTACGAATCCTGAACCTATTGAAGATAATGACCCAATTTTACAGTTGTCGAATGTGTGCGTTCTTCCACATATCGGTTCGGCAACGATCGAAGCCAGAAACGGAATGGCAAGATTAGCGGCAGAAAATATTATTGCTTTTTCTAAAGGAGAGAAAATGCCGCACATTGCAAATCCGGAAGTGTATTAAATTTGAGATTTAAGGTTTGAAATTTGGAATTTGATTTCGATTTGGGAAATTTTGAAAAAAAGGGTACAATTTTCAACTTGATTCTTTCAACTTTTTCCTTGGCTCTTTAAAAAATGGACTCATTTTTGTCTATTCTTTAGTAACACTAAAATAAATATTATGATAGCTGAAGATAACAAAAACGAACAAGACAGAAAACTGGAGGAGATGGATTACAAACCAAGTGAAGATATCTTCAACAAAGAAAAACACATTCCTTTGGATGGAGACGGAAATCCTATCATCAATCCCGGTCACGTCAACGACGGAATGCCTTATGGTTTAGATATTCCGGGAGCTGAAGATGATGATAATTTCGAACAAATCACCGACCAGCTTCCTGATGAAGAAAATAATCTCTACAGCAGAAGCGACAATGAAGATGATCATGAGGAAGAGAATGACGATATTATAAGTTAAAATACAAATCCCCGCAAAATTGATAGCGGGGATTTGTGTGTTTAGAAGAGTATTTTTTCCAATTTATAGTCCATCGTTCAGATTTTCTTTTATAATAAAGCTGAGTCAGTCCCGTTTCGTATGTTTTTACACTAACAAACTGAAGCTCTTGTTCTGGTCTTCCGTCTTTAAAAAGCCTGGTTCCATCGCCTAATAAAACAGGAACAACAGAAATTATAAACTCGTCAACTAAGTCGTTCTTCAATAGTTCGTTTATTATTTCTGATCCTCCGTCACAATAAATATTTTTTCCTTTTTCAGATTGTAGTTGTTTCACCAAATCAGTCAGGTTTCCTGTGTAAAAAGTAGTTCTTCCCACATTGGGTCTTTCAGTCCTTGTAATCACGTAGACATCTCTTTTTCCGTTATCATAATGAGATGGCCCTATTTCTTTAAGCACATAATCATAAGTTTTTCTTCCGATAATTAAGGTATCAATGGTTTCTGTAAATTAATTCTGTATAACCATAATCTTCGCCTTCTTTTTCTACGGTTTTCAGGAAACTGAGATCATCATTTGGTTTAGCAATATAACCGTCTAAGCTTGTAGCAATAAAAAGAGACACTTTTCGCATGGTTTTGTATTTATTTTAAGGTTAATAATATTTTGTCATAGCACGATATTGATAATCGTAAAAATACATGTTTGTAAAAGTATTTGTAGCTTTTACAAATTTTGTATCTGTTTTTTAATTGAAAACGAGCTTGGAAATTAATGTAATTCTTAATTAATGATAATGAAGAGAAATACAATTCGAAAAGATTCAAAACTTATTCTTCTAATTTTTTCGCTTCTTTTTATTTTAAATATTAACTTTGGCAATCTTAGAATAATAAAAGAACCGAGGAGATTTCAAAATCCAGAAAGTTCATAAAAATAGTACAGAATATGAAACTTAAGTACAGTCTGCTCGCTTTGGCAGCGCCTTTCTTAATGAATGCACAACAACTCATGACACCTGAAATTCTTTGGACTTTGAAAAAAGTAGGAGTGCAGGCTGTTTCACCCGATCAATCATCGCTGATCTATAAAGTCGGACAGGTTGATCTGAAAACTGAAAAAACAAAAAACGAAAACTATTTCCTGAATGTCATCAATAATCAGTCTTCTAAAATTGATTTAGGTAAAAAAGCTTTAGTTCAGTGGGATAAAAACGGACTTTACGCTCAGGAAGGTGATAAGATTTATCTTTCAAAAGACAGCGGAAAAACCTGGACAGAATTTTACACCATCGGTGAAGCAGATAACATCGTTATTTCTCCGGATGGAAAGAAAATTGCTTTCAGCAAACAGGTTTTGGTTGAAAAACTAATGGGGAAAGATAAATATGCAGATACTCCAAAAACGACCGCACAGGTTTATACAGATCTGAATCACAGACACTGGGATTATTTTAATGAAGGAAAATACAATCACGTTTTTGTGGTTAATACTTCTTCAAGTGTAGATTCTGCTAAGGATTTATTGGAAGGAAAAACATGGGATTCTCCACAAAGACCTTTCGGTGGAGCAGAAGATTTCGTCTTTAGCCCAGATTCTTCAAAGCTTTTATATGTTACCAAACCTAAAAGTGGCAAAGAATATTCTACAAGTACAAACACCGATATTTTTGCTTACGATTTAGCTTCAGCAACAACAAAAAATTTAACAGAAGGAATGATGGGTTATGATGTTAATCCAAAATTTTCACCAGATGGAAAATGGTTGTTGTGGCAAAGTATGGAACACGAAGGATACGAAGCCGATAAAAATGATATTGTGCTAATGGACTGGAAAACCGGTGCAAAAAGCAATATGACAGGAAACTGGGATGAAAGCGTAACCGGAACAACTTTCTGGAGCAGCGATTCTAAAAGTATCTTTTTTAATGCAGCGTTTCGTGGAACTGTTCAGTTATTTTCTGTAGATCTTAAAAATGCAAAAGTAAGTCAGATTACAAAAGGGAATTTTGATGTAAATGATATTTTTGCAGAAGGAAAAAAATCTCTTTTAGTTTCAAAAACGGATATCAATCATGGAGCAGAACTGTTTTCTGTAAATCTTAAAAATGGAGAATTAAGTCAGGTTACAGATGTCAATAAAGATACTTATGCAAAATTGGCACAAGGGAAATCTGAATTGAAAATGGTGAAAACTTCAGACGGAAAAGAAATGGGAGTGTGGTTTCATTACCCACCAAATTTTGATCCGAATAAAAAATATCCAACTTTATTGTATTGTCAGGGAGGTCCACAATCTGGATTAACTCAATTTTTCAGTACAAGATGGAATTTTGCATTAATGGCAGCAAACGGTTACATTGTTGTTGCACCAAACCGTCGCGGAATGCCGGGTTGGGGAACCAAATGGAACGAAGAAATCTCAAGAGATTGGGGTGGACAACCGATGAGAGACTATTTGGCAGCAACAGATTATGCTAAAACTTTACCTTATGTAGATGGTGAAAGAGTTGCAGCTGTAGGAGCAAGTTACGGAGGATACAGCGTATTTATGTTGGCTGGAATTCACGAAAACAGATTCAAAACATTCATCGCTCACGACGGATTATTTGATATGAAATCTTGGTATTTAACAACAGAAGAGCTTTGGTTCGCAAACTGGGATCTTGGTTCGCCTTGGGAAAAGCCTCTCCCAAAAGCATATACAGAATTTAATCCAAGCAATTTTGTAGAAAAATGGAATAAACCAATTATGATTATTCAGGGCGGAATTGATTTTAGAGTACCTTACGAGCAAGGTCAGGAAGCCTTTCAATCTGCAAAGTTAAGAGGCTTAAAATCTAAATTAGTATATTTTCCGAACGAAAACCACTGGGTTCTTCATCCACAAAACGGTTTAGTTTGGCAGAGAGAATTTTTTGATTGGCTGAAAGAAACTTTGTAGAAAATATTTTCACTCTAATTCCCCTCCTTTGGAGGGGTGGATAAATTTTCAAAGAAAATTTAGACGGGGTGGTTTTTAATATTCTCAATATTTATAATACTTTATAAAATATCAATAGAAGCGGGCTTTAGCCCGCTTTTTGTTTTTAGATACCCTCAAGGCTTTAGTCAAAATTTATATATTTGAATCATGCAAAACCGAATCTCATCATTTCGACCATTTATCGATGAAAAATCTAAAATTTTAATTTTAGGCTCAATTCCAGGTGTGAAATCTCTTGAGAAACAACAGTATTACGCTCATCCACAAAACAAATTCTGGAAAATTATTTTTGAATTGTTTAGCGAAGAATTTACAGAAGATTATTCCGTGCGAATTAATATTTTAAAGAAAAATCACATTGCAATTTGGGATGTTATCGATTCCTGCGAAAGAAAAGGAAGCCTTGATTCTGAAATTAAAAATGAAGAAGCTAATCAGATTGAAAAACTGTTAGAAAATTATCCAAATATAAAAGCTGTTTTCTGTAACGGTGGAAAGTCGTATAAAAATCTACAGAAGTTATTAGGCAAAAACTTTAGAATCCCAATACATTTATTGCCTTCTACAAGCCCTCTTCACACGATTTCTTTTGAAAGAAAATTTGAGGATTGGAAAAAGGTATTAGATTATTTATAAACTATAAACATTTCCAATTAAAAAGATATATTTGTGTTTCACAAATACTTTTATATGAAGAAAAATTTTTTGCTACTGTTTTGTTTTATTTCAAGCTTTGTTTTTTCGCAGTATAGCTTTGACTATAGATTTTTAGTTAAAAATTCTGATGAAAAATCTGATAATAATAATTATTTCGATACAGAAATTCTTATAAATACGCAAAATCCTAATTATTTTATTTACCGTTATAAAACTAATGAAGTTAGATTGTTTGATTACGATAAAGGAATGACAATCTATTTCTTAGACAAATCAAAAAATAACGAAGTGCTTTATAAATATACAGGAAGAGAAAGTTTTATTGAAAGTGAAAATAAAGAGACTGAAATTATCGAAATTAAAGAAGTAGAAAAAGACATATTTGCAATAAGAACATTTAAATCAGAAAAGGAAGAAGCTAATCTTGAATTAAAAATTATATTACAAAAATCAGAAAAAGATCTATTATATTTCTATAAATTAGATTTAGGAAACATAACCCCGCAAAAGATTTTAAATGCCTTTAGACAAAAACTGATACAGTTAAGAGGAAATAGTAATTATATAATAACTTCTTTAGAAAGGAATTATACAAATGGATATAATGTCAAAGGTGTGAAACTTGTTAAATATGAAAAAATTAATAGGGTTATTAGATAAAAAATATAATAATATATTAGTTGCAAAATTATGTGTAGATTTTCCAACTTTTTGCATGAAAAAAAGTATTTTATTGTTATTTTGTTTGATCTCGATATTTAAATATTCTCAGGAATATCAGTTTGATTACTTCATCAGAGAAAAATCGGAGCATCAATTGCCTAAAAAAAAGGTTTGGAGCAAAGAATGGTTTTACAATGTAAAAACCGATACCAAGCTTAACTTAGAGAGTTATAATGACAAGGTTATTGCAGTACTATATTCAGAGGATTATAGCTTAAAACATGTTTTTAAAGTTAAAAAAGTAGGAGAACAATTAAATTTTATCTATAAGCATTCTCGAAAAATTAATCAAGATTACTATCCTAAAATTATTTATAATGGAAAAGAAGTCTTTGATATTAAAAAACTTGATTCTTTGAAATATAGTTTTGTTGTTTTCAAGGATTCAAAACGGAAAAAGAAAGTAATTGAAGCAGTTGTTAATCTAGAAACTGCAGATTTTGAATACCTTGATTTTAGAATAGATCATATAATTACACGTGAAGCTGAAAAACAATTAAAGAATTTGCTTCATCAGAATCAAAAATATATAGTTAGAAGTGTTGATTATAAATACAATTCTAAATATAATAGATCCAATTTTTTTGAATTAATTCAAAAAATCGACTTGACTGTAGAGGTACCTAAAGTTTTAAAAGAATCTACTAATTGGTCAGATTTCGAAGACTAAAAAATGTCAACCAAACTTGGTTGACATTTTTTAATGATATATAATAGTAAATTACTTCGCTACCACATAAACCTCCTCATAAGGCTGTATCAAAACCCATCCATTACCAGAAAACTTCATCTGAAATTCTTCACCGCTTCCTCTTCCAATTAAACTTTTAAAAGAAACATTGGTTTTTAGTTCAGGACTTAAATTTCCAGACCAGGCTACTGTTGCATTTGGATCTGTGAAAACCGGTGCATCCGGAGTGACCAATAAAGTTAAAGGTTCACCATGAGTGGTTATTGCGACATGTCCAGTTCCTGAAAGTTTTACCTGAAACAATCCGCCTGACATTACTCCGGCAATGCTTTTCAGCATGGTGATATCACTTTTTATACTTTGTTCGTGTGCCAAAACATCATTTCCGTTCACACAAACTGTTTCATTATTTAGATATAAAATCCTTACTTTTTTTCCATCATCTGCAACGTACAGTTTTCCGGTTCCTTCGGCTTTCATCAGCTTAGAACCTTCACCGCTGATTGCTTTTTTCAATAAATTCCCAAGTCCGCCCGAAAGCATTCCCTGTCTTTCAAAATTGATATTGCCGATATAACCAACCATGCTTCCTGTTTTTGTCCAGACCGCCTGATTATTTAAATTGATTTCTAAAAGTGCTGGTTTTTCCAGTTCGAAATAATCTCTTTCAAGAGGGTTTTCTTTTGTTTCATTTACAAAAGATTCAATAGAATATTTGCTCATCGTATATATTTTTGATTAAGCCAAAATAATCATTTTTTAGACGATAATACATTAAAAATAATAAAATTTCTAGCCTCTAACCATCATGAATAAAGAGGAGTGAAATAAACACTTGACAAAGGGGTATAGAATGTTGTATATTTGCACCTCGAAAATTACACCATGTAATTTCAAATAATTTTTAAACCGTAATTTAAAAAATGAAGACATCCGATTTTAATTTTGATCTCCCTGAAGAATTATTAGCTGAGCATCCGTCTGAACATAGAGATGAATCAAGGCTTATGGTTCTTGATAGAAAAGCTCAAACTATAGAACATAAATTATTCAAAGACGTAGTAGATTATTTCGACGAGAAAGATTTGTTCATTTTCAATAATACTAAAGTTTTCCCGGCTCGTCTTTACGGAAATAAAGAAAAAACAGGAGCTAAAATTGAAGTTTTCTTGTTGAGAGAACTAGATAAAGAAACTCGTGTTTGGGATGTTTTGGTAGATCCTGCAAGAAAAATAAGAATTGGTAATAAATTATTCTTTACTGAAGATGAATCTTTGGTTGCTGAGGTGATCGATAACACAACTTCAAGAGGTAGAACTTTAAGATTCTTATTTGATGGTTCTTATGAAGAATTCAGATCTAAATTGAAAGAATTAGGAGAAACACCGCTTCCTAAATATATCAAAAGAGACGTAGAGCCAGAAGATGCTGAAAGATATCAGACGATTTATGCAAAAGTAGAAGGAGCTGTAGCAGCACCAACTGCAGGTTTGCACTTCTCTAAGCATTTGATGAAAAGATTAGAAATCAAAGGAATTGACTTTGCTGAGGTAACGCTTCACGTTGGATTAGGAACTTTCAACCCAATCGAGGTGGAAGATCTTTCAAAGCATAAAATGGAATCTGAAGAGATTATCATCGATGAAAAAAATGCTGAAATCATCAACAAAGCTGTTCAGGAAAACAGAAGAGTTTGTGCAGTAGGAACTACAACGATGAGAGCAATTGAAACTTCTGTTTCTTCAAACAGAAAAATTTCAGCTTTCAATGGTTGGACTAATAAATTTATTTATCCGCCACACGATTTTGGAATTGCTAACACAATGATTACCAATTTCCATACACCAAAGTCTACTTTGATGATGATGATCGCTGCATTTGCTGGAAAAGATTTCCTAATGCATGCCTATGAAGAAGCCGTAAAAGAAAAGTATAAATTCTATTCTTACGGTGATGCAATGTTGATTATTTAATTAAGATATAAGGTAAAAGGTTGCAGGTATTAGTTATCTGCAACCTAAAACCTAAAATCTACAATCTTACAATGAAAGATATAAGAACTCTATCCCTCGACCAACTCAAAGATTATTTTGGGTCTTTAGGAGAAAAACCGTTTCGTGCGAAACAGGTTTACGATTGGCTGTGGAGCAAAAACCTACATTCAATAGAGGAGATGACGAATCTTTCAAAGCAGCTTCGTGACAGAATTTCTGAGGAATATACCATCAATCCTGTTTCTGTAGATCAGCTTCAGAAGAGTACAGACGGAACCATAAAAAACGGAGTGAAGCTTCACGATGGTTTATTGGTAGAATCTGTTTTAATTCCCACAGAAACCAGAACGACAGCTTGTGTTTCTTCACAGGTGGGATGTTCTTTAAACTGCGAATTTTGCGCAACAGCAAGACTCAAAAGAATGAGAAATCTTGAAGTGGCTGAAATCGTAGATCAGGTTGCCTTAATCGACAGCCAAAGCAAAATGTATTTTAACAGACCGCTTTCCAATATCGTATTTATGGGAATGGGAGAGCCGATGATGAATTACAAAAATGTGGTTGAAGCCATCAGAAAAATTACTCAACCGGAAGGTTTGGGAATGTCACCAAGAAGAATTACCGTTTCTACATCCGGACTTCCGAAGATGATAAAAATGCTCGCAGATGATGATTTGCGTGTGAAATTAGCCTTATCACTTCACTCAGCGATTGAAGTGAAACGTAACGAAATCATGCCGTTCTCGGATAAATTCCCGTTGACGGATATTATGGAGTCTCTTCAATATTGGTACAAAAAAACAGGCTCAGTCATTACTTTTGAATATTGTGTCTGGAAAGGAATTAATGATGGCGATGAAGACATTAAAGCTTTAATTAGATATTGCAAACAAGTTCCTTCTAAAGTAAATTTAATTCAATACAACCCAATCGGGGACGGAAAATACGACCAGTGTAACAAAAAAGCCGAAGACAACTATGTTCGTCAGCTTGAAAATGCCGGAATTACCGTTATGATCCGTAAAAGTAGAGGAGGTGATATTGATGCAGCTTGTGGGCAGTTAGCCAATAAAGTTACCGACTAAATTCTATTTAATCAATATCTTTTCTAAAGGTTTTTGATTATTCTTAACAGTTCGTTTATACTTAAAATCTTATTTTTGTAGAATGAAGAAGATCATTCTATTATTTATCCTATTCTTTTTTCAGACTGCTTTTTCTCAACAGGCAGAAATTTTTAAGCTTAAAAAATATAGAATTGCAGTTCTCAACGATTCGATTCAGGAAACTTCCGGATTGAATTTTTTTGATGGAAAATTATACACCTTCAACGACAGCGGGAATCCTGCGGAATTGTATGAAATCGATAAAAACTCAGGAAAAATTTTAAAGGTTTTAAAAACAAATGCCGATAATAAAGACTGGGAAGCGTTAACCAACGATGGTGAAAACTTCTACATCGGTGATTTTGGAAACAACGCAGGAACGCGACAACATTTAAAAATTTATAAAATTCCTTTTCAAAATAATCAGTTACAAAATGATTCGATAAAAACCATTTCGTTTTATTATCCTGAACAAAAAGATTTTATATCAAAAAATATCAATACAGATTTTGATTTGGAATCGATGATTTATTTAAACGGTAAAATACATATTTTCACAAAAGAATGGGCTTCAAAATCGACTACGCATTACACGCTCGATCCAGAAAATTTTGAAAATCAAGCTGCCGAAAAAGTTGAATCTTACAAAACAAATTTTGTCGTTACAGACGCATCTTATTTTGATAAAAAGCTTTATGTAGTAGGATATACCAAGAAAACGGAAGTCTTTCTAAATATCTTTAATGAATCTGAATCTGGAATATTTTTCAAAGAAAAACCAAGACATCTTTATTTGGGAAGTGCTTTAACAATTGGTCAGATTGAAGGAATTGCTGTTGATGAAACTGGCATTTATATTTCTGGTGAAAAATTTTATTCGCCCATCAAGAAAACCAAACCATTTTTTTATTTTATTCCCAAAGAAAAACTCCAACTTTAATTTCTGTTAAAATTGGCGGAAAAAAATTATCTTTGTGAGAATTAATAAATACTCACCCATCATTCTTACTTCGTGGCAAACATTGTAGAAGAAATCAAGCAGCCGATCAATGAGGAAATGAAACTTTTCGAGCAGAAGTTTTATGAATCTATGCAGAGCAGAGTCGCTTTACTCGATAAAGTTACCCGTTTTATTGTTACCACAAAAGGAAAACAGATGCGTCCAATGTTTGTGTTTTTGTGTGCAAAACTGATTGGAGACGTCAACGAAAAAACATATCGTGGCGCTTCAATGATCGAGTTGATTCACACGGCAACTTTGGTGCACGATGATGTGGTGGATGAAAGTTTTAAACGTCGTAATTTCTTTTCAATCAATGCTTTGTGGAAGAATAAGATTGCGGTTTTAGTTGGTGATTTTTTACTTTCAAAAGCAGTTTTACTTTCTACCGACCACAAAGATTATGATTTACTTTCCGTGATTTCCAGAACCATCAGAGAAATGTCTGAAGGTGAACTTCTTCAGTTGGAAAAAGCCAGAAAACTCGATATTACCGAAGATGTTTATTATGAAATTATCCGTCAGAAAACGGCTACTTTAATTGCTGCATGTTGCGAAATCGGAGCTTTGTCAAATGGAGCTGATGAAAATTTAGCTAAAAAAATGATGCAGTTCGGTACATACACAGGAATGGCTTTTCAGATCAAAGATGATTTATTTGACTATTTAAGTTCAAACGTCATCGGAAAACCAGTTGGAATCGATATCAAAGAACAGAAAATGACTCTACCTTTGATTCATACCTTAAAAATAGCCAGCGAAACCGACAGAAAGTATTATTTCAATACAATTAAGCGTTACAACAACGACCAAAAACGAGTAAAAGAACTAATCGCTTTTGTAAAAAGTTCGGGCGGTTTAGACTATGCAATTACCGTAATGAAAGATTTTCAGCAAAAAGCAAAAGATATTCTTAATGAATTTCCGGATTCTCAGGTTAGAGAATCTTTACATAAAATGCTTGATTACGTTATCGAAAGAAAGTTCTAAAAGATTTTTTTGTTTATTTTAATTCTCGAAGATTAGGGAAATTTAGCAGATTTAAAATAAATCAGCGCAATCTGCAAAGTCAGCGAGAGATATTGATTGGTTAAATTTTAAAATGATCTTAAATAAGTTCTTAATCTAAGATCATTGTTGTGATCATGATCACCGACAAAACAATACAAAATAAAGCGGTTAAAAATAAATAATCCGCAATCTGCTCGTACCTATTCTCCATCTTTTCCTTCTTTGATCTTATTGACATAAATGATAAAAAACAGCTGCATGCAAAAAGTACACATGCAACTCCCGCAAATTCATCTAAATAAGTGTTATGGCTCGTTTTTGTGATTTTAAGTGAGGTGATAATCAGCATAGAAAAACCCAGTAAATTGCTGGATGCATTCAGAATATGAGACGATTTTTTTTCCATTTTTTTATATTATGTAAAATTAAGATAGAATAATCTTGATTATCAAATTTTTAAAAAACATTATTGAAAATTAAAATTAATATAAAAAGTGTATATTAGCAAAATACTTCATTAATAAAATTAATTTAATATTTGGCAATGCAAACAACCTATATTGAAACTCAACAGATCTCCTTTCAAGATTTTAAAAATCAAATACTTGAAGACTATAAGTTAGGAAGAATCTCTCGTGAAATGTCTTATCTTGGCAGAAGAGAAGTACTTACCGGAAAAGCTAAATTTGGAATTTTTGGAGACGGAAAAGAGCTTCCGCAGCTTGCAATGGCAAAAGTTTTCAAAAATGGAGATTTCCGTTCAGGATATTACAGAGATCAAACCTTTGCTTTGGCAGCAGATGCTTTGACGGTTGAAAGTTTCTTTGCACAGTTGTATGCTGATACAAGTGTAGAAAGAGAACCTGCTTCAGCTGGAAGACAGATGAATGGTCACTTTGCAACAAGAAGTTTGAATGAAGACGGAAGCTGGAAAGATTTAACAGCACAGAAAAATATTTCTTCTGATATTTCTCCAACGGCTGGTCAAATGCCTAGATTATTAGGATTGGCGCAGGCTTCAAAAATATACAAGACCGTAAAATTTGACGGTTCTGAAAAATTCTCAAGGGAAGGTAATGAAATTGCTTTCGGAACAATTGGAGATGCTTCTACAGCAGAAGGTCATTTCTGGGAAACTTTGAATGCTGCTTGTGCGCTTCAGGTTCCTATGATTGTTTCTATTTGGGATGATGGTTATGGAATTTCGGTTCCTACAAAAAACCAGAGAGCAAAAGCTGATATTTCTGAAATGTTGAGTGGTTTCCAGAGAAAAGAAGGTGAAAATCAAGGTTGTGAAATTATTCAGGTGAAAGCTTGGGATTATCCTGCATTATTGGATGCTTATGCAAGAGCTGAACAGTTTGCAAGAATGGAAAGCGTTCCTGTTGTAGTTCACGTAATTGAAGTTACGCAGCCTCAAGGTCACTCAACTTCAGGTTCTCACGAAAGATATAAGAATGAAGAGCGTTTGTCTTGGGAATCTCAGTTTGACGGATTATTGAAATTCAGAGAATGGATTTTAAATTATTCAATCGAGATTGAAGGAAATGAAGAGGTTTTGGCAACTGTTGAAGAACTAGATTCAATAGATGATGAAGCTAAAAAAACGGTAAAAGCCGGGCAGAAAAATGCTTGGGAAAATTACCAGAAAACAATTACAGATTTAATCAATTCAGTTTTACCTTTGGTTGAAAACCTTAAAGGACAGAATACTGAAATTGAAAATTATATCAGTCAGTTCAATAAATTGGTTTCAAAAGCGAAGAAAGATGTTTTTCATTTGGTGAGAAAATCTTTATTGGCTACAAGAGGAACCAACTCTGCAGAAAGAAGCCAATTGATGCAGAAATACAATGAGATTTTTGAGGTTGAAAAAGACAATTATTCTTCTCATTTGTATTCTCAGTCTCAGTGGAAAGCTGAAAATATTCAGGAGATCAAGCCAGTTTATTCGGATGCTTCTGAAGATGTAGACGGAAGAGTAGTGGTAAGAAATAATTTCGATAAAATATTTGAAAAATATCCTCAAACTTTGGTCTTTGGTGAAGATGCCGGAAATATCGGTGACGTAAACCAAGGTCTTGAAGGAATGCAGGAAAAATATGGTGACGTTCGTGTTGCCGATACAGGAATCCGTGAAGCTACAATCTTAGGTCAGGGAATCGGAATGGCAATGAGAGGTTTAAGACCAATCGCAGAGATCCAGTATTTAGACTATATTTTGTATTGTTTACAGGGAATGAGTGATGATTTGGCGACGGTTCAGTACAGAACAAAAGGAGGTCAAAAATCACCTGTGATCATCAGAACAAGAGGTCACAGATTAGAAGGAGTTTGGCATTCAGGTTCTCCAATGGCGGGAATTTTGAACCTTTCAAAAGGTATTTTGGTATTAGTTCCTAGAAACTTAACGAAAGCTGCAGGATTCTACAACACAATGCTTCAAAGTGACGATCCGGCTGTAATTGTTGAATGTCTAAACGGATACAGATTAAAAGAAAAACAACCTGATAACTTAGGTGAATTTACTGTTCCTGTTGGAAAAATTGAAGTTACAAAAGAAGGAAAAGATGTTACTTTGGTAACATATGGTTCGACTTGGAGAATTGTAATGGAAGCAGCGGAAGAACTTGAAAAATTGGGAATCTCTGCAGAAGTTATTGATGTTCAGTCTTTAATTCCTTTCGATTTAACAAACGAAATTGCTGAATCTGTGAAAAGAACTAACAGATTGGTTGTCATCGACGAAGATGTAGAAGGAGGAACTTCAGCGTTTATTTTGCAACAGATTTTAGAGAAGCAAAAAGCTTTCAGATTCTTAGATTCTGATCCGTTGACTATTGCTGCAAATGATCACAGACCAGCTTATGCAAGTGACGGAGATTATTTCTCTAAGCCATCTTCTGATGATATGGTTGAAAGAATTTATGCCATGTTTAATGAAACAAATCCTCAAAAATATCCTGCGATATTTTAATTGAGATTTTAGATAAATTTTGAAACCGCTTTCTTTTTGGAAGCGGTTTTTTTGTTGAAGAATATGTAAATTTGAACGCTATCAAAATTTAGTGAAAATACAGATGAAAATCACAAAACTCGTTGTTCTCTTCAATTACCAGAAAATAGTTTTAGGAATCATTGTTTCCATTGTTCTTTTTGGGTTGTCGTTTTTTATTAATTCGAATGATTTTATTTTGTTTTTCAGAGTTTTAAGTATTCTTATTATTTTGAACATTATTGCTTCACTCGTGGCTTCTTATATTTTGTATGACAATTCAGACTTATACGAATTAAACAATTTAAAAGGAGTTGTAGACTGGAATAAAACTGAAAATGTTGTTTTGGTTCATGCCAGTTTTGATCCTTTGTCTAAAAGTCTGGAAGAAAAATATCCTAATTTAAATTTAACAGTTTGTGATATTTTTGGAAATCGTCACGAACAGGAAAAAGGAATTGAAACTTCAAAAAAGATATTTCCTCCGAATCCTAAAGAAATAAAAATAAAACCTCATCAATTGCCTTTTGATGATCGTTCTCAAGATGTAATTCTTGCCATAACTGCACTTCACGAAATTTTGGATCACGACCAAAGGGTTTTATTCTTTAAAGAAGCTAAAAGAGTTTTAAAAGATGATGGTTTGATCGTTATTTCAGAACAGTTCAGGGATTTTACCAACTTCGTTTTCTTCAACATCGGAGCCTTTCATTTTTTAAGCAAAAAGCAATGGCAAAAAGCAATTTCGGAAGCAGATTTGGAAATTGCTGAGAATAAAAAGATTACACTGTTTGCGAATATGCTAATAGTAAGAAATAGGATGTTGGGAGGTGTTTAATTTGTTAAATTATTTAAATTCAAAATCAATGAAAATCAGATTTTTATATTTTTGTCTTATACTAATTATTATAAGTTGTAAAGATGAAAGAAAAGAAGTTTTGCTAGCAGACAGAGAAGCTCCTTTAGGTTGGATATATTTGAAAATGTATGATGATAAAAGTTTTGAATTTATTTCTAAAGGAATGATGAGAGATAACAATGTTTACACGGGAAATTATGAATTAAAGAATGATACTCTTTATTTTAAATATATCGATTCCATTCCAAAAGCAGGCTCAAAAGCTATTATTCAGAATGGTTATGTGAGTTATATTGACGGAAGTTATCCAGAAAGTGTTCAAATTAAACTTAATAAGCTTAAACAATAGCATTTTTCTTTTCCCTTTTTTCCAAAAGCATTTTACAATCCTTCTCTTTTTCAGGGTCATAAACATGATATTTTGTTTCCCATTCTTCCAGTTGGTATAGGATAGGTAAAAGCGCTAAACCCTTTTCTGTCAACGAATATTCTACTCTTGGCGGAAGTTCTTTAAATTCTTCACGGATGATTAATCCGTCAGTTTGCATTTCTTTTAATTGATCGGTCAGAACTTTTCTTGAAATAACATTAATACGCACGGCAAGCTCTCCAAAACGTAGTTTTCGGTCTTTAATAACCAATACGATAATCGGTTTCCATTTGCTTCCCAATGCAGACATTGCTTTGCCTAAAGGACAGCTGTATTGCATCAATTCGTTTTGTTTCATAGCAGAATACAATTAATTTAAATCAGTAAAACTTAAGATGTATAAAAATAAAAATCTCTGATTTTTAAAATAACTTAAGTGCTTTTATTTACATTCCTATTAGATTTAAAATAACTTAAGTGTTTAATCTTTTGTGGTTAAACTTATACGTTACTTTCAGGTTACTAATGTAAGTTACTGCGAAGTTACCACTATTTTTTCATTGAAAGATACAAAAACAAACTATTATTAGTTACTTTGTGTAACAATTATAAACAAATACTTTAAAAATGAGTACAGAATCATTGTTTAAACCTTTTCAATACAAAAATTTAGAACTAAAAAATAGAATAGTAATGGCTCCGATGACGAGAGCGCAATCTGATAACGGAGTTCCCACTCAGCAAATAGTAGATTACTATGCAAGAAGAGCTGCTTCGGAAGTTGGGTTGATCCTTTCTGAAGGAACAGTGATCAACAGACCCGGATCTAAAAATCTACAAAATATCCCTGATTTTTATGGAACTGAAGCATTAAACGGCTGGAAAAATGTGATTGATGCAGTTCATCAAAATGGAGGAAAAATGGGACCACAGATTTGGCATGTTGGTGATACAAGAAGTTTAGAAGATTATCCTTTAGTGGATATGGAGAAAGCTTCTACAATGACCTTGGAAGATATTCAGGATACAATTGCTCAGTTTGCGGCTTCGGCAAAATCGGCAAAAGATTTAGGATTTGATGTTTTGGAAATTCATGGCGCTCATGGTTATTTAATTGATCAGTTTTTCTGGGAAGTAACTAATACCAGAACTGATGAATACGGAGGAAAAACATTAAAAGAAAGAAGCAAATTTGCGGTGGATGTTGTAAAAGCAATGCGAGCTGCAGTAGGAGAGGATTTTACCATTATTATCCGTCTTTCTCAGTGGAAACAGCAGGATTATAAAAGCAGATTAGCTTTAAATCCTAACGAAATGGAAGATTGGTTATTGCCATTAAAAGAAGCCGGAGTAGATATTTTCCATTGTTCACAAAGACGTTTTTGGGAACCTGAATTTGAAGGTTCAGATTTGAACTTCGCAGGTTGGGCTAAAAAAATTACGGGTCAACCAACAATTACAGTTGGTTCTGTAGGATTAAACGGTGATTTTATGGCAGCTTTTGCAGGAGAAGGCTCAGAAAAAGCAGACCTTAAAGATTTGGTAAGAAGACTTGACCGTGAAGATTTTGATCTGGTTGCGGTAGGACGTGCTTTGTTGAGCGATTATCAATGGGCAAAGAAAATTAAAGACGGCAGAGTAGAAGAGCTTACAGATTTTGCTGGTTCTAGTTTAGGAGTGCTTTATTAAAAAACTTACAGTGAATTGCAGGTTTGCTTCGTGGTCAATTTATTATTTAAACTTTTTTCTACGATTACCTGAGAAGTAAAATGGGCAGTTCACTTTTATTTTATACATAATTTTACCTATAATTTTTTTAATTTTTAGAGAAACCGTTTTCAATTTTTTTGAAAGCGGTTTTTTAAAATTTATTTTAACGCAAAGTCTGCAAAGATTTTTTTAATTATTGAAAATATTCTTCGTTCGCAAAAGCGTTTCACTCAGCAAAGAAATGGAAGCCTTCGCTGAACGAAGTGCCTTTGAGAACGAAAAATATGCAGTATGCGAGAAAAATACCTTTGCGGACTTTGCGTTTAAAAACAGCACTAAAAAAACCGCCTGAAAAAATTCAGACGGTCTATTAACAAGTTTAAATATCTAAAATTGTCACCTAGTAGACAATAATGATTTTTTACAAACCAATGCTTTTGCTTGGTTTCAATTGCTTTCTGATGTTCTTAGGAATTGCATTTTTGTGAACCAAAATTGCAGTTGATTTATACTCAACATATGGTCTAGTCACATATAAATATCCATCAAAATCATTGGTTACACCCCAAGAATTTTTCACCATATAATATTCTTTACCCGACTGATCTTTTGCCAAACCTACGATGTGCATTCCGTGATCATCAGTAGTAGAAAGATTGTTTAAAGCTTTCTGACGCATATCTTCAGTAATGGTTTTATCTTTTTTAGGCTGAGTAAATAAATCTTTTTTTACTTCCGGAGTAATCTGATCAAGATCTACATCTGGAACGTAAGCAACTCCATTTTTGTATGAAAAATAAGGCTCAGAAACGTCTGTTGCCCAACCTACAGAGTATCCTTTGTTAACAGCATTATCGATAATTGCAGTCAATTCATTCATTGGAATATTCCAGTCAGAATCATGGCTCCAGTTATCAGGAATCGGAACTACAAATTTCTGGTAATAAGGATAATCTTTGTATGAAGACAACTCCACATAATCTTCAGGATTAATTCCTACCACTTCTTTAGCAAAAGTTTTTGGAGTATAATTTTTCCCTTCGTAGGTAAAATTCGTAGGTACTTTTCCTAAATATTCATCTAAAATAGCATCTACAGAAGCCATCCAGTTGTCCGAAAGTTTTCCTTTTGAAGACGCTTCAACTAAGCTGTCTAAAACCGGCTTTAGTTTGCCCTGCATTTCTTTAAAATTATTTAAAGACTGTCCGGCTTTCAAACCTGTATAAACATCTTGTGGAACCGCTCCGTATTTTTTGTACATGTTAACAACATCGTGAAGCTCACCTCCATCTCCCCAACTGATTGCTCCGCCATTTAACACGTATAATTTTGCTTTATCGTGATAAGAATTTCTTGCAGTAAAGATTTCAGCCAAATCAACTGGTTTTTTGCCCATCCTCTGCATTTCAGACTCCAGAAAAGAGTTTCCTGAATAGCTCCAACAAGTTCCTGATGAACCCTGGTTTTTCACCGAAGTTGCTCCCACATCTTTCAACGTAGTAAATTGGAAATTGGCATTTTGAGACTGATTGTTTTTCAACTTGTTGATCAGGTCATCCTGAGCAAACATCATACTTCCTGCGCATAAAACAAAAAGTAGTGACGCAAATCTTTTGTTTTTCATAAGTAACGAATCTATTTGTTTTTAAAGGTGATTTTGAAATTGTTTTCGACTAAAATTTCTCGTCTTAATCATGCACAATTTTATCAGCTTTAAATTGATATTCTAATAGTCTGCAATGTTAAGGATATGTTACAAGATTTTATGTTAAAAAAGGGTTAAAATTGAGTGGGAGAGTTTTAGGGAATTAGAGCAGGTGGATTTTTAGAGTATCAGATACATTTTGCCCGTCCTACTTAAATTAAGGTTGTAAATATTTAATGATTCAGCCTTTTAACTGTCAACTAAAAACTATCAACAACTTTCCTTATTTTTAAAAAAAGTTTACAATGTTTCCAACCTGCCCGAAGTTTCCTGCATCTATAAGAGTATAAAGCCTGACTATGGAAAAAGAATTACTGATAGAATGCCAACGAAACGACCGCAATGCTCAGCGGAAAGTTTACGAAAAAATGGCGGGCAAGCTGTACACAGTCTGCAAACGCTATCTGAAAAACGACGAAGACATACAAGAAGTATTGGCGGATACTTTTTATAAAATTTTCACAAAGCTGAACCAATTACAAAACCCAGATATTTTTGAAGCATGGGCTAAAAAAATTGCAGTGAATGAATGTTTACAGAAACTGAGAAGTATGAAAGCTTTGAATGTTTCGTTAGAAGAAGATTTTGTAGAATCAACAGGTTCTCCAACCGACAGTATTTCGTTCGAGAAAGATATTTTGAAGCTTTTGAATTTTCTTCCTGAAGGCTGTAGGGCGATTTTCAATCTTTTTGCCATTGAAGGTTATCCACACAAAGAGATTGCAACCATGCTTTCAATCAGCGAAGGAACATCAAAATCTCAGCTGAATTTTGCAAGAAAAAAATTGCAGGAACTTTTGGTCAATCACAACATTTAAACTTTTACACAATGGAAAATAATCACGATATAGATAAAAAATTCAATGAGGCTTCTCAATCTTTGGAAGAACCTGCAACTTTTCCGAGTTTTGATAAAGTTTGGGCTCAAGTTGAAGAAAAATTAGATAAAAAAGAAGATAAGAAGAAAATCATCCCAATCTGGTTTCCTTACGGTATTGCTGCAAGTTTAATTATTGGTTTGGGAGCATTTTATTTCATCAATAAAAATGATGTTTCTGAAATAAATAAGCCTGCAATTGCTCAAAATACGATTTCTCCTAAAGTGAATTCTAATGTTCAAGCGATTGATAGTACGGTAAAATCTAATATTGAAAAGGAAATCACATTAAATAATCCAAAGCAGAAAAAAAACGAAGATATAGTTTCAAAATCTTCAAAAGATCATATTTTGGAAACTTCTCAAAGTCATGAATCAGGAATTAAATATGTTTACAGAGAAGAAGTAAGTGAAGGTATTTTTGTTGCAGATAAAGTAAAAAAATATAATAAGGAAGTTTTGAATTATGATGATAAAGAAACTAATATTGAAGAAGTTGTAGTGACCGGTTATAGAGCTGTAAAAAAACAATCTTATACTTCAAGTGCTACTTCAATAACATCTACAGAAATTGTAAACAATCAAAAATCCGGTTCGCAGGGTTATGTAAATTCATCACCAATAATTGCGATGGGAAATAATAGTATTCAATATCAAAATTCTGCACCAAATTATAATATCAGAAATGAGTTTAAACAGAATAATAATATTTCACAAGCTTTAATCGGAACAGTTTCTGGTCTTCAAATAATGCCAAATTTAGGAGTTCCAGGTTCTTCAAAACCACTTATAATTAGAGGGATAAGCAGTTTAAATACAAATAATCAACCTTTATATGTTATCAACGGGAAAATTTCAGACAGTAAAGCTTTTAGCAATTTAAATCCGAACACTATTGAAAGTGTTTCTGTTTTAAAAGACGCAGCTGCTACATCAATGTATGGAAGTAAGGCATCAAATGGAGTTGTTGTTATTAAAACTAAAAAACTCTCTCGTAAAGAAAGAATAGCTTTTGAAAAACTGCAGAAAGTTCAGGATAGCATCAATGCATCAAAACAAATTCAGAAGCAAAACAATGAAGAATATGATGCTTTTGTAGAAAATCCGTTTGAGTTAACGAAAAATCAATCAGTTTCTACGTTTTCGATTGATATAGATAAAGCGGCGTATTCCAACATTAGAAGAATGATTAACAACGGAGAATATGTAAATAAAAATGCAGTAAGAATCGAGGAAATGATTAATTATTTTAAATATGATTATCCACAACCGAAAAACAATGAGCCGTTTTCTATTAATACAGAATACAACGATTCTCCTTGGAATAACAAACATAAATTATTGAAAATCGGTTTGCAGGGAAAAGAAATTCCAACAGATAAACTTCCCAACTCAAATTTTGTTTTTCTGATTGATGTTTCAGGTTCGATGAATGAACCGAATAAATTACCGCTATTGAAATCTTCTTTTAAACTTCTTTTGGATCAGTTAAGACCAACCGATAAAGTAGGAATTGTAGTTTACGCCGGAAGCGCCGGAATGGTTTTACCACCAACTTCAGCCAAAGAAAAAGGGAAAATCATTGAAGCCCTAGATAAACTTCAGGCAGGCGGAAGTACAGCGGGTGGACAAGGAATTGAATTAGCTTACAAATTGGCTCAGGAAAACTTTATCAAAAATGGAAATAATCGTGTCATTATCGCTACAGACGGAGATTTTAACGTTGGAGCATCTTCAACAGGTGATCTTCAGACTTTAGTGGAAGAAAAAAGAAAATCAGGCGTTTTTCTTACCTGTTTAGGTTTCGGAATGGGCAATTTCAAAGACAACAGAATGGAAACTTTAGCGAATAAAGGAAACGGGAATTATGCTTACATCGATAATCTTCAGGAAGCTAATAAATTTTTAGGAAAGGAGTTTGCCGGAAATATGTATGCGATTGCTAAAGATGTAAAAATTCAGATTGAATTTAATCCGAAATACGTAAAATCATATCGCCTAATTGGTTACGAAAACCGAAAATTGAAAAATGAAGATTTTACCAACGATAAAATTGATGCAGGAGAATTGGGAAGCGGTCATACTGTTACCGCTTTATACGAAGTCATTCCGAATGATGTGAATTCTGAATTTTTGCCAAAAGAAAATGATTTAAAATATACGAAAAACACAAATGATGAAAATTTTAATGATGAATTGGCAACGGTAAAATTCAGATATAAAAAACCTGATGGCGATACAAGTTCTGAAATTATTCAGGTTGTTAAAAACACAAATCAACCTTTTTCATCTTCAAGCAATGACTTTAAATTTGCTTCATCTGTGGCTTGGTTCGGATTGGTTTTAAGAAATTCTGCTTTAATCAAGAATAAAGATTTAAAAGAAATAGAAAATCTTGCTAAAAAAGGAAGAGGCAAAGATGATGAGGGCTACAGAGCGGAGTTTGTGAGATTGGTGGAAACATACAGGTCGACACAAAAATAACATTTCAAAAAAAGAAATTTCTTCGGAGATTTCTTTTTTTTCTCTATTTTTAGAAATATTATCAAAGATGAAAAAAGTTTATCTGTTATTGCCAGTTTTTGCGGTGCAGTTTGCCTTTGCGCAGAATTCTCAGCGTTATTATTCCGGAACGTTTTTTAATGAAAAGAAAAAGCCTCAGAACTTTCTTAAAATATTCAATAAAAACAGTGGAGTTTATGAACTGACCGATGAAAAAGGCTACGCAATTATTGCTGCAAAAGAATACGACACTTTAGTTTGGAATAACGGAAAAAATATTGAGGTTGTTAGTTGGGTTTATGAGCTAAAATATCTTTTAGAAAACCAGGTGCCAAGAGAAACGGTTAAGGATATAAACTCTAAAGATTACGAAAGCCTGCTTGAAAAACCCTTGATTGATAAATTTAGCATAGAACATTCTTACGATTCTTTAAGTAAAAACTCAGATCGACAATTTTCTGCGGTTAGAAAACTTAAATTAAAGTCAGATTCTCTATATAAAATTAAAAGTCAGCCAAAAAGATCTCTTGTTTTTAACGGAAGTTTTAGTACTTCTGTAGATATCAAAAACAGAAACAGAATTCCACAGACTCAAAGTCGTTATGTTCAGGGAAGATCTGAAAATGGTTCTCTAATTTGGAAGGGACCGGACACAGGCGAAATGTTCAGTTTCGGACCGGATATTTCTACTCTAGGCTTCAACGGACAACCGTATGAATATGATGTTAACGGACAATTGGTTGATTTATCCAATGCCGTTTCTCCGGCAAAAGCTTACAAAAACAATATTTTTAAGACAACGGTTGGTTACAGCAATCAGTTGAATATAAATGCCATGATTAAGAGTGATGGTTACAATGAAGATGCGCGAATTTCTTTCAGCTTAGGACAACGAAAAGACCAGATGTATTTTATAGACCAGTTTGATGTGACGAATTCTTTTAAAGCTAAATTCAGCACAAAAATTTTAAATTTTAATTTTAATGCAGGGTTTAATTATGAAGAAAATAAAGCAACCAATACCAATAGAATTGGGCTTTTTAACAGAGCATATCAAAATTCTTTATTAACTCCGGTTTCTTTTTCAAATAAGCAGAATGCTTATCTAAGCAATGGTTTGCAGAGAAGTTACAGTTTGTATGCAGATAATCCCGATTTTCTTTTTGATCAGGCTAATAAATACAATTATTACGAAAATATCCGCCAGTTTAATTTTGATGTAAGTAAAAATTGGGATGATTTTAAACTGAATATCAGTCAGGCTTATGACAATCAGGATATCATGCATCGAGATATTTATAAACCGTCAACCAATGAATTTATCAACGGACTATACAACAGAAGAGACCAAAAAAATGAGTTTTATAATTCCAATATTTTAACAAGCTATGAATTTGGATATAATGATTTTAAAAATAAGTTCAGTTTAAACTATATTTTGAATGACAGAAAAGTAAGTGTTAATCATAGTTTAGACCGAAACTATATGTATCAAAGAACTTCACAGGATTATATTTTTAATTATAATTTAGATTATGACGATTATGATGATGTAGAATTTGGAGTAAATGTTGGAAATTCTTTTTACATCTCAAATACTTCGTTGAAAAATGCTTATTGGCTTCCGAAAGCAAACGGATATTTTACTTTTAAAAATTTATTTAATAAGTATGGAAGTAAACTTCAGCTATTTGGAGCTTATACGCAATTAGCTACAGAACCGGAAATGGCAAAATCTTATTCCTCGTATACGACGACACAGTTTTCTGCTCAGAATTCTTACCAATATTTTCCTTTAAAAGAGGTTGAAACATTCAAAAATCTCTCAAATGTTGATATCAAAGAATGGAAAACTGGATTTAAATTTATGCTTAATGGGAAAATAGATCTTAGTGCAGAATATTTTAAACGAAGAATTTCTGATGACATTTTTCCAGTTTTTGAAGGACAGAATTTGGTTCTGAAAAATCTTGCAGATCATACCTACAAAGGGTTTGAAGTGAATTTAAATTATGATAGAATCATTGCTAATCAGAATTTTTCTTTAGGAAGTAAAGCTTCATTTTTCAAATATCGGGATATTGTAGACCGTGTAAATTCGGGATACAATAATTTGATGATTTCCGGTTTTAATGATATTTATAAAACATTGTCTGAAGGCCAGGTTTTGGGTGGAATAATGGGAAGTTATTTTGAAAGAAATACTGAAGGAAAAATAGTTATTGATGATTATGGTTATCCCGTAAAAGCTTCAGGAATGAAATTGATTGCAGATCCTACTCCAGATTTTGTTATGAAATTCTCTCATAATATCACTTACAAAATGTTTGCTTTAGACATCAGCTGGGAATGGAAAAAAGGCGGACAAGTATGGAACGGAACTCAGGCTGTTCTTGATTATTACGGTCGTTCCCAAACTTCGGCAGATGAAAGAAATATTAAAAACTATGTTTTTGAAGGCGTCAATTATAATGGAAATGTGAACCAAATTCCTGTAGATTTTTACAATCCCAATCAGTCAATAAGTGACAATCGTTGGACAAGGTATGGTTTTCTTGGCGTGGCTGAAAATTATGTTGAAAAAGCAGATTACTTAAGAATCAATGATATTACACTTTCTGCTTATTTCGATATAGGGAAATTCCGAAAAGCTCTTGGAATAAGTTTTTACGTGAATAATATTTTCCTTTGGCAGGCAAACAGCGGAGTAGATTCTGAACAGAATTTCTATGATTTTGATAACAGCCGAGGTTTAGATTTTTTCAATCTTCCTTCTTTTAAAACTTACGGTTGCACGGTTTCTTTTAAATTTTAAACTATGAAATTCAGATTTTTATTCAATATAGCTTTTGTTTTTACTCTGCTTTCATGCCTGTTTTTTAATGGACAGACTAAATTCAGTGATTTTAAAAAAGAAAAAACTTACTTACAGACCAACCATGTTTTTTATAAACCGGGAGAGGAAATGTTTTTCAAAATATTTATTGTTCAGGCTGATAATAATCTTCCCGCCAATCAAAGCAGAACAGTGAATGTAGAATTGATTGATCCAAGTGGAGCGGTTGTAAAGAAAAGCAAATATGCTATAAAAAACGGCCACGCAGAAGGTGCTTTTAGTTTTTCTGAAGATATGAAAGGCGGAATTTACAAAATCAGAGCTTTTACAGCCTGGATGCAGAATGAAACCGGGAAAAATGTATTTGAAAAAGAAATTACGCTCCAAAAGATAGTTTCTCCGAGGATTTTAATGAAACTTGACTTTCCTAAAAAAGGTTATGGAGCAGGAGATGAAGTTTTGGCAGATTTCTCGATGAGAAGTTTAAACAACCTTCCAATTCCGTTTTATGAAGCCTATTTTACGGTTAGCCACGAAGGTAAAAAAATTACAGAAGGTTCATTGATTACTGATAAAGAAGGAAAATATTTACTAAAATTTAAACTTCCAGAAGTATTGAAATCTTCGGATGCTTTATTGAATATAAAAGTGAATTACGATGGTTTCACTGAATCTATTTCGAGAAACATCCCAATTGTTCTGAATAATCTGGATTTGAAATTTATGCCTGAAGGCGGAACTTTTATCAACGGAATCGAACAGAATATTGCTTTTAAAGTTTTAGATGAATTTGAAAAGCCTGTTGATGCAGTTTTAGAAATATATAATCAAAATCATCAGAAATTGACTGAAGTTTCAGCTTATAATTTCGGAATGGGAAGTTTTCTTTTTAAACCTAAAAAAGGTGAAATGTATTATGCAAAAGTTCTTAAGCCCGAAAATATCAGTAAAATATATCAACTTCCCATCGCAAAAGATGACGGAATTGTTTTTAATGCTAAAAAAGAAAATCAAAATGTTAAGTTAATTATCAACTCAACTTTTGCGAGAAAAGTTTTAATCACCGGAAATTTCAGAGAAAAAGAAGTGTTTTCTAAATCTTTAAATTTAAAACAAGGATTAAATTTTCTCGATATTTCAGAAAAAGAACTTCCCATCGGTATTTGTAGATTCACGATGATTGTAAATAATATTCCTTTAGCGGAAAGAATTGTATTTGCAAATGAAAATAAGCAGATGAAGGTGAAAACTACTCCAACAAAGAAAAATTATTTACCGAGAGAAAAAGTAATTGTCAATATTGAAACTACTAACGAAAACAATCAACCTATTCCCGCAAATCTTTCGATGAGCGTAGTCGATGATAAACTCTGGACGTATGCAGATGATAAGCAAAATCATATTTTTTCCTGGCTTTTATTGGATTCTGAACTGAGAGGAAAAATAGAAAGACCTCAGTTTTATTTCGATAAAAAAGAAGAAAAAGCGACAAAGAGTTTAGACTTAGTCATGTTGACCAATGGTTACCGATATTTTGAAATGAATTCTGACGTTGAAAAAACAGGAAATTACAAATACCTTCCTGAAAAAATCAACCCAATTTACGGCATTGTAGAAGATGAGAATAAAAAGCTTGTAAAAGCAGAAGTGTATTTGATTGAAAATTACACTAAAATAAAAAAACAAGCTACTTCAGAAAACGGGTTGTTTTATTTCTCAGATTTAGATGGAATATATCAACATGATGTCATTGCAAAATCTTTAAATCCAAAACAGAAAGTGAAAATCAGAATACTTTCTTATCAATTGAATATTAATCCTTTGATAAAGCAATCTTTACAAAATATTAATGTTGAGGAAATTATAAAAGAAGCGGAGATAAAAGAGAAAAAGACTTCAGTTTCTAAAGGAATTGAAGGACTGTTGAAAACTTTGCCATCAGTTAATAGTAAATCTGATACGGTAAAATCTCAAAATATTGAAGAGGTTGTTGTTTTAGGTTACAATAAAACACAGATAAAATCTAAAGATGTTTCCGCAAGTACTACAGTTTCTTCAGAAAAGCTTGAAAATAGACCTAACGTATCTTTTTTGCAATCTTTACAAGGTCAAGCAGCAGGATTGTCCATAAGTTCGGCTTCTGGTTCGCCAGGTTCAAGTAAAATAGATGTTGTGATCAGAGGTGTTGGATCAATAGCAGCTCATTCTAATCCTTTATATGTTATTGATGGAATGATTTCGAACTCCACGCAGTTTAGAAATTTAAATCCAAACGACATCAATTCTATTTCTGTTTTAAAAGACGCTGCTGCGACTTCCATTTATGGGAATAGAGGATCAAACGGAGTGATTATTATCAATTCAAGAAATGGAAAAACTTCAAATATTAAATTCGACATTACACCCGAAACTTATTTTGCTGTCAAAAATATTCCACGTGATAGTCTGACGATTTATGGTGAATCTTATCGTTATGATGGCTACAGAAAATTTTCATATCCAATTTACAAATCGACAAACACTTCTTACCGCCACGATTACCGTGAAACTTTATATTGGAATCCCATTGTAGAAACCGATAAAAACGGAAAAGCTCAGGTAGAATTTTATCAGTCTGATGCCAATTCTGCTTTTAGAATAATGACAGAAGGAATTGCAGCTTCAGGATTAATTGGAAGAGATGAAACAACCTATGCAGCACAAAGTTTAATTTCAATTGATGCAAAAATTCCGCAATATTTAACAAGAACTGATCAAATGATGATTCCGGTGGTCATTAAAAATAATTCTTCGGAGACGAAAACCTTAACAATGAATGTCATTGTTCCGAATCATATTAAACTAATGGAAGCAGATAGTTTGATTACGCTAAAACCATTAGAGTCCGGAAGATTATTTGTTAAAATGCAGACAGATAAATTAATCAGTTCTAATATTCAGTTTACCGTAAAATCAAATGAATTTAGAGAAACAATGATTTTGCCGTTGAAAGTAGAAGAAAAAGGCTTTCCGCATCGTTTTTCAATTGTCAATAACAAACCAGAAAACACGAAAATCAATATTCCGGAATATGTAAACGGCAGTTTTGAAGCATCTTATTATGTTTACGAAAACTCGGCATTGCAAATGTTTGAAGATATTGAAAGGTTAAAACGAGAACCTTACGGATGTTTCGAGCAGCTTTCTTCTACAGTTTACCCGAATGTTTTTATTCTTGATTATTTAAAATCAACCCATAAAATTAACTCTGGAACAGAATATAATGTTATTCGAAATATGAAAAAAGGATTCGAAAAAATGCTGTCCTATAAAAATAGAGACGGCGGATTTTCTTATTTTGGTGATAGCGAATCTGATGTTGCATTGTCCGCATTTGCTTTACTACAGTTCAGAGATTTAAAGAAATATGTAAATGTAGATACAAAATTGGTTCAGAATCTTTCCTCATTTATTCTGTCGAAGAAAAATGCAAACGGACTTTTTGAGGTAAGAAGAAATTATGAATCGAAAGCAGGATATTCAGAATATTCATGGTCCAGAAATATGTATGTTTTGTATGCTTTGTCTAAACTTGGTATTAAAAATGAAATTCAGAATACTTACGAAACCAGCCTAAAAAGAGCTTTGGCCACAAAAGATTTTTATCAGTTGGCGTTAATGGCAAATGCATCTTCAAATCTTGGGAAAAAGGAAGATTACAATCAATTACTTTCTATTTTAAACGAACAGTACAAAAATAAAGAGGTAAAAACCAAAACTACATTTACAGGTTCACAAGGAATTTCAGCCAATGCAGAAACGCTTTCCTTATACATGATGGCTTTACAAAAAAATGAAAAAAATAATCAGTTGGAAATTGCAAAAGTTGCAGATGAATTGATTAATTACAACGGATATTACGGATTTGGTTCAACACAAGCTACAACAGTTGCTTTAGAAGCATTATTAGATTTCTTCGCTAAAAATGAAAAATTATTTGGAATTGATAAACCGGAAATTAAAATCAATAATGCCAAAGTATCACCAAATATTATGTTTTCTTCAGCTTTCAGGAAAGGTGAAAACGACTTGAGTGTTGAATATTTATGTGATAAAGGTTTACCTTATAAACTAGATTACCAATATTACACTTTGGAAGCTCCAAAAAGTGAAAATATTCCTGTTACTCTAGAAACAAAACTAAAATCTGAAACTTCAAAAGTAGGTGAGACCAACAGAATGACGGTAACCGTGAAAAATAAAATCAACGGAGATCTACCAATGACCACAGCAAAAATCGGAATTCCTGCCGGATTGACTTTACAAAATGCATTGTTGAAAGATATGGTTGATAAGAAGCAGGTTTCTTATTATGAAATATTTGATAACTATCTGGTTTTATATTGGGAACATTTTGATGCCAATGAAATAAAAACCATTAATCTCGATTTAAAAGTAGAATTTGCTGGAGAATATACCGGAAAAGCGAGTAATGTTTATCTTTATTATATGCCGGAATCTAAGTTTTGGAATGAAGGAATTAAAGCTAAAATAGAACCTTAATATAATTTGAACCTATTAAACAATTTCTTCTGTAGTTTTCAAATGTTCCAGCGGAGCAATATCTGTGTAGAAATAGCAAGATAATTTTAGATGGCACTCCGGAGGAGTGCTATCTGTTTAATAACAAGGAATTTTAATAAAACAAAAATAAACTTTCAAAAATTACTGAAAATTCAAAAACTATTATTACATTTGTAATAGAAATTAAAAAGATAAGAAAATGCAACTTTCAGAAGCTAAAGAAAAATATATTCAAACTTGGGGAACATTTGCTACGAGTTGGGGAATCAATCGTACGATGGCACAGGTTCATGCTTTACTTTTGGCCAACGGAAAACCGCTTTCTACCGATGAGGTAATGGAAATGCTTGAAATTTCGAGAGGAAATGCCAATATGAATCTTCGTGCATTGATGGATTGGGGCATTGTAAAGAAAGAGTTCATCAAAGGTGATCGTAAAGAATATTTTATCGCTGAAAAAGATGTCTGGTTTTTGTTTAAGCAAATAACGAAAGAAAGAAGGAAAAGAGAAATAGAACCAGTTGTGGCTTTTTTAGATGAACTAAAGAAAATCGATGACAACGATTCTGAAGAAGCTAAAGAATTTATCAAATTGATGGATGATTTTAGCAACGTGACGAGTAAAATAAACAATATTATGGATCTTGCGATAAAAAGTGACGATCATTGGTTGGTCGGAAAGATTACCAACTTATTAAAATAAAAAGGACTTTAAAATCCTTTTTTATTTCACACAAACTTTCAAAAATTATTGAAAATATTATAATTATGAAAAATTTAATCATTCATTTAGTCCTGATTTTTTATTTCGGAGGAAAAACGAAAAGACTCAACTTTTAAAATGTATTGCTATGAAAACTTTTATTAAATATGATTATTATACCCAAATGTTTGTTGCTTTGAGCTTTATCATACTTTTGATTACAGATATTGCAGTTTTTGAAAAAGGTTATAGCTGGTTAGGATATTTTTTAATGGCAGCTTTCCACACGGTAAGTTTCCTGATTAGAATGTTTTCAAAAGATTATTCCAAAAGCACAGAATTTAAAATTTATTCATTTATAAGTCTTACAATTCTTATCTCACTGCTGCTTATAATGATCTTTGACGATATTGATTGGGTGACAAATTTTATAGGATTAATTTTAATGTTTGGAATTCCTCTTACACCAATTTTGGCAATCTGTTATTTAATTATTATTTATAAAGACTATCATGGATTAGTGCAAAATTCTTAATGATTTAAAATTATAAAAATGAAAACCCTGCAAAATCACACCCTGATTTACGACAACGAATGTCCGATGTGTAATATCTATTCAAAAGGTTTTATAAAATCCGGAATGTTGAATGAAAGTGGAAGAGAAGCCTTTACTGAACTGAGTTTTAAGAATAAAAACCTCATCGATTTCAACCGTGCAAAAAATGAAATAGCTTTAGTTGATCACAACAAAAATAAGGTAATTTATGGTTTAGACAGTTTGCTGTTAATCATCGGAAACTCGTTTCCGACGTTAGAAAAAATTGCGAGAATACAACCTTTATATTGGTTTTTTAAAAAGCTGTATTCTTTCGTTTCTTACAACAGAAAACAAATTATTCCATCACAGAATGATGATGAAAACAGTTCTTGCATTCCAGATTTTAACTTGAAATATAGATTGATTTATGTAGGTTTTGTTGTTCTTTTTTCGGGATTGGTTTTGGGTATTTTTAGTTCTAAATTAGGTTTAAATTTAAATCAGAATTTCGCCAGAGAATTAATCATTTGCTTAGGGCAAATTGTCTGGCAAACTTTATTTTTAAGAATGTATTTAAAAGAGAAAATTTGGGATTATCTCGGAAATATGATGACGGTTTCTCTAATCGGAACCTTGCTTTTAGTTCCTGTTTTATTCATCAATTTAAGTCCTTTTTTCAATCTTATTTACTTTGGAACTGTAGTTTTCATCATGTTTTTAGAACACATCAGAAGATGCAGAATTTTAAAATTAAATCTTCTTCCTACAATATCTTGGATGCTTTTCAGATTGACAGCTTTGGCAATCATTATTTGGTTAAATTTCTAAAAAAACGCAAAATGAATCATCTTGAACTCACCAAAAAAGTAGTATGGAAAGATCTTAAAAAGCTTTCCGTAAAAGAAATGTTGATAGAAAATAATATCTCTTTGCCATGGCTTTTTATTTCTCTGTTTTTGGCTTACAAAGGATATTACTGGGCAGCGCTTCCGTTTTCCGGATTCTATTTTTTGACTGCCTTAAGACAGGTTCACAACGGATTTCACAACTCTTTAGGAACTGGCAAATTTCTTATCTGGTTTTCAATGTATCTCAACAGTATTTTGATGATGGCATCTATTCATGCTGTGAAATTCAATCACATCAGACACCATAAATTTTGTCTTTCCGAAGAAGATTATGAAGGAAAATCGGCTTCAATGAAATGGTATGAAGCTATTTTATACGGACCGAAACATATGTTCTTAATTCATTGGATGACTTTTAAATTATCCAATAAAGACTACAAAAAGAATATGTTTTTAGAGTTAATCTCGATTGCTGTTTTTGTTTTCATTGCTTTTTATTTCCAGATTGATTTTTTAATATATCACATTTTAATTATGTTTTTTGGTGAATTTTTAATGGCATTTTTTGCAGTTTGGACGGTTCATCATGACACCCACGAAACTCCAAACATTGCAAGAACTCAACGCGGATTTTGGAAAAATAAATTGACCTTCAGTATGTTTTATCACATGGAACACCACCTTTTTCCCGCAGTTCCCACCATAAAATTACCAGAATTGGCAGCAAGAATCGATAAAGTTTTGCCGGAATTAAATAAGAAACAAACATTTTAAAGGTATAAAAAATAGAGTCCCGAAGGGACGACTTAAATCAGGATAGGATAAAATCCTATCAAATAAAAAATTAAATCATGTCTACAATCCATTTAACAACAATCATCAAATCGGATATTCACAAAGTTTTCGATTTGTCAAGAAATATTGATTTGCATCAAAAATCAACTTCAAAAACCAATGAAAAAGCAATTGCGGGAAGAACTTCAGGAATGATTGAGCTCAATGAAACAGTAACCTGGAGAGCAAAGCATTTAGGATTTTACCAAACCCATACTTCAAAAATTACAGCGATGCAAAAGCCCAATCATTTCACAGATGTTATGCTGAAAGGAAGATTTAAATCTTTTAAACATCAGCATATTTTCAGAGAGGATGGCAAAAACACGATAATGACAGATATTTTAGAATTTGAATCACCTTTTGGAATTATCGGTCAATTGTTCAATTATTTTTTTCTGAAAAATTATATGAAAAAATTTTTATTAAAAAGAAATGATATGATAAAAAACACAGCAGAAAATCATAAAATAAACAGTTAGTATTAGAACTGTCATGCTGAGCGAAGTCGAAGCATCTCACGCAAGACCATTAACTATAAACAACCAATCATTATGAAATTTTTAAAAGCCGAATGGCGAAAGTTAGCTATCATCAACTACGAAATTAACCCCGATATATTATTGAAATATCTTCCAAAAGGAACAGAATTAAACTTCTACCAAGGGAAATGTTATGTAAGTTTGGTTGGATTTATGTTTTTAAATACCAAATTATTGGGACTTTCAATTCCTTTTTATCGAAATTTCGAAGAAGTGAACTTAAGATTTTATGTCAAGAAAAAAGAAGGACACCAATGGAAAAGAGGAGTAGTTTTCATTAAAGAGATTGTTCCGAAATATGCATTAAGTGCAATCGCAAATTCTATGTATAAAGAGAATTATAAAACTTTAAAAATGAAAAATCATATCAAATTTACTGATGATGATTTGATTGTAAAATACTCATGGAAAGATAAAGAGTGGTATTCTATGCAGATTATAGCCGAAAATAAATCTAGAACGATGGAAGATGATTCTGAATTTGAGTTTATCACAGAGCATTATTGGGGTTTTACGAAAAAAGATGATAAAACCTCAGAATACGAAGTTTGCCATCCAAAATGGGAGTGGTACATGGTGAAAAATCACCAGCTTGAAATTGATTTTAAAAAAGTCTACGGAAAAGATTTTGAATGTTTAAATCATCAGAAACCAATCTCTGTAATGCTTGCAGAAGGCTCTGAAATCGAAGTGAGAATGAAGAAATATTTGGTGCAAAAGTAAAAAGAGCCAAGTGAAAAGTAATTTGTAAATTTTTAAAACAGTTAGTATTAGAAATGTCATGCTGAGAGAAACCGAAGCATCTCACACAAAACCATCAACAAGCAACCAACAACCAAAATAAAATCCAATGAAAATAATCATCGCTGCCGGAACCGGTTTCCTCGGAAAAAATCTCGAAAAATATTTTACCGAAAAAGGAAATCAAGTGTATATTTTAACGAGAAATCCAAAACGTAAAAACGAAATTTTATGGGATGCAAAAACGTTAGGTGAATGGAAAACTTTGCTTGAAAATTCAGATGTTTTAATCAATCTGGCGGGAAAATCTGTCGATTGTCGATACACAAACAAAAATAAGCAGGAAATTTACGATTCAAGAATTAATAGTACAAAAATACTTCAACAAGCGGTTGACAATTGTATTAATAAACCAAAAATATGGTTGAATGCAAGTTCGGCAACAATTTATGTTCATTCAGAAACACATTTAAATACAGAAGCAAACGGAATAATCGGTGACGATTTTTCGATGAATATCTGTAAAAGCTGGGAAAAAGAATTTTTTAAAACTGAAAATAAAGACACCAGAAAAGTTGCATTAAGAACATCGATTGTTTTAGGAAATAATGGGGGAGCTTTTACCAAATTAAAATTGATTACAAAATTGGGTTTGGGCGGAAAACAGGGAAGAGGAAATCAAAACGTAAGCTGGATTCATATTAATGATTTTTGCAAAGCTGTAGAATATATTATTGAGAATAAAAATCTTTCAGGAGAAATTAATGTGACTGCTCCAAATCCTTTGTCTAATGAAGAATTTATGCGAAAATTAAGAAAAGAAATGAAAATTCCATTGGGTTTAAATGCTGCGGCTTGGCAACTTGAAATCGCCTCAGTATTTTTAAAAACAGAAACCGAATTATTATTAAAAAGCCGAAACGTCTATCCTAAAAAATTAATGAAAAGTGGTTTTAAATTTACCTATCCAAGTGTTAAAACTGCATTTAAAGATTTGATTTAGCAAAAAAATGAAAACTGAGGAAGAAAACTCGAAAAAACAACTGTTTGTGAATTTATCAAATGATGATTAAATTAGCGAAAAACTAAACTTTATGTTAAGTAAAAAAACTAAAAACTTATTTTTCTCATCATTATTCATATCATCTACTTTTTTTTCACAAGCGCACAATGTTTCGGAAGGTTATCAAAAACCGACAGACCCTTTAGTTATTCAAAATCTTGAAAATTGGCAGGATCTTAAATTCGGACTTTTCATGCATTGGGGAACGTACAGCCAATGGGGAATTGTTGAAAGTTGGAGTCTTTGTCCGGAAGATGAATCGTGGACGCAGCGTAAACTCGAACACGGAAGATCTTATAATGAATATGTAGAAAACTACGAAAACCTTCAGAAAACTTTTGATCCGACGCAATTCAATCCTCAAAAATGGGCAGATGCGACGAAAAAAGCGGGAATGAAATATGTGGTTTTCACAACAAAGCATCACGATGGTTTTGCGATGTTTGATACGCAACAGTCCGAATATAAAATCACTTCTTCAAAAACTCCTTTCTCTAAAAATCCGAAAGCGGATGTGACAAAGGAAATTTTCAATACATTTCGAAATGACGGCTTCAAAATCGGAGCCTATTTCTCAAAACCCGATTGGCATTCCGATGATTATTGGTGGTCGTATTTTCCGCCAAAAGATAGAAATGTGAATTACGATCCGAAAAAGTATCCTGAAAGATGGAACAGTTTTAAAAATTTCACTTTTAATCAGTTAAATGAAATCACTTCAAACTATGGTAAAGTAGATATTCTTTGGTTAGACGGAGGTTGGGTGCGCCCGTTTCATACGATTGACCAAAATGTTGAATGGCAAAGAATAATCAAGGTTGAACAAGATATCGACATGGATAAAATAGGGATGATGGCTCGCAAAAATCAACCCGGAATTATCGTTGTAGACCGTACTGTTCCAGGAAAATGGGAAAATTATGTAACTCCCGAACAAGCCGTTCCCGAAAAACCTCTTACAATCCCTTGGGAGAGCTGTATTACGATGGGGGATTCATTTTCATATGTTCCGAATGACAATTATAAATCGTCTCAGAAGATCATTGAAACTTTGGTTAAAATCATTTCACGAGGTGGAAATTACCTGATGAATATTGCTCCCGGACCAAACGGAGATTATGATGCGATCGTTTATGAAAGATTAAAAGAGATTTCAGCTTGGATGAATGACAATCAATCTGCAGTTTTTGCAACAAGAGCTATTGCGCCTTATCACGATGGAAATTTTTATTATACCCAAAGTAAAGATGGAAGAACAGTTAATATTTTTCACTTGGATGAAAAAGTAAATTATGAATCTCCTGAGACATTAAGCTTTGCAATTCCTGAAAATTTTAAACCAAAGTCAGTGAAAATTTTAGGTTTAAATAATAAAATTCAATGGAAGAAAAAAGGTAATTCAATTGAACTCATCTTACCAAAAGAAAGAACTCAATTAAAATATTCGACCGTAATTCAAATTATACAATAACTATAAACTGTCTTTAAAACGACCTAGGAAATCGGAGCGTTAAGAAAATTAAAACTTAATCGGTTAAGAAATTCCCATTGTTTGAAGCGCGACACAAATATTGAATCGAAGAACGAATATTGAATTCGCGCAAGTTTTGGGGATTTTAGGATTAAATTTTAATTTTTAGCGGAGAGTTCCAAGTCTTGAATTTTTGGTTCTTTTGTTTCAAGACAAAAGAACAATAATTAAATCAAATTATTTATGTGCTTTAAATTTCGTTTTAAAATTATAGCAATTTCATTATTGAGCACTACATTTATTACCGCTCAAAAACCTTTATACAAAGATCCCAAACAACCCATTGAAGCCAGAGTCCAAGATTTGCTGAAACGTATGACTCTAGAAGAAAAATTCTGGCAATGCTTTATGATTCCCGGAGATTTAGATAACGTTCCAAAAGGTCAATATTCTCATGGAATTTTCGGATTGCAGGTGAGTGCGGGAAATCAAGGCGGTGGAATTGCCGGACAATTATTGAAATACAATGCCAATGAAGATGCGGAAAGATTAGCAAAAAAAATCAATGCCATTCAAAAATATTTTGTCGAAGAATCGCGATTGGGAATTCCTATTATTCCTTTTGACGAAGCCTTACATGGATTGATGCGTGAAGGCGCAACCGCTTTTCCACAGGCGATTGGCTTGTCGGCAACCTTCAATCCTGAGTTAATGAAAGAAGTTTCGACAGCCATTGCAAAAGAATCAAAATTGAGAGGAATTCGTCAGATCTTAACTCCGGTTGTGAATTTGGCGAACGATGTTCGATGGGGAAGAACGGAGGAAACGTATGGCGAAGATCCGTTTTTGACTTCTGTAATGGGTGTAAATTTTGTCAGTTCTTTTGAAAATATGGGAATTATTACCACTCCAAAACATTTTTTAGCAAATGTAGGTGAAGGTGGAAGAGATTCTTACCCGATCCATTGGAGTAAAAGATATTTGGAAGAAACGCATTTAGTTCCTTTTCAAAAAGCCTTTAATCAGGGAAAAAGTCGTTCGGTGATGACTTCTTACAATTTGTTGGATGGACGACCTTCTACGGCAAATTACTGGTTATTGACCGAAAAATTAAAAAAAGAATGGAATTTCAAAGGTTTTGTCATCAGTGATGCAAGTGCGGTTGGTGGAGCAAATGTTCTGCATTTTACGGCAAAAGATTATGATGATGCTTCTACACAGGCGATCAATGCAGGTTTGGATGTAATTTTCCAAACCGAATATCAACATTATAAATTGTTTATTCCGCCATTTTTGGATGGAAGAATTTCTAAGGAAAGAATTGATGATGCCGTTTCGAGAGTTTTGAGAGCAAAATTTGAATTAGGTTTGTTTGAAAATCCTTACGTTTCTAACAAAAATATTGAAGAATTAAAGAAAATCAATCATAAACCTTTAGCCGAAAAAGTAGCTGTTGAATCTTTTGTTTTGCTTCAAAATAACAATCAAACACTACCGATTTCGGAAAATACTAAAAAGATTTTGGTTGTTGGAACCGATGCGGTAGATGCACGATTGGGAGGTTATTCCGGACCGGGAAATAAGAAGGTAGGTATTTTAGACGGAATTAAAAACTTCGTGAAAGATAAAAATATTGAAATCACTTATTCAAAAGGAATTGATTGGAATTTAAAGCAATTTGTTACGATTCCGACTGAGTTTTTATCTTTCGAAAATCAAAAAGGCTTAAAAGGAAATTATTTTTCTAATTCTGATTTAAAAGGAAATCCTGCTTTTGAAAAACAGGACGAACAATTGAATTTCAAATGGACTTTATATTCTCCAAACCCTGAAAAACTGCAGCCAGACAACTACAGCGTTCGTTGGACAGGAAAATTGGAAGCTCCAAGTTCAGGAAAATATCAATTGGGACTTCGTGGAAATGATGGTTTCAGATTGTTTTTAAATGGAAAATTATTAATTGATAATTGGGAAAAGCTGAGCTATTCAACAAAAACGGTTGATGTTGATTTAGTAAAAGGTCAAAAATCTGATATAATCATTGAATTTCATGAAAATAGGGGAGAAGCAAACATAGAACTGATCTGGAATTATGGTATAAATAATTACCAAAAAGATTTTAATGATGCTTTAAAATTAGCTGAAAATGCAGATTACATTATTGTTACCGCAGGAATTCATGAAGGCGAATTTCAGGATCGTTCTTCGTTGAGCCTTCCGGGAAATCAGGAAAAATTTATTGATGAAGTTTCAAAATTAAATAAACCAACAACAGTGATTTTGGTTGGAGGTTCTGCGATAAAAACGACCGATTGGAAAGATAAAGTGGGAGCGATTTTAGATGTTTGGTATCCCGGAGAAGAAGGTGGAAATGCGGTTGCAAAAGTTCTTTTTGGAGCTGAAAATCCTTCAGGAAAATTACCAATTACGTTTCCGATTGAAGAAGGGCAATTGCCTTTAACGTATAATCATCATCCTACAGGAAGAGGAAATGATTATCATGATTTGAGTGGCGAACCGTTGTATCCGTTTGGTTTTGGATTGAGTTATACGACTTTCGAAATCTCTGATTTACAATTAAATCAAACAAAATATTCTGAAAACGACACGATTGTAGCAAAAGTCAATGTGAAAAATACAGGTTCAAAAGCTGGAAGTGAAGTTGTTCAGTTATATGTAAAAGATTTACTGGCTTCAGTTTCAAGACCGATTATTGAATTGAAAGGTTTGGAAAAAGTATTTTTAAAACCGGGAGAATCTAAACAGGTTTCGATTGAAGTTCCTGTGAAAGAACTACAGTTTTTAGATGAGAAAATGAACTGGATTGTGGAAAAAGGAACCTATAGGATTTTTGTAGGAAATTCTTCAAAAAATCTGCCTTTAAAACAGAATATTGAAGTTCAATAAATTGAGGATATAAAAATATGGTACGATATCTGTAATAATCACTTTAAACCAGAATGAAATTAATTAATCTTAAAATCATTCAAAAAAATTAAATGTTATGAAAAAGCTATTGATATCAACCATTTTGTTAGTAGGATTGTCAACAGGTGTTGTAGCACAGAAACATCCAACTCCGCCGCCACATCCTTCGAAAACACAATTATACAACAGTAAACTGAATGAGTTAAATAAAAGGTACAATACTGAAAAAAAACTGATCATAAATCATCCGGTTGCTACCAAAAAAATGAAACAAGATCAGCTTAAAGCTTTAAACGTACGTTATCAAAACGAAAAGAAATTGTTGAGATCTGCTAAATAGATGTACAAAATATGGTAAAATGAAAATTTGAACAACTGTTTAATTTTACGATATTTTTACTATTAAATAAATTTATTAAAAGAGAATACGTTTTTGTGTTCTCTTTTTTGTTTATAATTAAATGAAAACCATGTTCGTTATGCATTGCTTCACGAATTTTCAGAAACGTAAAACATCCAATATTTTTCCTTAAATTCGCATAAAAATTTTAAGCTAATGAATTACGATATTATTGTCATCGGAAGTGGTCCTGGTGGATATGTTACAGCAATCAGAGCGGCACAATTGGGTTTCAAAACTGCAATTATCGAGAAAGAAAACTTAGGAGGAATCTGCCTTAACTGGGGATGTATTCCAACGAAAGCTTTGTTGAAGTCGGCTCAGGTTTTTCATTATATTAATCATGCAGAAGACTATGGTTTGAATAAAGTGGAAGCTAGTTTTGAGTTTCCAAACGTTATTCAGAGAAGCCGTGGTGTTGCTTCTAAAATGAGCAAAGGAATTGAGTTCTTGATGAAAAAGAACAAGATCGATGTTATTTTAGGAACTGCAAAAGTACAAAAAGGTAAAAAAGTTTCTGTTACAGATAAAGAAGGAAAAGTAACTGAATACACAGGAACTCACATTATTTTGGCTACAGGAGCTCGTTCTAGAGAGTTGCCAAACTTACCTCAAGACGGTAAAAAAGTAATCGGATACAGACAGGCATTATCTCTTCCTGAGCAGCCAAAATCTATGATTGTTGTAGGTTCTGGAGCTATCGGAGTTGAGTTTGCTGATTTTTATAACACAATGGGTACAAAAGTAACTGTTGTAGAATTTTTACCAAACATCGTTCCTGTAGAAGATGAGGATATTTCTAAGCACTTAGAAAAATCTCTTAAGAAATCAGGGATCGAAATCATGACAAATGCTTCTGTAGAAAGCGTTGATACAAGCGGAAACGGTGTGAAAGCTACTGTAAAAACTGCAAACGGAAACGTAACTCTTGAAGCTGATATCTTGCTTTCTGCTGTAGGAATTGCTGCAAACATCGAGAACATTGGTCTTGAAGAAGTGGGAATTCAGACAGATAAAGGTAGAGTTTTGGTAAACGAATGGTACGAAACTTCAGTTCCTGGTTACTATGCAATCGGAGATATTATCCCAACTCAGGCTTTGGCACACGTTGCTTCTGCTGAAGGTATTACTTGCGTAGAAAAAATCAAAGGAATGCACGTTGAAAAAATCGACTATGGCAATATTCCTGGATGTACTTACTGTCACCCTGAAGTTGCTTCTGTTGGTCTTACAGAAAAGCAGGCTAAAGAAAAAGGTTACGAGCTTAAAGTTGGTAAATTCCCTCTTTCTGCAAGTGGAAAAGCTACTGCAAACGGAAACACAGATGGTTTCATCAAAGTAATTTTTGACGCTAAATACGGTGAGTGGTTAGGTTGTCACATGATTGGTGAAGGTGTAACTGATATGGTTGCTGAAGCGGTTGTTGCTAGAAAATTAGAAACGACTGGTCACGAAATTATTAAGTCAATTCACCCGCATCCAACAGTTTCTGAAGCAATTATGGAAGCTGCGGCTGCTGCTTATGGTGAAGTGATTCACATTTAATATTCACTTTGTCAAAGTTGAAAATCTTTGATGAAGTTCAATAATATTAAAACCACAGATTTTGTCTGTGGTTTTTCTTTGTCTTAAATAACTTTTTTCATTTTTATCTCGCATATTTTATTAATTTTATCCACTTAATAAAGTACAAATTTTATGTTTAAAAAATTAGCTGCGGAAGCTTTAGGGTTAGGTGATATCGGTAAGATTATTCCTTCTCAGGATTATGATAAAGTAGATTCTGATGATTATATTTTATCTGAAGATAATGAGAAAATATTCTTTTTAATTAAATCTAAAAGAGATGAATATTGCTTTACCAACAGAGCATTAATTCATATCGACGGAGCAAGTGCATTGGATAAAAAGAGAGTTTTAAAGAGATACGAATATTATCAGTTTCCTTTTTCAAATATCGCATTACAGACTGCCGGAACGATTGATTTGGATGTTGAAATTTCATTTAATATCGGGAATGTTCCTTTGATGATTAGTGTTGCAAAAGGTCAGATTGATCAATTGAAAGACCTTTATAAAGCGCTTTTGGCTATTCAGCAGGAAGTTCATCATAATCATTCTTTGCTGAATTTTTCAAATGACAGTATACAGAAAGCAATTGGTAGTGTTGCATCAGGAAAACAGGAAAATGTTTCAAAAAGTCAGGAATTAAGAGCGATCAACGAATATATTTTTGCCTGGAACACCAATAGTTTTGATAAATATAATCAAAAAGATTTCTCAAGAATTTTTGAAAAATATATTAATAATTAGGATTTAAAATTCTATTTATAAAATTAAACCACAGATTTTGTCTGTGGTTTTTTGTTTAAATAATTAACAAAATATTTAGATTTCTTAAATGTAATGTTTAAGGATGTTTTCTTACATTTATTTAATGAACTTTGAAAGAACAGGATTGGTTTTATCAGGCGGCGGTACCAAAGGAATCGCTCATGCAGGAGTATTAAAATTCTTGAACGAACAGAATATTGATGTAGATATTCTGGCTTGCTGCAGCGCTGGTTCTATTGTGGGCTGCCTTTATGCAATCGGGAAAAAGCCTGAAGAAATTTTAGATTTCTTCCAATCGGTGTATTTTTTTAATTGGAAACATTTTACATTTAATCAGCCTGGCTTGGTTTCTTCGGTGATTTTCAATACTTATCTGAAGCCGATTTTCAATGATATGAAAATTGGTGATCTTGACAAAGAAGTAAAGATCGTTGCAACCGAATTGGTTGGCGGAACAGAGAAAATTTTCGATAATGATTTTTTAATAACTGATGCTATTATTGCATCATGCTCGATTCCCGGCATTACAACACCTTATATTTTAGGCGAAGAAATGTTCTGTGACGGAGGTGTTTTGAATAATTTTCCGGCAGATATTATCCGTGATGACTGTGATAAACTGATTGGCGTATTTGTTTCGCCTCCTCACGATATTAAAATCGATGATTTGAAGACGATAAAATCAATTGTTTCGCGGTCGTATGATTTGCTTTCTTATCGTATCGAAAAGGTGAAATTTGAGCATTGCGACTGGTTGATTTCTTCTCAGGATTTGTCAAGCTATGGAACTTTTGAGCGTAAAAAAGACCGTTTAGAACAAATATTTAATATAGGATATCGTGCTGCCAAAGAAAGTTTTGCAGAAAGTAATTATTTTACACAATTGAAAAAGTTTGGATCTTAAAACAAAAAAACTCTCACTTTATAGCGAGAGGTGATGAGTTTTAATTTTTTACAACTTGTGCATCCTGTCTTACCAAAGTTTCGCCATTTCCGTCGATGACAACTAAGGTATAAGGTGCTTTTTTCGGAGAGTCTGTTAAATAATTCCTCCATACCTGATAAAGAGTTCCGTTATTATTAAATTCGAAATAATAATTACCTCCCGATCCGTCCGGAACTAATTCTCCGTTACTGATAATCATACTTGGTTTTGCCGTAATTTTTGTATTGGCTCGCCAAGATTGATATAGATAATTTCCATTTGGTTGTTTATCGATTCTTACTTTGAATTTTTTTGTTTTAATAATAACCGTTTTAGGAACATTCTGAAAATATCCTGTTCCATTATCTTCTGTAAAATTTGGTGTTTGTTTTAAATCGTGAGCGGCAATAAGGGAAAACTGAGCGATGCATAAAGTTCCCAATAATAATTTCTTAATCATGTTGATTTTGTTTTAATTATTAGATGGGAATCAAATTTAAAGCCAATAAAAGATCTAAAAAGTTTTTACTTTTTAATTGCTTTAAGCCTTAGTCTCAACTTCAACCTTAAAATCCTGCGTATAACTCGCAAAAGCATCTTCTAAACTCTCAAATTTTCCTTTAAAGTCATTAATATTACAATCCTGAATGATATTTCCCTGATGAATAAGAATTACTCTTGTGCAAAGCGCTTCAACCTCCTGCATAATGTGTGTAGAAAGTAAAACTGTTTTTTCTTTCCCGATTTCTTTCACCACATTTCTGATTTCTAAAATCTGATTGGGATCTAAGCCGTTCGTTGGCTCATCTAAGATCAATAAATCGGGTTGATGAATAATTGCCTGCGCCAAACCAACTCTTTGCTTGTAACCTTTAGAAAGCTGACCGATTTTTTTAGATTTTTCGGGAGTTATTCCGACCAATTCTATCACCTCATCAACTCTGGCTTCAGAAATTTTATGAATATTGGCAACAAACTGCAGATATTCTTTTACATACATTTCCAGGTAAAGCGGATTGTTTTCAGGAAGAAATCCTATATTTTTTTTGCTTTCAATTTCGTACTCTGAAATATTTTTTCCGTTAAAGATAATTTCACCTTCATCAATTTTCAGTGCACCGACAATAGATTTCATCAAAGTAGATTTTCCGGCTCCGTTAGGACCCAAAAGACCGATGATTTCACTTTTATCAATGTTGATGTTGATGTTGTTTAGAGCAGTCTGCTCACCAAATTTCTTTGTTAGATTAATTACCTGAAGAGACATAGTACAATGAAATATTTTCACAAAAATAGAAATAAAAAAACTCATTCGGTAAGAATGAGTTGATATATATTGAAAAAACGAAATTTATTTTCTTTTTTTCGTTGGTTTTACCGGAGTTTTCGGAGTGTTGTTTTGATAAGTATTTGATGAACTTTGAGCCGAGGTATTATTCATTGAATTTACCGGAGTTTGTTTTACTGCAGATTTGGTGTACAATGCAGCTTTTGGAGTTCCGATACCGAAGATTTTATCAATCTGTTTTTTATTTAAAAACTGAGATTTACCGACATACTTTTTATTCTTGTTGATATATTGAATAATTTGTACCGTTGGTTGACCGTAGTTTCTCTCGTATTGAAGCTCAATAATATCATTAGGAAGTTCTAAAGAAATGTTTCCGGTAGGTTGATCAATAAATCCATCAGTAATCATTTTATAAAGTTCCTGCACATCACCGTTCATATCATTAAATGAAAATGATCTGAAAGTGTTCAGATTACTCGTGTTGAGATCCTGATAATTAAAAGTAAATTTATTTTCTTTTTTATATAAGCCGACAGAGTTATCCTTTCCGATTTCGACTAATGTTTCATTTTTCAGAACCTTGATTTGTGAGAATGCAGATATTCCGGAAAATAAGGTGAGGAGTAAAATTATTTTTTTCATGCTATTGTAAATTTAATATTTTGGTTGGTAATGCTAATTTATAGATAAAATCACAAACACCATTTTTTTATACTAAGCAAAAATAATGTTTTTTTTTAATTTGTTTTTTTTTGAATATTATGCAAATCGTAATATATACTGACGAAAATGACTTTAAAATTCAATTTTATTCTACATATTTAGATTTTTTTATAAAAATATTACTGCTTAAAAGTTAGATTTCAATAAATTACACAAGAACTGTAGGTAATTTGTCTAAAGACATATGTGATCTCAGTTTTTAACAATATAAATATCTTTACATTGGGTTTGTTTATAGGTTAATAGTTTAATGTATTTAAATACAATACTTTAAGTATATTAATGTTTTTATTTAAAATTTTAATTAAAATTTAATATTAAATAAAAATATGTAAGCTATTCAAAAAGATATATAAATAAATTTTTTATAAATCAATTGGAATCAAGAGTTATACCAATAATAAGATTTATTATAAAATTAACTTAAATCCTTAGCTTAAAAACCAAATTTCAAACCTACTTCCCTGATCGAGAGCTTTATAATTAAGATAGCCTTTATGCGCTTCTATGATGCTTTTGCTGAGCGTTAAACCAATTCCGGAACCTCCGTTTCTTGTTGTGAAAAAAGGAAGAAAAATCTTATCCTGAATTTCCTTCTGAATACCAATTCCACTGTCTTCTACACTCAGAATAATTCGTTTGTTAAGGGTTTTTATTTCTGTTTTGATGATTCTTTCATTGGTATTAGAAACTGCAAAAACTGCATTGAGATAGAGATTAATTAAACAACGTTCAATCATTTTTTGATCTGCAAAAACCATCTGATTCTCTAATGAATTAACAATCTTGATATTATTCTTCTCAAATTCCGGCTTCAAAAAATTAAGCGCAGACTCTACAATTTGAGTCAAGGAAATTGTTTTGAAAACAGGTTTTGGCAGTTCTGCAACCTGTCTGTAATCGTCTACGAAATTCAGTAATTGTTTTGATTTGTTATTGATAATCATCAGACTTTCTTGCATATCCTGTTGATCTTCTTTTTCAATGACATCCTGATTCGCAATATATTCCAGATTTTGAATCAAACTGTTTACAGGCGTTAAGGTATTAAGCAATTCGTGAGAAATCACTTTCATCAGATTATTCCAGGCTAACTTTTCCTTTTGCTCAATAATTTTCTGAACAGATTCTAAGCTGATGATACAAAAACGGTTTTTTACATTTTCAACTTTTTTGGTTCTGAGAGAAAATGATTGTTTTGTATTTTCATTAATAGAAATATCAAAGAATTCCTGTGAATTTTCATATTGTGTATCCTCAATAATCCTATAAAAATTCGGTGTTTTATTTTCGTAAAGATTCCAATAATTATACTTCGGAATTTCCAGAATTTCCAGAAAAACTGGATTCACATAAAAAACTTCCCATTCATTATTTTTTTTAGAGAGAATCATCAATCCTATTTCAAGTTGATTCAATATTTCTTCATACAAAAGCTTATAAGAAGAATGAGAAAGATGTTCTTCTTTGCTTTGATAATAGAGTTTTACGGCATTTTCAACCAGACTGTTTTGGTCGGCTTCAGGAAATAATGAAAAATCTTTTTTTTGAATTGCCAAAAGCAACTTTTCTGTTTTTTGAATATAAGACAAGGCCGAAGTCTGCGCAAAAAAAATACAAACCAAACTTATTGAGGAAAACAGGACGCAATTAATCAATCTGTTTTGTGAATAAAAATCAAAGGCAAAAATTCCGCTGACAATTGCAAGCAGAATAAATAGTAACCAAAAAAACTGTTGTTTTTTCATTGTTTTTTCAACGTTCATTGATAGGATTTTATCCTATCTTTTATTAAATCGTTCCTTCGGAACTCTCAAAATAACATTAGAGTGGTCACACTGAGCGAAGTCGAAGAGTTTTAATTCTATCAACCAAGAACGATCAACTAATAACCAAATCACAATTCAAATTTTTCCATTCTTCTATACAACGCGGCTCTTGATAATCCCAAATCTTCTGCGGCAAGAGATATATTTCCACGATGTTTTTTTAATGCTTTTTTAATCAGAATTCCTTCCATTTCTTCGATGTTGAGATTGACGATTGTTTTTTCTGATTCTTCATCTTGAGGCATCAACAATTTCAGATTTTTCTCATTAGAAAGAATCACGCTTCGCTCAATGCAATGATCGAGTTCACGAATGTTTCCAGGCCAGGAATAAGTGATTAATTCGTTAATCAAAGATTCATTTAAAACTAAATCTGGTTTGTGATATTTCTGTTTATATTTATCTAAAAAATAATTGGCTAAAGTCGGAATATCTTCCAATCGATTTCTCAGACTCGGAATTTGCAATTCAACCGTATTGATTCTGTAATACAAATCCTTCCTGAATCTGTTTTCTGAAACTGCTTTTTTAAGATTTTCGTTCGTTGCAAAAATAAATCTTACGTCCAGTAATCTCTCTTTACTTTCACCGATTCTTGACAATTTTCGGTTCTGAATCAAACTTAATAATTTGGTTTGAAGATGAAGCGGAAGATTTCCAATCTCATCAAGAAAAACCGTTCCATTTTGAGCATTTTCAATCTTTCCGGAATAATCCTGATTGGCATCTGTAAACGCTCCTTTTTTGTACCCAAATAATTCAGCTTCAAACAAACTTTCTGAAAGGCTTCCTAAATCGATGTGGACAAAAGGCTGATTTATTCTTTCAGACAATTCGTGGATGTGTTCTGCAAGAACGTATTTTCCGGTTCCGTTTTCACCTAAAAGTAAAATATTTGCATCAGTTGGCGCAACTCTCGTAATCTGATCCATCACTTCCTGCATTGCAAAAGATTGCGTTTCCAGTTGATATTGATTGGTTTTGATGCTCACATTTTCCCATTGATTGAGCTTTTTATTTTTTCGGGAAATATCGACAGCGAGATTAACGGAGGCGAACAACTTTTCGTTATTCCAGGGTTTTAAAATAAAATCAGAAGCACCATTTTTCAATGCTTCAACTGCTAATTCTACTTCACCATAAGCGGTCATTAGAATGATTGGAAGTTGCGGTTCTAAGGTTTTAATTTCCTGCATCCAATACAAACCGTCTTTTCCGCTTTCAAAACCTTTCCTGAAATTCATATCAAGAAGAACTGCATCAACCTGTTGCTCGGTTAAAAACTTCAAAATATTTTTTGGCTGACTGAGACAGCTCACTTCCGTGAAAAATTTCTTCAGCCACACTTTTGCCGAAAACAAAATATCTTCGTCATCATCCACAATTAAAATATGAGCTTCTTTTTTTCGCATTTTTTAAATTTAATAAATAAGAATTATAACAATTTTTTACGTTCGAAACGTTCTTTTGCTTCAATTAGAGCCAAATGTAATTTTCTTTCCAGTTCTTTTTTCGGTGGTAATTCCGTCCAATATTCTGCAACCATAATTCCATCTTTATGCATTTCCAAAAGTTCGATTTGTTCTTTACTGCTTTCTGCACAAAGTATTAATCCGATTGGTGTTTCTTCGCCTTCTTGTCTTTCATTTTTGTTGAGCCATTTCAAATATAATTCCATTTGTCCTTTATATTTGGCTTGAAATTTCCCTAATTTTAATTCGATTGCCACCAATCTTTTGAGTGAACGATGATAAAATAATAGGTCGAGATAAAAATCTTCTCCGTCGATAATCATTGTTTTTTGACGCTCCACAAAAGCAAATCCTTTCCCTAATTCTAAGATGAATTTTTCAAGTTCGTGAAGGATGGCTGTCTCGATATCTTTTTCTAAATGATCATTTTGCAAGCCAAGAAAATCTAATAAATAGGGGTCTTTGAATGTGTTTATTGGAAAGTTTTCGTTCTGTGATGATTGTAGATTGGCAATTTCGGTTCTTTCAAAAGCTTTGCTGGCGATTTGTTTGCGAAGTTCTCTCACGCCAAGTGTATCATTAATTGCTAATTGTGCGTAAAATTGTTTAGCTTCGACTGATTTTAAAGGAATTAAAACCAAAAAATGAGACCAGGTCAATTGTCGTGACAGTGTAACGACAATTTGCAAATCAGAAAAGTGTTCTGCAAATTGCATCATTCTTCGTACATTTTTTTCAGCAAAATTTCTTCCGTAAGAAGTTTCCAATTGTGCCGACAATGTCGATACAGTTTGCTTTCCGTATTCAGCACGTTGGTTTTGTAGAATATCATCATTGATACGTTTTCCAACCTGCCAAAACAAAATGGTAAGCGTACTATTGGCTTGCATCGCAACCTGTTGGTGACTTTGCTCAATCAGTTGGGATAAATCGACAAATAGTTTGTCGTTTGAAAATGCTATTTGATTATCGGGAGGTTCTGTATTTTTTAATTTTTTAGCCATATTTTCTTATTTGGTTGTCGGTTGATGGTTTTAATTAATACATATTCAATTGTTCAAGATTTAAAACAGATTTTAAAAACAATCAACTAATCACTGACAACCATCAACTAAATTTGTCCGTTTTCGCACAAAAAGTGTCCGATAATGAACAGTTTTAAAATTAATTAAAATATATTTAATCACATTATCAAAGAGTTATAAGATTATAAATCTCTGGCATTTGAATTGACTAATTATCTGTAAGTAAAATAGTTATCTCAAATATGGATACGAAAATAGTAAAAAAGAAGTCTAAACTAAAATTAATATTAATCATCATAGCTTCTGCGTTGGCAGTTTTGATTTTTGGATGGTACTTTCTCAATCAGAAAAAAACATTTAATGTAAAGTTAGAAGATATTCAAACTGATGTGGTGACGAAAGGAAAATTTGAAGATATGTTGATGGTAACAGCACAAACGCAATCTCTAAATTCTTCTTTAGTGAATGTTTTAGAAGGTGGCGCTGTGAAAGAGATTTTTGCAGAAGACGGACAAATGCTAACAAAAGGACAACCTATTGCGAGAGTTTACAATCCGAATACAGAATTTAATTACTTGAATCAGGAAACCGGGATTATGCAGCAAATAAGCCAAATGAGAAGTTCTCTTTTAGAATTAAAAAACCAGGAATTCAATCAGGATAAAGAATTATTGCAGTCTCAGAATGATTATAATACGGCTTTGCAGGCTTATAATCTTCAGAAAAGATTGTACGATGCAGAAATCGGAAAGAAAACCGATTATGATATGGCTTCCCAAAATCTTAATTATCAGAAACAAAGAAAACAAATTGTGGAAAAAGGGAGTGCCAATGAAAAAACATCCAGAAATTCTCAGTTTGCAGCCATTAATAATTCGATTAACCAAATGGAAAAAAGTTTGGATATTTTGCGCTCTAATAAAAATAATTTCCTAATTATGGCGCCGGTTTCCGGAAGGTTATCTTCATTTAACATTTCGCTGGGACAAAATTTGACAACCGGTGAAAGCATCGGAAAAATAGATTTGATGGGCGGTTACAAACTAATTGCAAAAGTAGATGAATATTATATCAACAAACTTCAAGTCGGAATTAAAGGAAGTTTGGAAAGCAATGCTAAACAGTATGAAGTGATTATTTCAAAAATTCTTCCAGAAGTAAAAGACGGACAGTTTTCTGTGGAACTAAATTTTATCGATGCAAAAATTGAGAATTTAAAAATCGGGATGACTTTCGGAGTGAAGCTTAAACTTTCTGCTGATACACAAAGCATGATGATTCCGAAAGGAAATTTTTATAAAGACACCAATGGGAAATGGATTTTCGTTCTGAAAAATAATAAAGCAGAAAAACGAGATATCAGTTTGGGAAGAGAAAACCCAATGTATTACGAAGTTGTTTCAGGATTGAAAGCGGGGGAAACCGTTATTACTTCAGATTATTCTGAATTGAAGAAATATGAAATATTAGATATAAAAAAATAAAATAAGCATGATTTGGATTAAAAAACTTTGGACGTTAATTGTTCTTTTGGTTTCAATTTTAAACTTTTCACAAGAAAAGCTAACTCCTAAAGTAGATGAAAGAGTAGAGATTGTAAGTACTGTTTTTCGATTGGCAGGAGCTCAAGAATATAGTCAAGATTACAATAAAAAATATGTGGCGGATATCAATACTTATTTTGATGCTTATAAAAACTCAGGAATTGTTGAGTTTATTAAGCAAAACAGAAACAAAAACGGTTTGGGAAGAGATGCAGTGATGTCGATGGCACTTCATTTATCTTTTAAAAATGGAAAATTCAGCCAGATAAAAGAAAAAGTAAATTTATTGGATAGAAGATGGGAAAAAGTAGACAAAAAGCAATTTGTTCTTTTGTTAAATCAATTTTACAAAACCACAAATTTTCAGCAGTTTTTTGATAACCATTCAGCAAATTATAAAAAAGCAGAAGACGAATATCAAACAACTATTTTGTCTGACTTTAATCAAGGTTGGTATTCTAAATTTTATGGTAAAAAAGCCAATGAAGATTACAACATTATTTTAGGCTACGGAAATGGTGGAGGAAATTATGGAATTAAAACTCATCCCGAAAACCAAAAAGAAACTGTAAATGCAGTAGTTGGAATGTCGTCTTTTGATAAGGATGGAAATGCAAAATTTGATAAAAACGAGTTTCAGCCTTTACTGATTCATGAATTTAACCATTCATTTATTAATTATATTTTGGAGATGGGCGATAACAAGTCCAAATTAGAAAATTCGGCCAAGATTATTTATGAATTGGTGAAAGAAGACATGGAATCTCAAGCTTACACCAATTGGGAAATCATGATTAATGAAAGTTTGGTAAGAGCTTCTGTCATTCGTTATATGATAGATAATAAATATTCGCAAAAAGAGATCAATGAAGAAATTTCCATTCAGGAAAAAAGAAAATTTTTATGGATAAAAGATTTAGTGGAATTGTTAGGGAAATATGATAACAACAGGGAACAATATCCCACGCTAGAAAGTTTTTATCCTGAGATTATTTCTTTCTATGATCAATTAGCTCCAAAATTTAAAACCTTTATGAATGATTATGAAAAAAATCAGCCTAAAGTACTGTCTATTTCTCCAGATATCTGGAACAAAAATGATGTAGATCCTTCGATTAAAGAGATCATCGTCAATTTTGACAGAGAAATGGCAGAAGGATCTTCTATTAACTTGGGAAGTACAGGAAAAGAGCATTTTCCTTTGATAAAAAATGAAGGTTTTGTGAATAACCATAAAGGAATAAAACTTTTGACAGATATGAAACCTAATACAGAATATGAGTTTGTACTGACTGATAATAAATTTAAGTCGAAAGAAGGTTATCCTCTAAAAGAAACTGTGATAAAATTTAAAACAAAATAAAAATTAATCTAAACAAAATAAAACATACCTATGAAAACTTTAGCAATATTATTTCTTACAACCTTTGCAACACAGGCTTTTCAGGCTTCTGCAAACCCCAATTTTTATATAGAAAATCAAAGTATCAAGTCTTCTCAAATTGAAACAAAAACCATTGCCTTAGAACATTTTGATGGCATTGCTTCTGATATGGTTTTTGATGTAGAAGTGGTAAAATCTAACGAAGAAAAAGTTGTGATTAAAAGCAATTATCTTCAATTCGTAGAAGTAAATGTGAAAAACAGTGTATTGAAAATCGCCTACAAAAGAGGACAGTCTTTAGAAAACGTGGATACTAAAATTATTGTTTATGCAAAAGATATCAAATCTGTGAGCGCAGGAATTGGCTCTATTGTAAAAATTAAGAATGATTTTGATATTCAAAAATTTTCTACAGTGAGTGGAGGAAAAATTTATGGTGATTCTAATGCTAAAAAAGTAACAATCAATACAGAGTCCGGAAGCTTGGTTTCAGGAACTATCAATACAGAAAACCTTGTACTGAATTCAAGATCAGCAAGCACAATAGATATTCAGGGCAAAATTTCAAAAGCAATAATCAATTCAGAACAGGCTTCTAAAGTTATTGCTACCAAAGCTATTATTACCGAAGCATTAGTAGACGCAAGATCGGCTTCTTCGGTAAGTTTAAGTGTGTCTAAAGAATTGACAGCATCTGCAAATTCATTAGCAAAAATCAGATACAAAACCTTGTCAGGAATCAAATTTTCTGCAAGCAGGGATTCTGGTGGAACGATTGATACGCTGTAACCCAATTCACAAAAACTATAAATTTTAAATAATACGACAATGATAAATATTCAAAACCTTTCAAAAGTATATAAAACGGAAGACGTACAAACCAATGCGCTTAATAATGTAAGCCTGCAAATCAAAGAAGGTGAATTCGTTGCGATAATGGGACCTTCTGGTTGCGGAAAATCTACTTTTCTTAATATTCTTGGTTTATTAGACAGCGCTTCTTCCGGTTCTTATCAGTTTGAATCTATTGAAACAATCGGAACTTCCGAAAAGAAAAAATCTGAAATCAGAAAGAAAAATATAGGCTTTATCTTCCAGAATTTTAATCTGATTGATGAATTAACAGTTTATGAAAATATAGAATTGCCTTTAATTTACAACGGAGTTTCTTCTTCAGAAAGAAAAAAACGCGTGGAAGAAATTATGGAGAAAATTAACATTGCGCACAGGGCAAAACATTATCCACAGCAACTTTCCGGAGGCCAGCAACAAAGAGCTGCCGTTGCGAGAGCTTTGGTTACAAAACCAAAACTGATTCTTGCCGATGAACCAACAGGAAATCTCGACAGTTCTAACGGAAATGAAGTGATGAATCTTTTGGCAGAACTTCACAGAGAGGGCTCTACAATTGCGATGGTAACGCACTCTTCTTACGACGCAGGTTATGCATCCAGAATCGTGAATATGAAAGATGGTGAGATTTTCTCTGAGGAACATTCTTCCCAAAGAAAAGATGTTTTCGAAAAAGCAGATGCCAAAAACTTCGCGTAAAAACTTTAGTTGAAAGTTATCGGTTGTTAGCTGATGGGAATTCTCAAAACTAGCAACGATCAACTAACAACGATCAATCAAAAAACTAAAATTATGCTACAAAACTGGCTCAAAATTGCCTTCATCAATTATAAAAAGAATTGGCTTTCCACAATAATCAATTTGTTTGGATTGACGATTGGGCTTACCGGATTTATGCTCATTCTGATGCATTGGAATGATGAAGAATCTTTCGAAAAATGGAATCCTAAGAAGGATAATATTTATTATTTTCAGACGTATTACAAAAAAGATAATATTTATGGCGGTGCTATTTCGATACCTTTAGCTGAAAATGCATTGAAGCGAATCTCTGAAGTTCAGGATTATGTTTTGATGAGCGGTTCTGATATCGCTTATAAGATGACCACAAAAAACAAAACAGCTTATCAAGAAGGTGGGCTTGCTGCGTCGGAGAATTTTTTCAATCTGTTTCCATTCAAATTGGTGACTGGAAGCTATAATGACGTTTTTAAAAATGATAACAATATTGCTATTTCTAATGTTGTGGCAAAAAATCTTTTTGGTAAAACTGAAGTTGCGGGCGAAACGATTAAAATTAATAAAACAGATTACATCGTTACAGCGGTTTATGAGTTACCGAAAGGAAACAGCCAGATAAAACCGGATTTTATTTTCAAACCTGCAGAACAGTTGAAAAATGATAAAGAATCTTGGGGTAATTTCAATTATGGAGGTTTTTTTCTGTTGAAAAAAGGAGCAGACCCGAGAAGTTTTGAGAAAAAATTTCTTGATATCATTATGCTGCGTGCGAAAATAAACTCTAAAGATGCAGGAATGACACCTCAGCAATTTATTGATACGTATGGACCAACTGATTCATTGCTTACACCGCTAGATAAAATAAAATTGCATGCAGAATCAACTTGGTTTGGGAACCCGGATTTCAAGTCATTAATGATCTTATTCACACTTTCGGTTCTGATTGTGATTTTATCAGCCATTAATTTTATCAATTTAAAAACAGCACAAGCTTCTCAAAGAGCCAAAGAAATAGGGGTAAGAAAAGCGATTGGAAGTACAAAATCCAGCCTTATAGTTCAGTTTCTGATGGAAACTTTTTTAATCTGTTTTGCTTCATATCTTCTTTCTTTGGCTTTAACAGAACTTCTCTTACCAAGTCTCAATAAGTTTTATAATAAAGAAATTGTGATGAGCGATTGGCGCATTTACTTCTATTCGTTTGCGATGGTGGCTTTAGTGACGATTGTTTCCGGGCTCATTCCGGCTTTATATTTATCTAATTTCAAAGCGATAGAAACCTTAAAAGGAAATTTTGCCAGAAGTAAAAATGGTGTTTGGCTGAGAAACGGAATTCTGACTCTGCAACTAATTATTTCTTCTTTTTTCATTATCGGTGGATTGATTGTCAATCAGCAGGTGAAACATATGATGGATAAAGATTTAGGCTTCAACGGGAAACAGATTTTTCAAATCAATTTTAATGAAGATAACAATGGAAAACCTTGGCTGAAATATGAAAGACTTAGAACCGAAATGGCAAAAATTCCTGGTGTAGAAAGTGTTTCATTTGCGGAAGCGCCTCCCGGAACCAGTAATCAGAGCAGTTCTAATATGGATTATTTGAATACGAGTATTCAGGCTCGTCACGGCTCTATGGATCATAATTATCTTCAGTTTATGGGTGTTAAATTGCTTAAAGGACGTTGGCTGGACCCAAAATTATCATCAGATACAATTAATAATGCCTTGGTAAATGAAGCTTTTCTTAGAAAATTTGGCTGGACAGATGAACAGGCAATGAAAAGAGAAGTCAGACCGGGGTTTGACAACAAAGCTTATCACATTGTAGGAATAACAAAAGATTTCAACGTCAGAAGTTTGAAGAGCGAAGTAGAACCCATGATATTTTTTCATTACAGAGAAACTACCTGGAAAAGATATAATGTAAACAATATTCAGTTGAAATTAAAAGCAGACGATATTGACGGAACTGTAAAAAGACTGAAAACGTATTGGAAAGATAATGCAGAACCGGGTTATCCATTCAGCTCTTATTTTATAGATAAACAATTTGCAAAAACTTTTGAAACGTATCAGAAACAGCAGACGCTTTTCACGATTTTGAACGCGATGGTTTTAATGGTGGCTTTACTTGGACTATTCGCTTTGTCATCATTAATGATCGAGCAAAAATTAAAAGATGTAGCGATCAAAAAAACTTTGGGTGCATCAGACGGAACTTTGATTGTAGGATTAACGAAACAATTCCTTTGGATTACCTTAATTGCTGTTCTGATAAGCATTCCTATAAGTTATTATCTGATGAATGAGTGGCTGAAAGATTTCGCATACCGAATTGATATGCCGGTTTTACCATTCATTTTAAGTATGATTTTATTATTGATTTTAACTTTCGCAGTGGTGAGTATTAAAGCATATCAAGCTACAAAAGTGAATCTTGTAAAATATCTGAAATACGAATAAAATTGGTTGATAGTTTTTGGTTTTTAGTTGATAGAAATTTTATCAATAAGACCATCAACTATCAACCAACAATCAACCAATTATGAAAAAACTAGTCTTCATATTCATCATCAATCTTTTCCCGGCTCAACAGAGTTGGACGCTCAAACAATGTCTCGATCATGCTTCGACAAATCATCCGTTGGTAAAACAGGCAACGGTCAATATTCAGAAAAATGACCGACAGATTGCAGCTTCAAAAGGGATGTTGCTTCCATCTGTAAATGCGGGAGTGAATCACAGCTACAGTTTGGGTTCGTCAATCAATCAGTCGAGTAATCAGAGAGAAACACTTAATACACAATACGATCAGGTGATTGCTCAGGCAAATATTGAATTATTCAATTGGAGGAATTATTTGAATATTTCATTGTCGAAACTCAATAAAAACGCGAGTACATATAAGCTTAAGCAGGCTCAGAATGAAGTGAAGTTTAATGTAATTCAGAATTTTTTCACGTATCAAAACAGTAAAAGCTGGTTGGAGGTTTTAGAAACACAGATCACAGGGATCGAAGACCAGATCAAACGCACAGAAAAAGAAGTGGAAATAGGAAGCCGTTCAAAAAGTGATGTTTACGATATTAAAGCTAATTTGGGAACTTTACAGGAACAGTGGGTTTCAGCAAAAAACCAACGTGATCTGGCAAAAATAAACCTTCTGAATGCACTGAATATTACTCAGGATTCTATAGATTTTGTAATGGATGATAATGCATCTTTAGTTCAGGAAGATTTTAATATGGCTGATCTTACCAATAAATTAATAGAAAATAATCCGGCTTATAAGACTGTTGTTGCAGAGATTACGGTTCAGGAAAAAAATATTGATATTGAAAGATCTTATTACCTTCCAACATTGACGGGAAACTACAGTTGGTCAACTTTTTACAATAGATCTCTGGGTAATAATTCTTTTACCAATACGAGTTTTTCAGATCAATTTAGTCAGAATAAAAACCAATCGATCTCTTTTGGTTTGAATATTCCGATATTTAATAAATTCCAAATTAAAAATAACGTAGAAATAGCAAAACTAAATGTTATTAATTCCAACTACAGCAAAGATTTAATCATTAATGATTTAACAAAATCGATCAATTCCATAAAAGCTCAGTTTCTGAATGCCCAGGAAAAATACAGCCTTTTGGAACTGAATTTCGAAAATCAAAAACTGTCTTTTCAGAAATCTGAAGAAAAATATAAAGAAGGTTTAATGGATGCTTATACATTTTTTGTGGTAAGAAATAATTGGCTTCAGGCGAATTATAATTTAATAAGCAGCAAAAATGATGTCAATCAGCAAGTAGAATTATTAAAGGTTCTTCAATCTGAATTTTAACATTCTGCAAATAATTTTTCGCTGATTTTTTATCTATTGTAAGCTCAACCTTGTCAAGGTTAATAATTCACATATTTATTAACCTTGACAAGTTTTTTTTTGAAATATTTTTAAAGAAAATGAGTACTATGGTTGTTGCTTTGTAAGCTTTTGAATTTCTCTTTTTTCATCATTTCTTTTGATACTTTTGCGGTGAAAAATATTCTTATTTTTTTTGAAATCAGGATAATAATTTGATGTTTTCAGATAAAATTTCAATGCTTTTATCCATTTCTGTCAGATTCAAATTTCCAAAACCCAACCGCATTGCTGTAAGATTTTTGTTCTGATAAAGCAGGGTTTTAGGAATGAAAAGATTGTTTTGGGCACAGTTTCTACTGAGTTGCATTAGATTTATATGGATTTTCCACTTCATCCACACCGCCAAGCCTCCTGAAGGTTTTTGAAAATCGATATAGCCTCCCAAGTCTTGTTCTAAAAGAGAAACGAAATGATCTCTTCTTTCCTGGTAGGTTTTTAATGATTTTTTTAAATATCGGCTGATCTCTCCTTCAGCGATCATTTCTCCCAAAACGTGCTCCATCAGAACGTCTCCTTGACGATCTATAATTCCCAAATATTTTCGCATTTCGGTCATCAGATCTTCTGGAGCTACAATGAATCCTGTACGAAAACCGGGAACCAAAGATTTTCCAAAAGAGCCGATATAGATGACCATTCCGTTAGTGTCTGCGCTTGCCAAAGGAAGAATAGGACTTTTATCATAATGGAAATCATAATCGTAATCATCTTCTAAAATGATAAAACCAAATTCATTCGCAAGATTGAGTAATTCCAATCTTCGTTTTGCACTCAAGGTGACCGTGGTAGGATAGTGGTGATGCGGAGTAAGATAAAGCATTCTTATTTTCTGCTTTTTACAAACTTCTCTTACTTCTTCTACATTAATTCCTTCCTCATCAATAGAAATAGACTGGATGTTTACTCCTGCTTTTTGGAAGATCATGTTGACTGAGAAATAACTTAATTCTCCGACCAAAACAACATCGCCTGCCGAAAGTAAAATTTCAGAGACAATGTAAATACTCATTTCTGTACTTCGAGTGATCAAAAGATTGTTTTTTGAGATCGGTAAGCCTCTTGATAGATTTAAAAATTGTGAGAGGTTTTTTTTGAAAAATTCACTTCCGTCCTGATTGTATTGTCCTATTTTATGAGCTTTTCTTTTTAAAATGGAACTGTAAATTCGGGAATGATGATCAATTTGCGTTAAACGGATATCAGGAACTCCATCGTTGAAAATGTATTCACAATCAGAATACTCAAACGGGTTGTCTAAAATATTTGAAGTTTTAAAAGAAAAACCTGTAGATTTGGGATAATGTTCAAGATTATTTTTTTCGAAATCTTGAATTTGAAATGGTTTTTCCTGATTTTTTCCAATTACAAAAGTTCCTTTATTGGGAAGACTTTCTACCCAGCCTTGTGCAAACAATTCATCATAAGCAGCAACAATTGTATTTCTGTGAACCTGCAAAATGATGCTCAAAGCTCTTGTTCCCGGAAGTTTTATACCAAAGGGAAGAACGCCTCTTTGTATTGCATTAATTAATTGATTGGAGATCTGCATGTAGATAGAAATCTCTGAATTTCTATTAATTAAAATAAAACTCTCATAAGGAAACTCAACCGGACTACTCATAATGTTGAAACTGGTACAACTTAACCATCCGGCAATATACTACTTTTGGCACAAAATAAATAGTAATGGAATTTTATAATCTTATTGATAAGATCGTAAGCGATAATAAAGCTCATTCAAAATGGCTCAATACGCTGTCTTTTATGGAAAATGCGGGAGCGAGAAAGATTTCTGCTTGCGAACATCCTACAAAAGTAAATTTAATACAGTTGAAACATGCTTGTGAAGAGCATCGTCATGCATATTATCTTAAAAAACAAATTGGGAAAATAAATCCTGAATTATGTAAAACTTATGAAAGTAACGAGCTTTTAGCACCGATCGCAACGCGACAATATCTTCATGCTTTGGATGTTAAAGCGTGTAAGTATCTTCATGCTCATTTTGATTTGACAAAAGAAGAATTAAAATATGCGGCTTATCTTTTCGTGACGTATGCAATTGAAGTTCGTGCCGATGAATTATATCCTGTATATCAGGAAGTTCTTACCAAAACCAATTCAAAAGTAATGGTGAGATCGATTATACTGGAAGAAGAAGGGCATTTGGAAGAAATGATCCATCAATTGGATGAATTTTCTGAGAACTGGAAACCACACGCAGAGAAAATTATAGAAATTGAAAAAGATTTGCACATCGATTGGGTTAATGCAATAACTGAGGAAGTGATGAAACCTGATTATGCTTAATCATCTTCATTATTTTCAGAAGGCGCTGGATAAAAGAAAAGCAGATCAAACTTTAAGAATATTAAAACCTCAATCTGAAGGTATCGATTTTTATTCTAATGATTATTTGGGATTGGCAAGAAATGAAGAGTTACGAAATTTATTGTTAAAACAGATTAATGAAAATCCTCATTTGCTTTCCGGAAGTACTGGTTCGAGATTGATCAGTGGAAACAGTAAGGAAATTATCGAAACAGAAAGCTTTATTTCAAAAGAGCATCAAAATGAATCTGTATTGCTTTTTTCTTCCGGATATAATGCCAATTTAGCTCTGTTTTCTACGCTTCCGAACCGTCATGATACGATTATTGTTGATGAGAAAATCCACCGTTCCGTACATGATGCCTGTAAAATGTCTCATGCGAGAAAACTGAAATTTAAGCATAATGATGTTGGTGATTTAGAACAGATTTTAAAAAGACAAAACGGGAATTGCTACGTTGCGATAGAAAGTCTCTACTCGATGGACGGAGATTTTGCCCCGATTGAGAAGATTACAGAAATTGCTAAAAAATACAAAGCTTTTTTGATTGTAGACGAAGCTCATTCTTTTGGCGTTTTTGGATACGGTTTGGTTGAAAAATACCAATTGCAAACAATGGTTTTGGCAACGGTAATTACTTACGGAAAAGCGCTTGGTTCACATGGAGCAGCAATTTTATGTGATGAGGTTGTCAAATCTTATCTTGTGAATTTTGCATCACCATTTATTTACACAACCGCCGCTCAGGATATTCAATGGAGAAGTATAAGAACTGGGTATGAATTTTTAAAAACAAACAAAAATCCATCTTGCAGTTTACAGCAAAACATCAAAGTTTTTCATCAACAAAATATAAAAACTCCGTCGTCGGAAAATAGCCCGATTCAGGCAGTTTTAGTTTCTGACAATCATCGGTTGAAAGATTTGCAGGAAACTTTATTGAGTGAGGGATTTTTGACCTATGCTGTTTTTAGTCCTACGGTAAAAGAAGGGACAGAAAGACTGAGAATCTGCCTTCACAGCTTCAATACAGAAGAAGAAATTGTAACACTAAGTAGAATTATTAGAAGATTTATTTAAATGAAATTATTTATAACCGGAATTGGAACCGAAGTCGGAAAAACTGTTTGCTCGGCAATTTTAATAAAATACTTTAAAGCTGATTACTGGAAACCCATTCAATCCGGAGATCTACATTTTTCAGACAGCATAAAAATTAAAGAATGGGTCGGTGAAAGTGTAATCATTCATCCTGAAAGATATAAGTTAAAACTCGCGGCGTCACCTCATCAATCAGCTGCGGAAGAAGAAATTTTAATTAACAGTAATGATTTTAAACTTCCTGAAACTCAAAATAATTTAATTGTAGAAGGAGCGGGAGGATTGATGGTTCCAATTTCTGATGATGAATTCATTATTGATGTAATTGAAAAACTAAACCTTCCCGTTGCTTTGGTTGTGAAGAATTATTTAGGATGCATCAATCATACTTTATTATCACTGATGGCTTTAGAACAAAAAAATATTAAGTTGGAATATCTGATCTTAAATGGAAGTTTCCCTGCAGATACAGAAAGAGTGATCTGTAAAAATATTCAAGAGGAAACCAAAGTTATAAGAATTCCTGATTTAGAAAAAATAACAAAAGAAAATATAGAACGTATTACAAAACAATTAGAAAAAATATGACAGATAAAACAAAATTGAGAAATAATTGGACGAAAGAAGAGATCGAAGAAATCTACAACCTTCCTCTCCTTGAATTGATTTATAAAGCAGCAACCGTTCACAGAGAATGGCACAATCCAGAAGAGGTACAAATGTCAACTCTATTATCTATAAAAACAGGAGGTTGCGTAGAAGATTGTTCGTATTGCGGACAGGCTGCACGTTATCACACCAATATTAAAGTTCAGGCTTTATTACCAACTGAAAAAGTAATCGAACATGCTCAAAAAGCAAAAGACAACGGCTCTTCTCGTTTTTGTATGGCTGCAGCTTGGAGGGAAGTGCGAAATAATCGTGATTTTGACCGCGTTATCGACATGGTAAAAGGTGTAAATGAACTCGGATTAGAGGTTTGCTGTACGCTTGGAATGTTGACGGAAGAACAAGCTGTTCGTCTTGAACAGGCTGGTTTGTATGCTTATAATCACAATTTGGATACTTCAGAACAGTATTATGAAGAGATTATTTCGACAAGAACTTTTGATAATAGAATTAATACCATCAACAACGTCAGAAAAGCTGGAATTACAGTTTGTTCGGGCGGAATTATCGGCTTAGGCGAAACGCATGCAGACAGAATTTCAATGTTGTTAACGTTGGCAACAATGCCGAAACATCCCGAGTCTGTTCCAATTAATGCTTTGGCAAGAGTTGCAGGAACACCTCTTGAAAATAATGAAAAAACTGACACTTGGGAAATGGTAAGAATGATTGCTACCGCAAGAATTGTAATGCCTTCGTCAATGGTTCGTTTGAGCGCGGGAAGAATTGAAATGACAGAATTTGAACAAGGTTGGTGTTTTATGGCAGGAGCAAACTCAATTTTTACAGGTGAAAGAGAAACTTTGTTGGTAACACCAAACCCGGGAGTTTCTGAAGATATGCAAATGCTGCAGACTTTAGGATTAAAACCGATGAAAAGACAAGCTGAAAAAGTAATGGATCAATTTGAAACCTGGAAAGCTAACTTCTAGTTTCTAATCTCTAACTTCTATAATCTATGAATTTACAAGAGCGAGACAGAGCCGTCAATTGGCATCCTTACACGCAAATGAAAACTGCAGATGATGCAATTCCTATCGTTAAAGCAAAAGGAGTTTACCTTTTTGACGATAAAGGAAATAAATATATCGATGCGGTTTCTTCATGGTGGGTTACGCTTCACGGTCATGCGCATCCTTACATTGCACAACGGGTTTCTGAACAGTTAAATACTTTAGAGCAGGTTATTTTTGCGGGTTTTACTCATGAACCGGCGATAGAGCTTTCTGAAAATTTACTAAAACTTCTTCCTCAAAATCAACAGAAAGTTTTCTATTCTGATAATGGTTCAACAGCGGTGGAAGTCGCTTTGAAAATGTGTATTCAGCATGCTTACAATCAGGGAAAAGAAAAGACAAAAATTTTGGCATTTAAAAACGCATATCATGGCGATACTTTTGGGGCAATGTCGGTGAGCGGAAGAAGTGTTTGGACAAAACCTTTCGGAGAAATGCTGTTTGAAGTTATTTTTATTGATATTCCTAGTTCTGAAAATATTGAAGATCTCAAAGCTGAAATTTCAGCGTATCAGGATGAAGTTGTTTGCTTCATTTACGAACCCCTCATTCAGGGAGCTGCAGGAATGTTGATGTATAATGCTGAAGATTTGGATAACTTAATGAAATTCTGCAGAGCAAATGAAATTTTGATGATTCAGGATGAGGTTTTTACCGGTTTTGGAAGAACAGGAAAATTGTTTGCAGCTAATTATCTTTCAGAAAAGCCAGATATAATGTGTTTTTCTAAAGGTTTAACAGGCGGTACGATGCCAATGGGAATTACAACATCTACTAATGAAATTTTCGAAGCATTTTTGTCTGATGATAAATATAAAACGTTGTTTCACGGGCATTCTTTTACAGCAAATCCGTTAGCTTGCACTGCAGCTTTAGCAAGTATGGAGCTTTTATTAAATGACGAAACTCAACAAAGTATCCAGCGAATTTCGGAACAACATTTTAGTTTTTCAAATGTTTTAAGAGAGCATCCAAAAGTTGAAAACGTACGACAAACCGGAACTATTTTAGCCTGGGAAATTAAAAATGATCATAAAACCTCTTATTTTAACGAGATAGGAAAAAAAGTTTATGACGAATTTCTGTCGAGGGGAATTGTTATGCGTCCGTTAGGAAATGTGATGTATCTGGTTCCGCCTTATTGTATCAACTCAGAAGAATTAAATTTCATTTATGAAAATATTTTGGAGGTGCTAAATTGTCTTTAATTTTAAGTCTATTTAAACTAATTTTAATTTTTACCACAAAAGAAACAAAAGACAATTATAAAGCTGTTATTAGATAATCAAAGTTCTCAAAAGAACAAAAAATCAAAGATTTTTAAAGGCTTTGTGTGCTTTTTTTCTTTATAGCTATTAACTTTAAATAGAAATATCTAAATCTTTTGCCTCTTTTGTGGTTTAATAAAAGTTTAAATAAGTTTTTTGTTTAAAACCATAAAAAAAATAAACATTTCAATATTGAAATGTTTATTTACCTAATTTTAATTTACTGAAATGTTTATTCTAACTTTTGTGATAAGGGCAACCTGAAGGAGGGTTTGCAACACGCTCGGTAATTGAAGCAGGTGTTGTCATACTCATTGCAGAAGGAGCGTTGAAGAACTGCTCTTCAATTACTTTTCTCTGATCTGCAGGAATGTCCTCAATTTTTCGAAGTGTATTTACCTGAATGTGCGGCCAGCTTGTTGTACCGCCGTCATTTCCAAAATCAAATTCGAAAAATATAATTTGCTCATATTGCAGCTGAAGAATTTCTTTTCCGTCTTCAATTACGGTTTCAATCCACAAGTTAAATTCTATTTCTACAGTGGGTACAAAACGATTAACAAAAGGAACATTTAAAATTCCACCTTGTGCACCAGTTGGCATTTTTGATGACATTTGGATTAGGACATAATTGGCAACAGTTTGTCCGCTCAATGTATCTCTTAATCGCATATCGGGTCTTACACAATAAGGATATAGCTCGTCTGCCAATATTCTCTGCGTATAGATTTTGTTTGAACCGGGATCATTTTCATCGTTTAATGTTTCGTGAACCCAAGCCGGAGCTGGTTCGTCAAGGTTAATCGCACCTCCTGCACCACCCATTGTAGGTGAAATCGCAAGATGAGGAGGATCCCAAGTTGCAATACCGGTAGGAAATTTTGGGGTACCTTTTCTAAGATAATATATTTTCTTATCAACACTTTCAGGGGTAATATCTCCCAACACAGTAATTGTGCTTCCGTGAGGAATAACACCACTTCTTGAGATAGAGTAGTCTGGGATAAAATAAGGTCCTGTGATTCCATCCATTGGCTTAATTTCCTGTGCAGGAATAATTTCGTAATATTTCTGTCCTTCTTTCAACTGGCTCAAAAGAATGTATGAAGAATTACCGTTTTCGTCTTTTACTTCAACCAATGGCTCGTTTCTGTATTCTCCTTTGTATCCGTATTTTTCAAAATCTTCGGTAGAAAATGCGTGAATTCCGCGGTCTTTTTCTATGGTTTCTTTCGTTGCAGCATAATTGTAAACATCACTTAACCAAAGATACATTCCATTTTCTTCATGAATTCCGGCGTATTGCAAATCTGGATTTCCTTCTACTTTATTTACACTTTTAATGGTTTGATCGTATTTTACAGCACCACAAAATAATTCGGTTGCACCACCACGGTTACGAACACCTCCTGGAACGATTTCGAAAGTTAATTTTTCAATATATTCTTCAGTATCAAAGCTGAATTTTCCGGGAATTGTGCTCGGATTTGTACCCGGAGAAGGCATAATGGTAGTATGTATTCCGCTTCCCAGAGAAGGTCTGCCGATGTTTGTATTGTAATTGGCATTATAACTTACCCAAGTACCGTTTAGCGCTTCCAAAACACCATAATCAACATTATTTGCAATTTCCTGAAGATTTTCTTCACTAAAAGGTCTTACAGGATCATCGATCAAAAGTTTCGAGTATCCGTTCATTAAATTGGCAAGATAACCTTTCGGGGCTTCATCCTGATTTGGAGCAGCAGCTCTTGAAAACTGATTTTCTTGTCCAAAAATTTCTTTATTTCTTTTTAACATGATGTATTAGTTTTTGATGGTTTTAGTTTTAAATTTAATTTGCAGGATATTCAAAAGTTGGTCCTGCATTTTGAGTAGAATTTAAAGGCTGGCTCATCAATCCAATGGCCTGTTCTTTCAAAGCGTACATGTACATGATTGATTTTTCCAATTCTTTCGCATTACCTTCTACTGCAGCCTGAATGGCGTCTAAAAGATTTTTATAGGTTTGGTTAAATGCTTTTCCCTGTGCGTACAATTGCGGATTCGATTGGTAATCGCTCATTTTCGGGTTTGGCTTCATCGGGTAGGCTGCGTTCCAGTCAACCGGTAATTCTTTTCCTACAGGTGGAGTGGTTACAGGCATCATTCCGTTTTCATCGGTGAAAGGTCTGTAGTCTCCGCCAAGATAAAAATGCTCATGAAAAACTTCTTTAAATCTGAAATAATGCGCCAATTCTGCACCTTCTTCAAACTGCGAAGGATCTACATCAAAAATAGAATCATCTGCACCTTCACCTTGTCCTTTAATTTCCTGAAAAACAGCAATTACTCCATCCAAAGCTTCTACAGGATGTAGTTTTCCGCCGCTTCCGTAATATTGTTCCGGACGAATTTGTTTTGCGGGATCTCCAGTGAAAATTCCACCTGTGTTTAACTCTTCAAAATTTTGGGGAAGCCTTCCGTTCGCTTTGTAATAAGCAATGATTTGAAAAACAACGATGTAAAAGAATAAAACGTCATAATATTCACCAATGGTATGAACATTCTGCATCATAAAATCTTTCATGTTTTCCAGCGTCCACAAATTATTTTCCTGAACAGCACTTTTGGAATATAAAGCTGAATTTTCTGCTTCAGGTGTATATTTCGGAGCTTTTACCAAAGGATTACTTGGGCTTTCAATCGCAATAAAAGTAGCAATACTGTTTGTAGAAAAAGTTTCAAGACCAACAAAAAAATCAACATTCATCGGCAATTTCATCGGATAAGTAGGGTAGTTCTGAGGTCTGTTTACCGACGGCTGAATACTTACCGCATTCATTACATTACAAACCATAATCATGTGAAGCATTTCTTCCACGGCAACACTTCTGATAATTTGTGATGCCAAAATATTGGTTCCGTCTTTAATCGAATATAAAGCCGTAAGATAAGGTGGAATCGTAGAATGTTCAATTAAAATTGCTGTTTGCAAAAGATCCTGTAAAATAGGACGATAGTCTAATTCCGTTAATCCTTTTTTAGCTTCAGTAAGTTGCCCTTTTGAAAGCTCTGCAGAAGGCTTTAAATTTGAAATTTTAATAGAGAATTGTGAGCTTAAATAATCATTGAATTCTTTGATTTGATTATTTAGCAACAGGTTTGTGAGCGTTTTGCTGTGGTATTTTAATCCTTCAATCCAGTCTTGTTTACTTATTGTTGAATCAAATAATAAGGACTGAAGAGAAATTGCTTCTGCTTCGATTGTATTTTGGGCTAAAGAACTTCTTGACGAAATATTAGTTTCCTGAGGTTCTGTTTTATTGATAAGTCTTTGTCTCATTTCTTTCTATTTTAAAATTGTTTCCAGATCCTTCAATATAGATTCTACCGAACGTATTGTGAATGCTGATAAGGTTAATGTAGGGTTTGAAGTTCCTAAAGTGGTCATGTTTCCTGCGCCGACGATGTATAAATTCGGGTGATCCCAAGATTTACAATAACTGTTGGTTACAGAATCATCCGGCGTGTCACCCATTCTGTGAGTTCCCACGATATGACCGGCTCCGTTGTAAGAATATCTCACATTATTGTACACAAAAGTGTTGTTATCCGTCGCGTTATACTTTGTGAAATCTTCAATATTTAATCTTGCAAACATCTGATCAGAAGCTAGTTTTGCCTGTTCCATCGCTCTCATTTCATATTCATTCAGTTCATAATTGATAACAGGACGCGGAATTCCTAATGCATCAAGATATTGATCATTAATGGTAACTCTGTTGTTCGGATTTGGAAGCTGTTCAATTTCAAAATGAAATAAAACCTGTCTCGAAAGTCTGTAGGTTAACGCTTCTTTTAATTCTTCGCCGAAAAGTCCCTGTCCCAAAAATTCTGAAAGATCAGATCCTGGTGAAAACGCTGGCCAGCTCCATCCCCAATTATCTAATGGAGAAATCCATGCAGAAAATTCGCTTCTGAAATCTCCGTCACGGAAAGACGAAATGTTCGTGGTAGAACCGGGACCTCTATAAGAATAAACCGGCTCCGGAAATAATCCCCAAGTAAGCATGACCATATGATCCATCAGGTTTCTTCCTACCTGATCGCTTCTGTTGGCAACTGTTTTTTCAACTTTTTGCCCGTTTTCGATAACGGTGTATTTTGAATTTAAAAGAATTTTAGGGTTTTCAAAAGCATTGGCTGCAAGAATGACAACTGAATTTGTAGTGTCGATTTCTTCTTCAATAAAATCTGTTTTTTCTCTGGAAGTATATCTTCTTATATGAACTTTTGAAATTTTTTCCTGATTAGCCTGATCCACACTTAATCTGTAAACAACACTCTGCGCTTGAATCTGAATATGAGGATTTCTCTGCAGGTTTTCGTTTTTATTGACTTTATAAAGTGCTTTTTTCAGGGTTTTCAAAGCGTTGTATTTTGCCTGAACCGGACAGATCGGAACGCAAGAAGCATTTCCTTCACAACGTTCTCCCATGTAAGGATTCCAGACTGCGCCCAATGCTTTGTAATCTTCGTGTTCGATATTATTTAATGATAATTTATATCCTGAATCTGAAGAATTTGCTTTGATTAATTTTGCTTTTCCATAAGCAATATTTGGAGTAGAATTTCTTCCCTGAGGCGAAGGAACCATCATCAACGGAATATTCTTAAAATTCAACTGAACCGAAGTTCCTGCTAATCCGTTAATAATTTGCTGATCCATATAACTTTGCGGAATTTCATCCATCGGAAAAACATAATCTTTACCATAATATTCTTCCATACTTTCCTTGATCGGATATTCCTGAGCAGAAACATTTCCGGAAACTCCTATTTCAAACTCAGCCATTTCATAATAAGGCTTCAGAGTTTCATAATCAATCGGCCAGTCCATTGCTCTGCCGTATTTTTCTTTTAATCTAAAGTCATTCGGAAGCATTCTCGGTGTAGTTCCCAACCAGTGAAGGGTAGTGCCGCCTCCAACTCTTATCGCATCACTCGCAAAAGGCATCGGACCAAACTGAACTAAATATCCTTTTTTATCAGGAAACGGTGGAATGATAGGTTCCATATCTAAAACATTGGGTGAAGGTGCCTGTTTCAGATTCGGATAAGGCGAGTTCGGAACTTTAGCTTCTTCCATGTAAAACTTACGGATGTAATCGTTGTAAGTCGTCATAGAAGTTGCGGAATCCAGTTCTATTCCGGCTTCTAAACCGGCTTCGTACATGAGAATAGATAATTCTTTATATGTTTTTGAATCGTTTATTTCAGAACGGTGGATCATTTTTCCTTTTTCTGTATCAAAAACATGATCGGTTAAAAGTTTTGCAATCAGAGATCCGGCAATTCCGGTTCCCACGATGATTACATCTTTTTTCTGCTGTAATTTTTCTTTCTGATTCATGAGTTGCTGTTTACAGGTTTTACGCCCCAAGATTTAAAGCCAGGTTGTTTTGCTCCGGGTGGATGAGCTTGCATTACGTTCCAGACCAATCCTTCTTTATAAGATAAATCGTTGATGTAAGAGCCTTCCCAGGTTCCAAGGTACCAAAGCGTGATAATACTGTTGGCAATATCCTGAGTCGCAGGATTGGCAAGAATGTTAGAAGAAATAGCGTTATTCAGTTGGTTTTGTGTAGTAGAATTTTCAAGAATATCTTTAGAAATATTCAGAAATTCTGTAAAAGTTACAGCTTCTATCTGATGAAGAATATGCGTGTAATAAGTCTCGGCTAAGCCTGTAGATTGCAGTTCGTTCACAGAAAATCCGGTGAGAGATTCTGAGATAGCCATGAACACGTCGTAATAATAATCGTCGACGTTGAAGATTTTTTGGATAATCATTTCGTTGAAATTTGGTGTTACAATAACTTGCCTTCTTATCATTTTAGGAAGACAAAATAATACAATCGAAAAATAAAAATGGTGACATTTTAGTCTTGATCAGACCGCATAGAAGTTTTGCAAAGTTTTTTTTAAGTTAGACATGGTTATTAGTTTTAGTTGTCCAAATTTATTGAGTTTTTGCTCGCCGAAACTCAGTATTTTTACTATAATGGCGCATGCGTGTGGTATTTGTAATTATTATAAAAAAGCTTTTTCGAAGAATGATTTTTATTATTCTTTTTTATTTAATTTAGAACTGTTCTAGTTTACGGAGTCGCTTAGAATTAAAACTCTATCGTGAGTTATTAATTTTGATTTCAACTTTCTATATAGATTCTAAGAAATTTAAAAAAAGAACTTTATTTATAACGATTTTCTTAATTGGTGCTTTTATTTGTCTGATTTCAACAAGATTATTCTCAAAATATTTTAGCCAAATTAAGAAGACAATTAAACCGAAATAATCCTCCATGCATTTTTCCAGAATCTAAAATCTTTGTAAATATCGTGGATTTATTCTTACCTTTATCAATTGGGAAAGCTTTAAGAAAATGGCTTCTAAACTAATTAAGACCGAAGAACTATTATATGGAATCTCGTACAATTGAAAGCGATTTTGAAAAAGATATTGAACAGGTTAACCAGATTCCGGCTGTTGCAAATATATTGGAAGTAATCTGCAGTACAACGGGAATGGGCTATGCAGTGGTTGCAAGAGTGACAGAAAACCGTTGGATCGCCTGTGCCGTGAATGACAAAATCAACTTCGGATTAGGAATAGGTGGTGAACTTAAAGTCGAAACTACGCTATGTCATCAGGTAAGAGAATTTCAGGAAACAGTTGCCATAGATTATGTAGACAACGATCCTTTATATTCTGATCATCATACGCCCAAAACGTATGGTCTTCAAAGTTATATTTCAATTCCTTTGATTCTGAAAAATGGAGATTTCTTCGGTACTCTTTGCGCAATAGATCCAAGACCCGCCTTGGTGAACAATGAAAAAACAATCAATATGTTTAAGCTTTTTGCTGAATTGATTGCGTTTAACCTAGATTCTATCCAAACGCTGAGTGAGACTAAAGACAAATTGCTGAAGGAACAAAAAGATGCAGAAACCAGAGAACAGTTTATTGCAATGTTGGGTCACGATTTGCGTAATCCTGTCAATGCGATTTCTATTTCTGCTCAGGTTTTATTGAGAAGTTCTATGGATGAGCGAAATATGAAGCTGGTAAAGATTATTCAGGATTCTACAATCCGTACAAAAGGTCTTATTGACAATATGCTTGATTTTGCAAGCGGACGTCTTGGAGGAGGAATTAAACTAAATTATGAAAATAATGACAGTTTGGAAGATGTTCTTAATCAGGTGATCAATGAACTGAGGGTCGTTTATCCCGATAGATTGATTCTTACTGATCTCGATTTAAATAAAGAAATTAAAGGAGATCATAAACGTATCGCTCAGCTTTTTTCAAATCTATTAGGCAACGCAATCACTCACGGAGAACAAGGAACTCCTATCATTGTAAGCGCAAAAACGGGATCTGATCATTTTGAATTGTGCGTAACCAATAAAGGAAATAAAATATCCAACGAAGCAAAAAGACATCTCTTTATGCCATTCTCCCGTGGAAAAGTACATCAAGGACAGGAAGGATTAGGTTTGGGATTGTATATCGCCAGTGAAATTGCTAAGGCGCACAACGGAAAACTGTCCGTAGATTCCACCGATGAACAGACTTGTTTCACATTTCATATTCCCAATTAAGCAGAGCGTTTTTTTTCTAAAATTAATGCAGATTACAAAAATAATATGATGTGCAGAATTTAAATTAAGGTTTTTTTTGTTTTTTTGGAGCAGAAAGATAGTAGTGCCAAAGCATCATTGAAGCTATCGACCGGAAAGGTGTCCACTTCTCACTGATTTCAAAAATTTCTTCTTTGGTAGATTTTGGAGGAAGTTGTTTCAGGCGTTTTAAAGCATTTACTGCAGCAAGATCACCGATTGGGAAAATATCTGTTCTTTGAAGAGTAAACATTAAATAGACATCAACAGTCCAGTTTCCGATTCCTTTTAAGCTGACTAATTCTTTTCGCACCTCATCATTCGACATTTTCGAAAGTTTTTCAAGGTCAATTTCACCATTTACAATTGCATTTGCCAAGCTTTTGATATAAATGTTTTTCTGACGACTGACATAACATTCCCTCATTTCCTCGTCGCTTACCCGAAGAATTTTTTCAGGAGTGATTTCTGTCAATTTTTCTTTTAATTTATTTAAAGCTGCCAAAGCAGAAGCCAAAGAAACCTGCTGTTCCAAAATGATATGAATGAGGGTTTCAAAAGTATTTTCACGCGCACACATTAGAGGATAACCATGATTTTCCAGAATTAATTTTAAATCCTGATCCTGACTTGCCAGATGATTACACAACTCCTGAAAATTTTCCAGATGGAAGGTTTCTATTTCTTTTAAAACGACACAATTTGTGGTTTTCTTCATAGCTTAAATTTGGGTTTAAAATAAACTTGGGATAGTAAAACCACACTCCAAATCGAGAAGAATAGATTTGTTTTCCAGACCACCTGCAAAACCAACCAGTTTTCCTGATGCTCCCACAACTCTGTGACAAGGAACAATAATCGATATCGGATTTTTATTTAAAGCACCTCCAACAGCGCGAACTGCTTTTATATCGCCAAGAATTTTCGCCAAGTCACCATAAGTTTTGGTAGCTCCGTATGGAATTTTCAATAAAGCTTCCCAAACTTTAACCTGAAATTCAGTTCCTTTAAAATCAAGGGGAATGTCAAAAGTTGTTCTTTTATTCTCGAAGTATTCGTTTAATTGCTTTTCAGTCTGTAAAAGTATCGGATGATTATTTTCTTGCACAGGTACAGAAAGCTTGGTTCTTTTATAATCTTCACCTTCCCAGGTAATTGCCACAAGACCTTTATCAGAAGCAATTGCCCTGATTAATCCGACTGGAGAGGGGATATCTTTGTAGCTCAATTGCTCTTTATTTTTCATCTTGTTGTGATAATTTTTTGATGTTTAGCTTAATGCTTGTAATATTTCAGATGAGTTTTTCAATGATTCTTTTTGCAGATTGTATTTCGTCGGCTCTTTTGAAAACAGAAGCGATAACAATAGAACCTTCAAGGATTGTATAAATTGTTTCTGTTAATTCTTCATCCGACATTTTTTTGTGTGATCTGAATTTTCCACCAATATTTTTATAAATTTTTTACAGTATTTATGATGAAAACTTCACCGAATTTTTAAAATCTAATCATTTAAAGGAAAAGAAATTTGGGCATCAATACAAATAAAATTTTTGTATCATTTAATTGTTGCGTAATCATATTCATATCAAAATTATCCCTATAGATACTATAAATTTATTAAATTGCATTCAATTAATAACTAATATTTTTGAAAATTACATGAGTGTCACATTTCCTTTTGAATTTACAATTGGTAATACAATTGAATTTAAAAACAACACAGGTCCTAATCCGTTGATGCCATTAGTACAGGCAAGTTATACTGATCAAAAAAAAAATAGTATCAGCGTTAGTGTTAACATATTTATTAATACCGAAGTGAAAATTGCTCATAAGGATATTAATATTATACAAGACGAACTAAATCAATATCTTTTTTTTGTAGAATATACTAATGACATAATAACTAACGCAGCAAAAACCTTTAGAAACTACAGACTAGATTTTGAAATAAACCAAATTAATGCAGATGATAATCATGGGGAAATCGTTGTTTATATGAAGGACGAAGATCCCACTTTATCACGTGGTACAGTAACCACAGTGCAGCATAATAATTAATGGAAAATCAAAATGTTTATCACAGAATATAATACTGGAAACTTAACACCTAAGTTATCAATATGTCTGTTATTTACATTTTGTTTGATGAAGTCTCAAAGTATTGTAAATGAGAATATAAAGAATAAATCTATTCAATTTTCATCACACCACAATTTTTATAAAGCTTCTACATTTTTTCTAAATAAGAATGAAGATTCTACTTTAATTTACACCGGGAGGCAATTGGATGCATTGAACAATCCACAAGAGATCAATCATTATTGTTACTATTTCCGGGGCATTGCTTTTAAAAAGAAAAGGATGTTTGAAGAAGCAAAAAATGAGTTTGGAAAAATCCCAGACGATTTTATTTTTAAACAAAAAATACAGGTGTATTTAGGTGATATTGCAGTAGAAAAACAGAATTATAAACAAGCCCTAAATTTTTACGAACAGGTAAGAAAAAATAAGGAATTTGAAAAATTTGATATTGACGAAGCAAAAGTCATTCACAACGTAGGATTGTGCCACCTTCATATGAAAGATTATAAAAATGCAGAAATTTATTTAATTAAAAGCCTAAAACTGCATGAAAATAAGAAAGATACAATAACAATAATCAGTTCCTATATGGATATTGCCGGAATGTATTATGAGCAGTATCTGGATAATTTAGCCATTCCATTTTATAAAAAATCTTATATATTATCAAAAAAAATAAAAGGCAACTACCTTCTCAAAAAAAATGCAGCACTGAATATGGCTGTTGTAGAAGAAAACAAAAAGAAATATTCGCAATCGTTAAAATACAGGAAAGAGTCTGAGATATGGAATGATTCTCTCAATAATCAAAGTCGAGTATGGTCTACTGTTCAGCTTGAAAAAAAATTGGCTATAAAAAGTAAACAAGTGGAAGTAAATGTACTAAAAGCTCAAAATAGATTGGAAGCTCTTGAAAAAAACAGGATTCTTTATATAACAATCTTACTTTTGATGATGTTTTTGGGAGGTATTTATTTTTATCTTCAAAAGCTTAAAACCAATAAAGTTATACTCGATCAAAAAACAAAACTAGACGAATCTAATACAGCTAAAGACATCTTGTTTTCTATTGTGAGCCATGACCTGCGATCTTATATTAATTCTTTAAAGAACAGCTATTTTAAAATGCAGGCCAATATAGAAGATTCGGATCTTGTTAAATTGGAAGAGGAGATAAGAACAGGTTCTACTATTGCCGAATCTACAAATCATCTTCTGAATAACCTTTTGCATTGGGCATTGATGCAGACCAATCAGCTTTATTTTAATCAGGAAAACATCAATATCTACATGATAACCGAACAGGTCGTGTACAACTACAGATCTTTGATGATTGAAAAAAATATTTTATTTGAGAATAACTTAACAAATAATTTAAAAGTTAAGGCAGATCAGGAATCTCTGAAGATTATATTGAGAAATATTTTGGATAATGCCATAAAATATACAGATAAAGGAGGTAAAATTTTGATTTATACGAACGCAATTTACGACCAATATCATTCTATAACAGTTGAGGATAGCGGAAAAGGGATGACCGAGGAATTACAAAATGAGATATTACATGATTCTAAAATAATTTCAGATAAAAAAAAGTCTTCAAGAGGTTTAGGATTACATCTTTGTCAGTCGTTAATTAAAAAAAATCTGGGTCTTTTTAAACTGGAATCAAGTACAAATATTGGGACCAAAATAACCATTTCATTATTAAGTGCATAATCATGAGCAAAGTCAATATTCTTATTTTTGAAGATCTTCAGGAAGATGCCATACAGCTTTCGGAAGTACTATTGACTAATCATTATAATGTCATCGGTATCGCTGCAACATTCGAACAGGCACTGAATTACATGCACAATGAGCCTGTAGATATATTGATTATCGACATTTTTATAGATAATCATCCTGAAGGTATTAATCTTGCACAAATGATCAATGCCAATCCGAAAACCACCAAACCATTTGTTTTTCTTACTAATTCTTCCGATAGGCGGGTATTTGAAAAAGCAAAACTTACCAAACCATTTAGCTACCTTTTAAAACCTTTTAATGAACTGGAAATATTATATGCGATAGAAGTTGCTATAGAAAAATTTTATGAACAGACGGATACTATTACCATCAGTTCTAATCCGGTTGTTGCTAATGATTATATATTTATCAAAAAGGGTAAGAGCCTAAAGAAAGTATCTATAAAAGACATCATATATATTGAAGTAGAGGAACGTTATTGCAATGTGATTACGGAGTCTGAAAAATATTTGATACAGATATCATTGGCTAAATTTTTGCCATTTTTAGAATCTAATCAATTCATCCGAACCCACAGAAATTATATGGTTAATCCCACCAAAATCATTGAAGTTACATTGTCAGAAAATACCATTTTACTTCAGGGAAATCATATAATCACTCTTAGTAACAAATACAAAGATTTCTTATCCAATTATAAGATATTCTAAAAAATAGCTGTTTAATATCTTTTTTAAAAGATTAGCTTTCATAATCTTATACCCGATTTTCTCAATCTTATGTCACTGGTTTTTCATCTGGTGACATCATTTTTTATTCACTTTACCCAACGCCGTAGTTTTACATCAGAATAACAAAAGAAGCTAGCACTTTAGTTACTTGAATTTTTCTTAAAAGGCTTATAGACAGGAATAAACCCACATGTGTTTTACGTGAATAATAAATATGATTCCCATCAAATCCCTTATAGAAAAATCAAAAACAGGGAAGCCGAAAACTGGTTAGAGTAGGTATGAATTATAAAATTAAAACTATGGCATCAAAAATTATTTCAAAGTCAGGAAGGGATCAACCTATTTATGGTTTTGATGACGAAACTGATCTTTATGAAGTTGCTGATCTTGTGAAAAAAATTCGAAAAGATCTTGGAACTGAGATGAATAAAGTAATGATCTATGTGCTTTCTGGTACACATGGTGATAAAAATGGGAATCTAGACGCAGAAGGAGAATTCTATGATGAGGATAAATTGGGAGAATTACAAACTGTTAAAGCTGTAAGAGTAGATCAAAAAACACCAGCAAACACCTGGACAAATTATTTTGGCAAAACAAAAAGCATTCTAATCTTAGCTTGGTGTTACAGCGACAGGTGGAAAGGGCTCGCTACATATAACAAATAATTAGTAGACAACCCATTCATACTCAGGGAAGCCGAAAACTGAATAAGAGTAGGCAAAAAAAATAAAATTAAATAAAATGAACGATCAATTATTATCTGTGGCTCAACAATTTTCTGGGCTACCAATCGACTCTCTAATTGGAGGACCATTATTGGCAGCAGCCAAAGCTAATGCAAATATGGCATATACGCAGACACAGTTTCTTTTGGATACATGTTTTAATCAGGATGCAACCTCCAAGAATTATACACCAATTATCATCAATATGGAATTACAGAATAATGTAATTACACCAGGTGATCCAACGGCTACTCCTCCTACAGAAACTACGGTTACACCATTTACAACAATCTTTAATCTACCTATTTTAACCATAATTCCTTTGAATTCTCTTGCGGTAGATAATGTAGATATTGATTTTGAAATGGAAGTAAAATCAAGCTTCTCTCAAGATACGCAACAAGACACAAGTAAAGAAACAAAAGGAGAGGGCGGTTTTGAAGCAAAAGCAGGATGGGGACCTTTCTCAGTCACCATTCATGGAAGTGTAAGTTACGATTCTAAAGAATCTTCTTCTGATAGTACTCATTACGAGAAAAGTAATAGTGCAAAATATAGCGTGAAGGTTCATGCAGGTCAGTTGCCTCTGCCAAAAGGAGTGTTAACAATTATTGATGCGTACAGCAAAAATATTACACCAATTCAGGTTCCTGCCAAAGATAAGTAAGCCATAAACTTAACATTATGCATGTTTGGAGATTTTATCTCCAGACATGTTTTTAAAGAAATCAATAAATATCAAAATAATGAGTGATCAGGAACAATACAATCATAAAGCAGCTTTAATAGAAGATCTCTTGGCAGCACCTTTCATTGCAGCTGCAAATGCTAATTCTAAAATGGCACAGGAACAGGTTAAATTTTTAATGGAAACTTGTTTTGACGCAAAAGAGGATTCATTTTCTCCAAAAATGGTCAGCCTGACTATCAGGAAAAATAATCAGTCTGAGACTGAACCCAACGAATTGCTGACTTTTGAGTTACCATTGATAACGATTATACCTTTTAACTCACTCTGTGTAAAAGATATTAATGTAAAGTTTGATATGGAGATCCTATCTCTTGCCCCAAAACATGTGGCAGACAATGATGAAACCGGCAAAAAAAATATGGAGATGAGGGGAAGTGTGGCGGCTTCGAAAAGCGATGACAGCCCTACCCAGAAAAGACATCAGTCTAAAATGCATGTAGAAATAACAGGCGGAACTATACCGCTTCCTGTAGGATTAACAACAATACTGAAATTTTATTCTAATAACATTCAATTAAAATCTTAATATCATGAACCAAACATTACAATGTCCACAATGTAAATCAGAAATAACTTTTAATGCACAGGCATTAATTGCGGGTGCTACTTTCACATGCACAACTTGTGAGTGCCAAATAAGGATGTCGCCATCAAGCATGAATCAGGCAAAAAAAGTGTACGATAAGTTTACCGAACTGAAGAAGAAAATCGCTCAAAAATAACTGATATGGTAAATTTTAAGAATTTAATAGAAGCGCTTAACGATTCCATCACCATAGCTAATGAATCTTTATTGAGTAACCATAATGAGTTTATTGACACTTATTTTGAAAAAGCTGAAAATGGCGGTTTGTTTGCAAAAACTGTAACACTTAATTTTCCTGTTAAAATGGGAGATAATACAATAAAAGATGTTCCTGTAAATGCTCCGGTCATAACACTTATACCCGTTTATTCTCCAAAAGTGGAGGAGGTTAAATTGACGGCAAGCCTTGAAATAGCTTTAGATAATGATGAGTTAATGGTAAGCTTTTCAAATGATGAAAAATCGAGCAGCCTCTTTGGTAATAAAAGCAAAACCTCAACTGCTAAACTAGAAATTGTTCTTAAACCTAGTGAAACTACAGAAGGAATGAAAGATATTATTGAAGGTTATGAGAAAGTACTGAGAGCACAAATTCCAGGTTAATAAAAGAGTAATTAATATTTAAACAAAAAAAAAACAAGATCATGAATTTAATATCAAAAATAGTTATTGGCGCAGTAACAATTAACGCACTAGGATTAGCTGTAATATCCTATAAAATAACAGACAAAGACTTAAAATACAAAGTCAGACAAATGATACCTGAGTCTTCAAAAAGTACTTTGACAACAGACAAAAATGTTTCTTCGAAAACAATAAATGATAATCCAATAGAAAATAATAATAATCTTAAAACCTCTTTACAAGGAATTGACGTTTCACATTGGAATGGCAATATTGTGGAAGATTTGCCCAAAAAAGACAATCTGAAATTTGTAATCTGCAAATCTACACAAGGAGAAAAGGATATAGATCCCGAGTTTGAAAAAAATTGGAAATACTTAGATGAAAACAATATCATGAAAGGGACTTACCATTTTTATGTATATTCTCAAGACCCTATAAAACAGGCTGAACATTTCTGTAAAACTGTAGATAAAGTAGCTAAGATTAAAGATACTGATTTCCCCTTAATTATTGATGTTGAAGAAATGAGCCTTCCTAGAAAATCAATTGATCTCCATAGGTTAAAAAATGATTTGATGGCATTTTTAAACTTTGTTGAAAACAAAACAAACCGAACGCCAATTATCTATTCCGATTTTTCTTTTCTGAATAAATATTTAAACCATTCCGATTTTTCAAAATATCCTTTGTGGCTAGCTGAATATTCTCATTCTTTACAACCTAAAATACCTACAATCTGGGAAAAAAAAGGTTGCCTGATTTGGCAAAAAACAGACAGCTATCATGTAAATTCAACGGATACCGATTTTGATATTTACTATAAGGAATAAACCTAAAGTAATCAATTTTGACTCAATATAAAGATGAAAATCTTACAAAAAGCACTGTAAATATTAATTTTACAGCGCTTTTTGTTTAATAATGGACAATCTAAAAATTGTATATTTCAGAGAAAATAGTAACAACAAGGTACCAGCGATTAATACAGCAAAACTTATGAAATATAATCCTTCAGGATTATAGAACCTATAATTGCGACCCATCAATTATGTTTTTGATAAAGATAAAAACTTTTTGAAATAAAACTGCCACACGAAAGGATTCGTGCGGCAGCTGGGTCATAAAAAGCGAAAATTCTAAAAAAATAGAAATTTCGCTTTAAATTATAAATAAACTAGTTAGAATTTATCTTTATAATGATTATAAAATTCTAATTGATCTATTAAAACCTCGTTAATCTCTGTCCAACCATGTTTTTCGGATAAATCAATAGCTGCTTTCCAAGCATTCATATTAGGATTTCCAAAATTTACTCCACTCCAATATCCTGCACTTACTAAAGCATCCCATGCCATAATAGGATCGTTTAATTCTTCATCTATTGCTTTGGCAGCTTCTATATGAGCATCTCCATTGTATGAACTTTTATTTTTACTAAGTATCTGACCTACTTTATATAACGGATGATTTTTCATTTTTGAAAAATAGCCTAATTCAGGTATAAATTTACTAATAATAGTATCTAATTGAAAACTGGATGATGTAGTATAAGGGATAAATCCAAAATCAAATTCTACTGCGTCAAAACCATGTGGCTGAATAAAACTTTGCCAAAATTGATTTTCTTTTTTTTCCGTTTCTATATCAATTAAACTATAAGCTCTTTGTCCAATAGCATTATAAGCTCTTGTCTTCCATATACCATAATCATTTATTTCAAAATCTGGAAGATAAGATTCATTTTCAATCATCGAATTCATTAATTGAACGTATTCTTTCTGTTGTGGAGTATTATAATAATAATTCCAAAAATCTAAATATACTTTGGTATAAAATTCCGAGGGATTTTCCAAATATTTTAATTTATCATCATTTTGCAGATATTCTTTTAAGAATTCTAATGAATCTAAGCTATTTATATATTCTCTAAAAGGCAAAGAAAGTTCTTCAAGTAATTGCCAATCATCCAAAATATATTTCTTAAATTTTGCTGATTTTAGCATTTTCAATTGCCTAAATATTAAAAAATTATCTAAATTATTCGAAAATAAACAATGATCAACTCCACTTCTTAAATAAACAGGAGAATCAATCAGCTTTTTATTTGGTGTTAATTTAATGGCATAACTATCATATGTCTCAAAGGAAACAGGTGCTACATACCATTGTCCAATTTGTAAGATCTTGGTATAAATTTTAGCTTCTTCCTCATGACTAAATTTAAAGCCTAAAATAGTATCTGTTTCTCTGCCTATATACAATCCTTTTAGATCTTGGTGTATTTTGTTTAGTTTCATAGATTAATCTTTTTAATAATATGATTTCTCCAAATTATATTGGCTATTTCTCTTAATTTATCTAATGCTTTTGGATGTTCAGATTTATCTCCATCTTTATCACTTTTACTAAGAGCTGTCGCCACAGTCTGAAGCCCCACAGTTAAAGCACTTTCATAGCTTTTTTCTGCAATATCATTTACGGTTTTTAGGATTTTTATTTTTTCACGTTCTAAATTTTCATCAAAAGCTCTTGTTCCAACAGCAAAACTATTAAATAAATCTTGAATCTGCTTAGTAATATCTTTAGAGATTATATCAAACGCTCCAGCTTTATTACCTTTTGATTTTACAACAAAACTACCTTCATTTTCTGTTACAAAACTATTTATATCAATATTACCACGTTTTAATAATAGATGAGCCTCTTTAATAAAATTATCCCAATGTGACTTCCACATCTGAGCTCGCTTAACATTATTTACACCATCATAACCCATAATTGTAATTTCCCTATTTTCTAAGGAATACTTCTCTACGTCTTGTGTGACGTCTTTTTGCAATTCTTTACTATGAACAGCTTCATCAGACTCTCTATGGGTATCTTTATGCAATAAAATTGCTGATAGGTTATTTCCGTGACCTGGGAATTTTGTTTTTACATCAGTTTCTCTTTGTAAAAGCTTGTCGACTACATCTTGAAAAGGTTTATCCTTACTAGATTCTTGTTTTTCATTTATTTTTCTTCCATTATGACCATAAAACTCCTTTATCCTATCCATAAATTTATTCTCTGGAACATGATGTGATTCTCTATCCTCTCCTTGTAGCGGATGCATTCCAACAACTAGTTCTCCAAAAGGCTTTTCTTCAATTTTCTCAAGTTCAGTTCCGGTCTCATGAACATTCTCCGGACTCGCTGTATATCTATAGATAATTTTATCATCTTTACTTTCAGCTCTTAAAGAACTAAAAACTGGATATTTTGCCTTAGTTTTTTTAGCGGCTTTATTTGCCTGTTCAAGAGTAAGCTTATTATTGTGATTATCATCTACTTTTTTCTCTTCCTCTTTTAAATAGATAAATCCTGCATCAATTTTCTTCTGTTTTTCAGGCTCATGGGTATTATCTTTTTTACTTTTTCCTACAATTTTCCCAAGCAATCCCTTAGCTTTCCCTTTCACAAAAGTCCAGAATTTGGTAATGGCTTTTACAATACGCTCTCTTATTTTATGAATAACGCCAATTACTCTATCTGCCAATCCGCTAATACCTAAAAACGATGCTAAAAACCCGATCAAGACAGGGATAGATTTGCCCAATGCATTTTCTATCGATTTGGCTACGGCGCCTATATTTCCGCTGGCAATTGCTTTTATACTTTCGGTAAAGGCTCTTACCAATTCCATGATTTGTGTAGCTTTCTGAATGAAGAATTTTACTAGATCTATAATTGCCATTGCGGCTTTTACAAACGCTCCCACCGGAGTAAGCATACTCATTATCGTTTTGATACCTGCCTTTATTACCTCTGTCTGAACAATATCCATGATCGTATCCATGATTGTTTCTTTCAGATCGGTAAACTGATCTTTTAAGTGTTCCCAAAGTCCTGCAATACCGTCTTTACGAACGATCTGTACCATTTCGAAGCCTGTTTCAAGAACTTTCATTACGGGTTCTCCGATCACTTTAGCGCCAATAGATCTAATGCCTACCCACGTTAGATCAAGCACTTGCATGGTAATGGAGAAAATTCCTTTTAATGAAAATGCATCTTCCGGTACGATAACAGAAACACCTTTTGAAGCTCCTGTAAGCCACCCAAAGAAACCTGTTTTAAGGTGGGTCCAGATATTGGCTCCAAAATTGGTAAATCCTTGCGAAACTCCGGCAATAAGATTTGACAAGAAATCAATTGGATGTGCAATGATTGATAAAATCACATCTATTGCTCCCGAAAGTAAATCGGTAAGTGTTTTTTTGATATTTTGTATGGTTTCCCAAACGCCTAATGTTGCTTCTTTTAAAGCGCTTAAGAATCCTTGGTTACGTTTTTTAAACTCTTCAACCATTTCATCAACTTCTTTAAGGGTATTGTTATATTTGGTTACCAATGAATCAATTAATGAAGATTCTTTTTCACTTATCGAATTTTCAAGTTGTTTAAATTGTCCCTGAATAGCATCAATATCGCCTTTAATTGCTTTTTTAACATCGGCAGGCAGATTTTTGATGAATGTTGTTACCTTTTGACGACCAGAAGTAATAGCAGCTTTGGCTTTATTTAATCGATCTGTTACCAATTTGGCGATAGTATCAATCGTTCCGTCTAGTTTTGTTAAAAATAACTTTCTTCCTTCAGTGAAAAATACATTTACTTCGTCTGGTAATTTTCCGTTCCAGCCATCTTTTATACGTTTACCATATCCACGAACATCGTACCAGCTTCCGTATCGCTTTTCTTTGTATTCGTCAGTTTTTTTAGTGACATATTTTTCAAATGCATCTTTAGCAACTTTAGCACCTGCATCAAATAACTGGGTTACTTTAGTCTCGAGATCGTTTAATTCGCCATCAACAGATTTTTTAGTATCAGCATAAATTTGATTCAGCTGAGCGACAACATCCTGATGTTTGCCTGTATTTTTTTCACCAGCCTTATGTTGTTTTTGAGTTACACCATCCAGCATTTCTTTTCTGCTGTGATGCATGCCTTCCATCGTGTTATTGGTTTTGCCTTGTGCTTCTTGTTTAGAAGATTCCAATTTTTTATTTTCAGCAGCCTTAAATTCTCTAGGAGTATTTTCGGCATTCTCTTTTGCTGCTTTTTTAGTATTGAGGGCATTGATGAAACTAGGTTCGTTGGAACTCGCCAACTGCTCATCTGTAATATTATTTTTTTCAAATTGCTGCTCAACTGCTTTGTAGCCGTTGGTGACAGGTTCGCTTAGTTCAGCGTCACCTCTTTTACCAGGTATTGTAGCTTTAATATTCACTTTTGAACCTATTTTCGGATCAGGTAATGCTGTGGTTACACGTTGCTGAACCTTCGATTCATTTGGCTCTTGTTTGGCAACTGCTTCAATACTTCCTGTTACATTATTTTTGGATGCAACAACATCTGCACCAGCCAACTGATTAACTTCCGCAATATTATTATGTGCTTCAAAATTTTCAACCTGTTTTTCATTGGTCGGCAATTTCATTTTATCAATTCTGCTTTTTAATTTTGCTTTGAAATCGGAAGGTTTGAAAGGGTTTGCCTTTTGTTGATCCAACTTCTCTACCTGTTGGCCTTTTGCTTTTGATTTTCGTTCTCCAACAGGTACCGCTGCTGCTGCATTTGCATGAGTTTCAGCTTTTTCTTTAGTAGTGTGGGTACGTTTTGTTTTGGCCGTATTTTTAACTAAACTTACTGTTTGAGTAAACTGTGGATCACTATGTGGATCAGTAGGTGTTGTTCTAACTGCAGCACCTTCTTGTTCAGCAGGCAAAACCAATCCTTCACTTTCTTCTGGTATGACAGCAGAATTTTGAACAGATTGTACTTCATTCAGAGCATTAGGTTCTGAATTCTCTGCTGTTGTAGACTCAGAATTGCTTTGAGCACTTTGAGACATAGTTGCTTGTTCTTGAGCAGTCTTTGGCAGATACGTTCCCGATTTAATATCGTTGTAATTTCGTGCCTGATTAATATTCAAGGTCGACATATAGTCTTTCTCCATATTTTTGGTATCGGGATGATTGATGTCTCCCGTTTGTGCCAAATTTTCCTGAAACTTTTTATACATTATTTCAGAGCCCTGATCGTAAATGGTTTGTGAACCATGAACGGCTACAATACTACCATTGCGATTTGTTGATCCGGATTTAACGGTGGAGTTATCGGGCTTTTGTGTTTGTGAACCGACAACTTCACCCTCGGATAGAGGTACAACCACCGGTTGTGTCAGTGTTTGCTTTTTGGCCTGACTCTGGTGGGGTTTGTTGTCTTTTTCTACAGGTTTTGCTGTTTTCATTGACTTAGTTTTTTAATTTCATATTGAGTTAGAAGACCTATAAAACGCAATTGATATGTTTGCGTTTTATAGGTCTATTGATCTTAAGAATTAGATCATAATAGATTTTTTAGAACCTGAAGGACTAAAAATGGCTATTCAGCTTGCGATTTTAGAATGTTTAAAAAAAAATAACTAGCGATGATTACCAATTCACAAACATAAATTTCTTTTTCCACGGGAGTTTGACGAGACCAAGTCCCCAACCGAGATTTTTAAGTAAAATATCTTGTGTTTTTTGTTCTACAGTAAGAGTATAATCATGATCGGTGACCACTAATTTACCCGGACGCTGGAAAAACTCGTTTTGTAATAATGCTACAGAGGATTTTTTCATTGAACTCCAGTTATGCTGAACGCTTTCTATGACATTTTTGGCTTGTGTTTTATGCTTACGAGAAAGTTTAATATGTCTGTTAATGGTTTGATGCATCGGAATATTGCATAAGAATTTTTCAAAAACCATGTCATATTCTGGGTCGTTTGTTTTTCCGGTCGCGATATAATGTAACAAATGCGCGCACAACTCAGGATTGATAAGTTGCTGGGTTTTTAGATCGATAAGATCACAATGTTCAAAAAAAGTTTTGATAAATGGATGGATCAAAATAAGTCCTGCATTTTGAACATATTGCCCATCATCTTGGCTTAATTCATTATTGTCGTCTTGACTTAAATTTTTGTGAAATGTTTCATTCTTTTGATGAATTGTTTCCTTCAGAGTTTTTGCATTTTCAGACTTTTCAGACTTTTCTTTTGGATTATTTTTGATGCTTTCTATACTTTCAAATATTTCATCTTCTTTAATAAAAGGGAATATCTTAACTACGGTTTTCAGATTCTCATGCTTGTTTTTTGTCTTTGAAAAAACGGTCGAAGCTGATTCAATTTTTATTATTTGTTGCAGAAGATATTCCCGAATATTAACATTTGATGAGCTTAAATGCTGCGACAACACATTCAAAACCAAACGCCAAACGATTTGTCTTTCTGCATGATTCAGTTTTGAAATATATTGTATGATATCAACATTTAAATTGATTTTTAACTCCCTATTTTTTAAAATAGACAAACATAATTGCGCAATTTGTTCATCTGAAAGTTGATTGATAATCCGTTCCTGAACATTTGGCTTTGAGAAAACAGAAATAATTTTTTTTTGAAAATTGCTGTTCACAATCAATGTGTTAAATACCGCTGGTTCCAAAAAAGCAATCCCATTTGTACTTGAATTCCACCAAGGCATATTTCCTTTTTCTAAAAAATAGATAAAAGTTTGAATTGCTTTTTCCTGATTGTCAACTAAATATGCTTTAGAATCGCTTTCTGTTTCTTGATCTGACTTGTCAATTGGCTTTGTAATTTCAGACAGTTCATCTTTAAAGAGTTGCGCAATTTTATCTTTTAATTCAGCATTTAGCGAGCTGCTTTTTACATCCAGATTCAGTTCTAAATGCGGAATTTGAAGAGTATGATCATCTAATTTGTACTCTAAAGCATTGATGTATTTTTCTATTTCCGGAAAAACATCAATAGACAAAAAGCTACTGATATCTTCTTTTATACTAAACGCTTTGTCTTTGTTGTTGACGCTAATTTCAACAAAAACTTTCTGTATGATATGATCTTGCTTCACGCTAAATGGATTTTAATTAAAAAATTAGGAGCTGTTAAATTGTTTGGTTTTTAGTCGAATTCTCCACCCCAAAAACCAGCCGGACAAAGACTTAATGTTGATCTTTGCTTGGCGCTCAACCTGCATCCGCAACCTCTTACAAACCCTTCTTTTGGATGATCCAGAACTTCCAGTGTATTCGGATTAAGCCATTTCATCGCATTACAGTTGTTGCCATTTTTTAAAGGACATTGGTTACAGATTTCTTCTCTTACAGAGAAAACGTATTCTTCGCTTTGATTAGCGATACCAATTTTTGAGCGTAATTCATTGAAATGACCGCCAATGATTTCATTGCGCTTGCTAAAAAGTTTTTTGATATTCATGTGATTAAAGTTTTAAAATTATTGGGGTCAAAATTAAGCGAACAAAAGACATATTTTCGAATTATGAAGTAGTTCTATTCAGTCTTTGCAGTAAAAGAGAAAATTATTTGCTGATCATGCAGGTTTACAATTTCTGGAAAATTCTTTGATGTAAAACGGAAAATTTATAATCAGAAAAGTGCTGAACTTTGTGCATTTTTTAGGAGCTTTATCCCGCTTTTCATTACAATCTTTTTTTTCAAAAAAGGATTTTCATTGCAATCGGGGCTAAGAATTTAGTTGCCTGTCAAAACATTAGGAAACATCCACAAAGTTTTTCAATTTTAATAAATATTGATTTCAAAACAAGGTCTAAAATCACAAAAAAATCATATTCAATTACTCTTCAATTTTCTACTGAAATAAAATGATTTTTAATTATAAAATTAGACCTAAATAACAAGCTTTAATTTCACTTTGATTAGATTAAAATAATTTTTATTTAAATTTTACTTTTAAATAATGGTTTTAATTATTTGTTTATCAATTGTTTATGTGTTTTGTTTTTAAATGTTTTCATAAATGAGTGAAAATAGTATTTACTGCAAAGACAGGTAAGAGACCCCAAAATATTTGTCTTTTGATTGGCGATGATTGTATGTTTGCAGCATAATAATTAAGAACAGAAATTATGATAAACGAAGTATTGACCATTTTAAAAAATCAGCTGAACAGCTCAGAAGGTTTACAGGATGTTTTAGGTGATATTGCTGTTGTTGATGACATCGCAAAACATGATGACGACACCTCAGGTCTTGATAATAAAGTAGTAATTACCCTGCTGAATGTTGAAGAAGAATCTACATTGAAAAACAGATCAAGATACAATAAAGTGCAGATAAGCGAAAACCCGACTCAGTTTGATATGAAAATGGAGAGCCCACCTGCTTACTTAAACTTATATGTAATGATCGCTGCTCACAGAGCAACCTATGCGAACGCTTTAGCAAATATTTCAAAAGTGATTGAGGTGTTTCAGACCAACAATGTATTGGAATATCTTGATCCGGAAGACGAGAGAGAGAATGATTTCAAATTCAGGATCGAGTTACACACTATTCCGTTTGAACAGCTGAGTTACATTTGGGGATTATTGGGCGGAAAGGTAATGCCTTCTGTCTTATATAAAATCAGTGTAATAAAAATTGTGGCTAAAGATGTTACCTCTATTGAATTAATTAATGACGTTAATATTGAGAGTATTAAAGTTAATTAACCATAAAAACAAAAACTAATAACCTTTTATTCAAATTTTTAAATCATGCCAAATCCAACAACACCAGGTGTTTCAGTTGAAGAAATTACAAAACTTCCTTATTCAATTGCATTAATAGACACAGCGATACCTACATTTATTGGGTATACTAATCAAATCCCAGAAGGTTATGATATTAATGATAATACTAATGCTATTAATATTAATAATAATACTAATAAAAATCTTAAGATCAGTTCTCTTTTGGAATTTGAAGATAAGTTTGGAAAAGCAAAGCTGGAAAGCATTCAACTAAAAGACACCAAAGATAAAGGACTAACTGTTGTAGCACCGGAAGTACAGTTTTTAATGTATTATTCACTACAGATGTATTTTGCGAATGGTGGCGGTCCGTGTTACATTGTTTCTGTAGGAACTTATGCTTCGGCTTCAACGGGAGTACAATTATCTTCCCTGCAAAATGGATTGGATAAAGTTGACACCTTAAAAGCTATTGAAGATCCTATTCTTCTTGTCTTTCCAGATGCTGTCTCATTAACAGAACCAAGTTTTTACGAGCTTTACAATTATACAATAGGAAAATTAGAAACAAAAAAAAGGTTTGCCATTTTAGATACTTACGAAGGAAATTCTGCAACAATTGGCAACTTTAGAGCTGGAGTAGGTTCAACTAACCATGCGGCAGCTTATTTTCCTCATCTTAAAACCATTTTGAATTATAGTTTTGATGAAGATAAGACAATAACGCATACCGGTTTACAAGAAACAAATCAAGAAAACGATGATTTTTATGCGGGTGAAATTGCTGCTTTAGAAGTATTGAGAGATTTAGCAACCGCTGAAATTTCAACCACATCTGTAAATGGTTTTGTACTGGCAGATTTATTAGAGCAAGCTATTGCGATTGCAGAAGAAATTTATGAAACTGCTGATTCTAAAGATGCTTTAAGAGAACCGCTTAATGAGGCTAAAGCTGTGGTAGATGCGATATATGACGGAACAATAGACGATTTTAGGATACCTCAGGATTTACAGGTGAATACCCCTATTTTTAGAGGAGAATTTGATGATTTAATCGATGCAATTCGTCTTTCAAAAGATAAGGTAGGGAATGCAAATGGTTTAACATTGAAAAACCTACAGTCATCTGATTCTTTATTATACAATCAAATAAAAGAAGCCATAAAATCTTTACAAGTTGTTTTACCACCATCATCAGCAATTGCAGGAGTTTATGGTAGAGTAGATAGTGTAAGAGGCGTGTGGAAGGCTCCGGCAAACGTAAGTCTTAGTTACGTCACAGAGCCAACAGAAAAAGTTTCTGAGAAGGAACAGTCAGATTTAAACATTCATGATTTCGGGAAATCGATCAATGCGATTAGATTTTTTACAGGAAAAGGCAACTTAATCTGGGGAGCCAGAACCCTTGATGGAAAAGATAAAAAAGGTGACGGAAAAGACAATGAATGGAAATATGTGCATGTACGTCGCTATTATAATATGCTTGAACAATCGATCAGTGATTCGCTCGAAAGATTTATTCACGAGCCTCATACTCCGCACACATGGTTGCGAGCAAAAACAATGTTAGAAAATTTTCTAAACCAGCAATGGATGGAAGGTGCATTGGCAGGAAGTACCCCGAAAGAAGCTTACGAAGTAAAAGTGTACGGAAGCAAAGATCCTGTTACTGAAAATATCATCAATCCGATGAATGTAGAAATCAAAATAGCATTAGTACGCCCTGCAGAATTTATCATTTTAAATTTCTCACACAAACTGCAACAATCCTAAAAATACAATCGATCACGAATGAAAATTCGAAGTTTTACTTCGAGGAATAATTAATATTAATTTAAAATTTTTTAAAAAATGAATTACAAAACCCCTGGAGTCTATGTGGAGGAATTGGCAAAGTTTCCGCCTTCCGTAGCGCAAGTTGAAACAGCTATTCCCGCTTTTATTGGGTACACTGCTGATGGACCAAAAAACAAACCAACAAGAATCTCTTCAATGTTGGAGTACGAAACTCTTTTTGGAAAAGCAAACCCTGAAACCTTTGCTGTAGCTTTCAAAGGTGGCGTTGCAACAGCAACACAAACGAAAGTAAGCGATTTTAAAATGTACTATGCCATGCAAATGTATTTTGCAAACGGTGGTGGTGCTTGTTATATCGTTTCTGTAGGAAATTACACAGATCTTGTGCTTGTAGAATCTTCTACAACAGATAAAACTTTATTAAAAGGTCTTGAATTGTTAAAAAAGGAAGACGAACCTACATTAATCGTCTTCCCGGATCTTCAAGGTTTAGTTCCTACTGCTGCTGATATTGCTGCTGCTCAAGCTGCTGCTGATGTTGCTGACAGTAATAAGCTTGCTGCTACAGCAGCTAAAGATGCCGCTAAAGCTGTTGTAGATGTTGTTGCTGGTGCTAATTTAGAGGCTGCTGTTGCCGCTGCTGTTGCTAAAGCTAACACTTATGCTGTTACTGATACTAACAACACAGTTCAAGTCGCTGCTGCTCAGGCTGCTCAAGCTGTCGTAGACGCTGCTCAGGTTGCTGCTGCTATTAATAATGCTACTATCCCTACTGTTAAAGCTGCTGCTCAGGTTGTTGCCGATGCTTTTAACACAGATTTTACGACCGCTACGACTGTCGCTACTGCTGTTGGTGTTGCTAAATCTTTAGCTGTTTCAAGAGCTGGAGATACTACTGGTATTAGTTTAGTCTATTCTCTTTACAACAAAGCTTTAGATCAGGCAGAACTAATGAAAGACAGATTTGTTATTATGGATGTTCTTGGAGATGAGGCTGTTTTTAGAAATAAAGTAATTTCAAAAGGTCTAAAATATGGAGCAGCTTATCACCCGAAATTAAAAACAGTTTTGACTTATGATTTTGAAGACGCTAATGTTTCTGTTACCGGTGCTTCTGGTGTGAAAAATTTAGCAGAATTGAAAACTTCAAGCTCAGAATTGTATAACCAAGCTAAAAAAGCAATTGAATCTAATAGAGTTGTATTGACACCATCATCAGCAATGGCAGGAGTATATGCTAAAGTAGATTCTACTTCCGGAGTATGGAAATCACCGGCAAATCTAGGACTGAACTTCGTAGAAGCACCGTTAGTTAAAATTTCTGACAGGGAGCAAGACGCTCTTAACGTAGATGCCGTATCCGGAAAATCAATTAACGCAATCAGAACTTTTACCGGAAAAGGATCATTAGTTTGGGGCGCAAGAACTTTAGACGGAAACAGCAATGAATGGAGATACATCTCTGTACGTCGTTTCTTCAACATGGTAGAAGAGTCTGTAAAAAAAGCTACAGAACGTTTCGTTTTCGAACCAAATACTGCCAATACATGGATTCGTGTACAAACAATGATCGAAAATTTCCTTAATCAACAATGGCAAGACGGAGCATTGGCTGGAAGTAAACCTGAAGATGCTTATTACGTAAGTGTTGGTTTAAATAAAACAATGTCTGCTCAGGATATCTTGGAAGGAAGAATGATCGTAGAGATCGGTATGGCAGCAGTGCGTCCTGCTGAATTTATTGTGTTGCGTTTCTCACACAAGCTACAAGAATCATAAAATAAACTAAATAACAATTAAATAAAAAATAATTATGAGTACATATCCATTAGTAAAGTTTGCCTTTGAAGTTGATTGGGGTGGAACAAAAGTAGGTTTTCAGGAAGTGAGCGGATTAAATGCCGAAGCAGCTTTAATTGAATACAGACATGGTGCAAGTCCTGATTTTAGTAAGATTAAAATGCCGGGATTGAAGACTTTCAGCAACATTACTTTAAAGAGAGGAACTTTCAAGAGTGATAACGAATATTTTGAATGGTTCCAAACCATCCAATTAAATACGGTAGAGAGAAGATCAATTACGATCTCACTTTTAGACGAAAACGGAGAACCTGCAGTAACTTGGAAAGTGAAAAATGCATTCCCGCTAAAAGTAAATGCAACAGATTTGAAAGCTGAAGGTAATGAGGTAGCTATCGAAACTCTGGAAATTGCACACGAAGGATTAACGATCGAAAATAACTAATATTAACTTTAAAATTAAAAAAAATGAATTACAAAACACCTGGAGTCTACGTAGAGGAAATTGCAAAATTCCCACCATCTGTAGCACAAGTAGAAACTGCTATTCCCGCTTTTATCGGGTATACAGCACAAGGTCCAAAAAATGAGCCAACAAGAATCTCTTCAATGTTGGAATACGAAACGCTTTTCGGAAAAGCAAAAAATGAAGCGTTTACATTTACTGTAGTTGAGGCGACTACAACACCACCAATTAAGCCGAGAACTGTTACGGCACAATTATCAGCACCTAGTCCTTTCAAAATGTATTATGCTATGCAAATGTATTTTGCAAACGGTGGCGGACCATGTTATATCGTTTCTGTAGGTAGCGCTGTAGGTTATCCAACTGGAGTAGATGCAGTAGATTTAGATGAATTGAAAGACGGTCTTGCTACTTTAGAAAAAGAAGACGAACCGACTCTTATTGTTTTCCCGGATGCGGAAGGCTTATCAACAACACATGCTTATCAATTGTATAATTTAGCTTTAGATCAAGCGGAAGATTTAAAAGACAGATTCGTTATTATGGACGTTCTTGGGGATGTTTCTACATTTAGAACTGCTGGTCCTAGTTCTGGTCCAAGCGGTGAGCGTCTAAAATATGGAGCAGCTTATTATCCAAAATTAGAAACAGTATTAACTTACAGTTATGATCCAGCTATTATTGTTACAGATAATAAGACTCTGGAATATTTCAAAACTAATGATTCAGAATTGTACAACTTGGCTAAAGCAGCAATTGAATCTAAATCAGTTGTATTGGCTCCATCATCATCAATGGCAGGAGTTTATGCTAAAGTAGACAGCACTTCTGGAGTATTCAAAGCACCAGCTAATGTTGGACTTAATTTCGTAGTAGCACCAATTGAGAAAATTTCTCACCAGGATCAGGAAGCTCTTAATGTAGATGCTACATCAGGAAAATCGATCAACGCGATCAGAACTTTTACAGGAAAAGGACCATTAGTTTGGGGAGCAAGAACTTTAGACGGAAACAGCAATGAATGGAGATATATCTCTGTACGTCGTTTCTTCAACATGGTGGAAGAATCTGTGAAGAAAGCTACGGAACGTTTCGTTTTCGAACCAAATACTGCCAATACATGGATTCGTGTACAAACAATGATCGAAAATTTCCTTAATCAACAATGGCAAGACGGAGCATTGGCTGGAAGCAAACCTGAAGAAGCTTATTACGTAAGTGTTGGTTTAAACAAAACAATGTCTGCTCAGGATATTTTGGAAGGAAGAATGATTGTAGAGATTGGTATGGCTGCAGTGCGTCCTGCTGAATTTATTGTGTTGCGTTTCTCACACAAGCTACAAGAATCATAAAATAAACTAAATAACAATTAAATAACAACAATTATGAGTACATATCCATTAGTAAAGTTTGCCTTTGAAGTTGATTGGGGTGGAACAAAAGTAGGTTTTCAGGAAGTGAGCGGATTAAATGCCGAAGCAGCTTTAATTGAATACAGACATGGAGCAAGTCCTGATTTTAGCAAGATTAAAATGCCGGGATTGAAGACTTTCAGCAACATTACTTTAAAGAGAGGAACTTTCAAGAGTGATAACGAATATTTTGAGTGGTTCCAAACCATCCAATTGAATACGGTAGAAAGAAGATCAATTACGATCTCACTTTTAGACGAAAACGGAGAGCCTGCAGTAACTTGGAAAGTGAAAAATGCATTCCCGCTAAAAGTAAATGCAACAGATTTGAAAGCTGAAGGCAATGAAGTAGCTATCGAAACTCTGGAAATTGCACACGAAGGATTAACGATCGAAAATAACTAATCATGGCTCTTTTATATCCTCCAACTAGTTTCTCTTTTATTGTTAATGGGATTTCAACAACAGAGGGTATTGACTCCAGATTTCAGTCTATATCTGGTTTATCAACAGAAATTACAACTGAAGAATATGCCGAAGGAGGTGAAAACAGGTTTACCCATCAACTTCCTTTGCGACCAAAATATCCAAATTTAGTTCTTAAGCGTGGATTAATAGTGAGTTCGGGATTGATAAGCTGGTGTAGAAATGCAATGGAAAACTTCGAGTTTGAACCCAGAGACCTTATTGTTTCTCTTTATGGAGGGCTTCAGTCTACAGCACCTTTAATGGTTTGGAATGTAGTTGGAGCATATCCTGTAAAATGGGAAGTTTCAGAATTCAACGCCGAAGAAAGCAAACTTGCTATTGAAACAATAGAACTGAAATATAGATATTTCACAATACCCACATCGTTAGCAAGCTTAGGCTTGTAATTTCTAAATCTATCTAAGCACTTTAAAGTGTGTTAGTTTTCATATAACATTCAGCGAAAATTTTCAGATAAAAAAATAAAGGATTGGTCTATAACAAGACTGAACACACTCTTTATGTGCTTAGATTTTTCAAAATAAATATGTTAAATCATTGGTTATTAGTGTTTTGAATATTAATAATTGATTAAAAAACAAACGAAATGCCAATAGAAATAAAAGAGCTTCACATTAAAATAAATGTGGACGAAAAAGCAGCAGCGACAACTGCCTCATCGGTAGATGAAGGAAAGATCATGCATGCAATTAGTGAAAGTGTAGAACAAATAGCAAATATTGAAAAACGTAAAAAAGAAAGATAATGGAAAAGTTAACGATAGATACGTATGAAAATAATAGTTTTTCATCTATAATTCAATCAGGTGCTTTTGTTGCTGCTATTAATCCTACAAGTTTTTCGATATCATATAAAACATTCCAAAATACTGATCAAGCTGCAGGTTCACCAAATACGAATGTAAAATATGAAAAATCACTTGCGCCTAGTTTACAGATAGAATTTCTATTTGATGCTACAGGAGTAACAGATATCAATTCTGGTAACACGCTCGTAAATAAAATAAGTAAGCTAAAAAAGCTAAGTAAAAACGTAAATGGGGGAAATGCTGTAACTGAGCAGATTAAAAAGTTTTATGAAGCGACTGGGGAGTTTGTAGGTCCTTTGCATAAACCTCGCAATGTGGTTCTTCGATGGGGAGCAAGTTTGCCTCCCGGTTCGAGTTCGAAAGCTGCTTTCGAATATAAAGGGATGCTTACCGATTTAACGATAGATTATAAGTTATTTGACAGTGAAGGAAAACCTTTAAGAGCTACAGCAAAAGCAACATTTACTGAGTCTATTAGCCCAGAATTAATGGAAAAACTTGTAAAAACATCTTCTCCGGATCTTACCCACAAAAGAACAGTGCAAGATGGAGACACACTACCCTTAATGACTAAAGGAATTTATGGTGACTCTAAATATTATTTAGAAGTTGCTAAATTAAATGGTCTTATCAATTTCAGACAGTTAAAACCAGGGAGTGAATTATATTTTCCACCTATAGAAAAAATATCATAACATGAACAATAGCGGATACATAAAAACAGCAAAAAATCCAGACCTGATTACTTTTAAGGTGATGTCCGGAGATACCGAATTGCCGGGTAAATATGGTATAAAAAGCATAGTGGTAGAAAAAGAAATCAATAGAATTCCTTATGCCCGCATTGTTATTTTAGACGGAAGTGCACCAGAACAGGATTTTAAACTAAGTAATGAAGAATTGCTTATTCCTGGGAAAGAAATTGAAATTACCGCAGGATATCATTCTAAGGAGGAAACTATTTTTAAAGGAGTTGTTGTAAAACATAATGTAAAAGTGAGAAGTGGCTCTTCTTACCTCATCATCGAATGTAGAGATAAGGCGGTAAAAATGACCTTAGGTAGAAAAAGTAAATATTTCTACGACAGCAAAGACAGCGATATCATCGAAGAATTAATTGGTAATAGTGGTGCAACTGCCGATGTAGAAGCTACTTCAAATTCACATAAAGAACTGGTTCAGTATCAATCTTCAGATTGGGATTTTATGTTGACCAGAGCACAAGCCAACGGTAAACTGTGTTTTGTTGAAGATGGAAAAATTAAAGTTGCTAAACCTGATTTCAGTGCAAAAGAAATAGAAACAGTAGTCTACGGATCATCAATACATGAATTTGACGGAGAGATTGATGCAAGAGACCAATTCAATAAAATTACAGCAAAAACATGGAGCTATACCGATCAGGAACTGACAGAAGTTGAAGCTCAGGATCCGGCAATTAATCTTAATGGAAATCTTTCATCCGGTGATTTGGCAAAAGTTTTCGGAATTGAAGACCTTCAGCTTAAACACGGCGGAAATCTTACCCAAAACGAACTACAAGATTGGAGTGATGCTAAAGCAACTTTCCAGCAGTTAGCCAAAACAAGAGGAAGGGCAAAATTTCAGGGAATTTCTGTGAAGTTGGGAGATACATTAGCATTGCAAGGAGTAGGAAACCGTTTTAACGGAAAAATATACGTCACAGGTGTCCGTCATGAAATTGTCGATGGAAATTGGCTGGTTGATGCTCAGTTCGGGCTTTCTCCAACATGGTTTTCAGAAACGTATGATGTAAGCGAAATGCCTGGTTCAGGAATTATTCCTTCAATAAGCGGATTACATATCGGTGTGGTTTCACAATTAGAATCAGATCCGGATGGGGAAGACAGAATTTTAGTAAAGATCCCAATCATCAATAACGAAGAGGAAGGAATTTGGGCAAGAGTTGCTACGCTGGATGCAGGAGAAAACAGAGGATCATTCTTCAGACCGGAGATCGGGGATGAGGTGATCATCGGATTTATTAATGACGATCCTAATGATGCAGTGGTACTGGGAATGTTGAACAGCAGTACAAAACCGGCTCCAATTGTAGCTTCTGACGATAATCACGAAAAAGGATTTGTTACCCGAAGCGAAATGAAAATGATCTTTAATGATGATAAAATTTCATACACACTTGAAACTCCAAAAGGTAAAAAAGTGATCTTGGATGAAGATGCCGATGTTATTAAAATAGAAGATGAACATTCTAATATTCTGACTCTTAATAAAGACGGTATCAGTATCGAAAGCGGAAAAGACATTAAGATCAAAGCAAAAGGCGACATTACGATGGAAGGAGTCAATATCAATGTGAAAGCAAGTGCTCAGTTTAAAGCAGAAGGCAGTTCTGGTTCTGAACTTAAATCTGGAGCGGTAACCGTGGTAAAAGGATCTCAAGTAAAAATTAATTGATCATGAAACCAGCAGCAAGAATTACAGATATGCATACTTGTCCTATGGTAACAGGTACAACTCCTCACGTTGGAGGTCCCATTATTCCGGCAGGAGAACCGACTGTATTAATCGGTGGAAAACCCGCCGGAAGAGTAGGAGACAAGGCAATATGCACAGGTCCGCCAGATACGATCGCATCAGGATCTTCGAGTGTAATGATCGGTGGAAAACCCGCCGCCAGAATGGGAGATTCTACAGCACATGGAGGCGTAATATCCGCTGGTGAAGCTACTGTTTTAATAGGTGGATAATATTTAAACATCAGTTTACATAATGATAAACTGCATTTAAATAACATTCAACTCAAGTAAAAAGTAAAACATCAATAACAAAACAGTTAGAAAAACTAAAACTCTATGTTACAGATGCAAAATGCTATAACTAAACATAATACAAAATAACGTATGAAAATAAATACAGATTTTTTAGGAACAGGCTGGAGTTTTCCGCCTGAGTTTAATGAGACTGAAGGAAAACTGGCAATGACCTCCGATGTAGAAGACATCAATAATAGTCTTATTATTTTATTGTCAACAAGACCGGGCGAACGTGTAATGTTCCCTGATTACGGATGCGATTTGCAGGAAATGCTCTTTAGTCCTCTAGACTTAACATTGATTACCCAAATGAAAGGGATCATTGAGCGTGCTATTTTATACCACGAGCCTAGAATAAACATTTTAAGTATTGAAATTGATACCCAAGATGAGCTTGAAGGTGAAGTTTTAATAACAGTTGACTACGAAGTAAGAAATACCAATACAAGAAGCAATATTGTTTTTCCTTTTTATAGAGAGGAAGCAACTGAAATATAATGAATTACGGGATGTCTGTAGCCATTTTGAATACTACCAACATTACAATAAGTATTGCATCTGACCATAGAAAGATAAATATAAACAAATGAAAAAAACAGATACATTTTCACATTATCGTGAAGGAAAATCACAAATGCAGCGCTTTTTAGCAGAATTAGATCCGGGCAATCTTGAATTACACGATTTCGATTTGTTTGATTGGCTATTGTTCGCAAACAACTTTGCGAGACGTGTAAACTATTTTGACAAAGATGATAATACAACACCAAAAGGAAAATGGGGAAACTTCTTCCTGGGTGATGATGGTCCTGATGCGATCCCACGTAGAGAAAGCGTTGAGTACAAAAGTATGAAAAAACAGGTTGCAGATTTGATGTCCCAGTTTGAGCAAGACAGCAACTTAACTCCCCATTTAACATTATTTGTCTGCTTTTTAAAGTTATTAGATTTCTCAAAAAAAGCTTTCAATAATTTAACGAAAAGGCATTTGGATTTCTATTATAATGAAATTCTTCAAATTGAAAAAAATGATGCCAAATCAGACAAAGTCTATGTGATTTTTGAATTGGCAAAAAAAGCGCTTCAGGAAAAAATTCCAACCGGAACATTGCTGGATGGCGATAAAGATGCTGGTGGAAAAAAACGAGTTTACAAAACTAATGATGATCTTATTGCCAATCAGGCAAAAGTTGTCGAGGTAAAAAGTTTTTTAAACGACGGTAAAGAAAGAGAGCTAAAAATGGCTCCGAAAGCAAATACTGCAGATGGTCTTGGTGATAAATTGCCGGAAGAAAGCAATTATTGGTGGCCTTTCGGGTACAACGCTAATGAAACGATCTCAGAAAAAAGATCTATTTATAAAGAGCTTCCAAAAGCTAAACTGGGATTCTCGGTGGCGTCATCTTTATTTGATTTAAAAGAAGGTGAAAGAACAGTAACTCTTACAATCGTTTTTGAGGAAAATTCAGCGCAAAAACTACATAGTATTAAGAATGAAGATATTGTAAATAATATCAAAGTGCTTTGTAGCGGAGAAAAAGAATGGTTATCAGGTGTTCCTTTAGAATGTCTCAAAAACAAAGAAAACATATTAGAACTTTCTTTTACATTACCTAAAGATTTCCAGCCAGTTGTAAAGTACAATAAGGAAGTTTTGCTAGAAACTTTTCAGACCAATTTCCCTGTTGTAAGGTTTATGATTGAAGGAAAAGAATACTACGATATTTATGAAGCTCTTTCAGAAACGTTAGTAAAAAACATAGAAATAGCGGTTAATGTAAAAGGAGTAAAATCTATTCAGATAGAAAATGATAATGGTGCATTAAATTCAGAAAAACCTTATTATCCATTTACTGCACAACCAATTAAAGGATCTAATTTTTTTATTAAATGTCCTGAAATGTTTTCAAAAAAATGGGAAGATGCAGACATTACCATCAATTGGAAAAATACTCCGAATTCTATAACAGATTTATACAACGGATATGTTATTAAGCCTAATCAAAACGTCAGCTTAGCAGATTATCAAAAATTAAAAACTTCGATTGTAGGTTCTGATGGTTATTTTAAAGCAGATACAGCATTATTGCACAAAGAAATTTGGTATACAAAAGCTAATAATATTGATGTATTTAAAAAAATAGAAGGTGCGGGTTATCAAACTCAGTTTTCTATCAGGAATAATAGTGATAAATCTGGTACAAGTGAATCGATCAGATTAACATTTAACCAATCTTCATTACAGGATGTTTATCCTAAACTATATACATTGGCGTTATCGAGCGGTGCTGAAAGCGGCAAGCTGATTCCAAATGAACCGTATATTCCTTTTGCGGAAGATATTGAGCTGAATTACAGTGCAAAAGATAAGGTTTATTTAGATTTAGAGACAGATTCTGAAGGAGAAGTTTTAAAAAGCGAAGACGTACAATTGTATCACGAAGATGCATTCGGGCAATACGAAAAAGAAGCTAAAATACAGGAAATTGTTCCGGTACATAAAAATGGAGGTGAATTATACATCGGTCTGGAAGCAACACCACAAACAACCGTTTCACTATTAATCCAAATGTTGGAAGGAAGTGAAAACCCTTTAGTGAATACTTTTGATGAGAAAGAGTTTATAGAATGGAGCATTCTTTCCGGCAATAAATGGATTGATCTTTCGGGTAATATCCTTCAGAATGAAACCAGAAAATTTTTGGAATCGGGGATTGTAAAGTTTAAAATCTCTAAAGATATCGACACCCATCACACAAGATTTACTGACGGATTGGTTTGGGTCAGAGCAAGATCACAAAGAAGCTATGATGCGGTCTGCAAAATTCAGGGAATTTACACTCAGGCTGTTTTAGCGACATTCCAGAATCAGGATAATGATTTGTCTCATTTAAATAACGGATTAGGTGCAGAAACTATTTCTAAGCTGATCACAAGAGTTGCTCAGGTAAAATCTGTTGACCAGCCTTACAATTCGTTTGGTGGTAAATACCAGGAAACAGATCCTGAGTTTTACAGACGTGTAAGTGAAAGATTGAGACATAAACACAGAGCGATTACACAGTGGGATTACGAGCATTTGGTATTACAGGAATTTCCGGAAGTTTTTAAAGTGAAATGTTTAAACCATACCTCCGAAAAATCTTATATGGCTCCGGGTAATGTAACCTTGATGGTGGTACCGAATATTAAAAATAAAAATGCTTTTGATGTTTATCAGCCAAGAGTAAGCAGAGCAACCCTGAATAAAATTCAGAATTATGTAAACGAATTAAATACAATGCATGTTGATGCTCAGGTAATTAATCCAAATTATAAAGAAGCAAAAGTAGAAGCAAAGGTGAAATTCTTTGAGCAGTATGACGAAACATTTTATCTGAAACAACTAGACGAAGATATCAAAAAATACATCTCTCCTTGGGCTTTTACAGATGCAAAAGAGATTGATTTTAATGTGGTTCTTAATGTTAATCAGCTTGTTACCTACTTAGAGCAGCTGCATTATGTAGATTACATTGATGAAGTGAAGATATCGGTGAATGATGAGCTGCAAAAACAGGCTTTAATAGAAGTAGATCCGAAATCAATTTTGGTTTCTGCTAAAGAACACAAAGTTAGCATTACAAATCAAGTATGTATTTAATTATAAATAGAAGAAAACATAATCATGTCAGAAAATAAGCACATTAGTATACCCAAAAATATAGAAACTGAAGACCAGAATGATTTTCATTTTCTACGAAAAACAGGTATTGAATACATCGAAAAGTTAGGAGGAAAACTCTGGACTGATTACAATTCTCATGATCCCGGTATCACCACTTTGGAAGTTTTAAGCTATGCCATCACAGATCTTGGGATGAGAATGAATCTGAATATGGAAGATATCTTGACTTCTGAAGACGAAAAGAAAGATATTCATACCCAGTTTTTAAAAGCTACAGAAATTCTGCCTTCAAGACCTTTAACAGAGCTTGACTACAGAAAATTATTTATCGATATCAACATGATTTCAGGGCATAAAAGACCCATCCGAAATTGCTGGTTGGTTCCTAAAACTGAAACTTTATATGTTGATTGTGAAAACGGAAATCTTGACTTTAAACCTATCGGAAAAAAGACAGAAAGTTTTAAGGTAAAAGGAATGTATGATCTTTATGTAGATTATGCCGAAGATATTGATGTTGATACGGTTGTTGATGGTGTTGGATGTGAAAAATCTAATATCAATACTAAAATATTAGACCGTTATCACGCCAACAGAAGTCTTTGTGAAGATTTAGCCGAAATTAAACAGGTCGAAACCCAAAAAGTTGCAGTTTGTGCACGTATCGGACTTGTCAATAAAGCTGATGAAGAACTGGTACATGCTAAAGTAACCAGAGCAGTTAATAATTACTTATCTCCGGAAGTTCATTTTTATTCACTGAAACAGATGCTCGATAGAGGTTTCTCTACAGATCAGATTTTTGAAGGACCTCTTTTAGATAATGGTTTTATTGATACTGAAGAGCTTAGAAACAGCCAATTAAGAAGAGAAGTTCGTCTTTCGGATATCATCAGTGAAATCATGAAGATTGATGGTGTTAAAGAAATTCATGAAATTTCTATTGCGGGTTGTGATAACGTAGTAAAACAAAACAACGACTGGTTGATCTGTATTGAAAAAGGCAGAAAACCTGAATTGTGCGAGCTGAGTTCGTTCAGTTACAGCAAAGGTTCTCTTCCGTTGAATATCAATAAAGAAAAAGTTCAGAATTATATTGAAACTCTTAAAAGAGAAGAAGAAGTTCTTAGAGAAGATGCAAGACAAAATAAAGAATTGATTTTACCACAAGGAACTTCTTATGATATAGCCAATTATGCTACTATTTTAAATGAATTTCCAGACACTTATGGAGTCGGAATATCAGGAATTATAGGAAATCAAAATCCTGAAAGGGAAGCATTGGCAAAACAGTTAAAAGGCTATTTATTGTTTTTTGATCAAATTCTTGCCGGTTATTTTAAGCATCTTGAAAAAGTAAAAGAAGTTTTAAGTGTAAATGGTGATCTAAAGAGAACGTATTTCACACAAGCTCTTAAAAACATCAAAGGCTTTGATGAATTGGTTTCTGATTATGATACCGAAAGTGATGATCAGCTTACAGATTCATTGTACGAAGAGCTTGATAATAGTGTAGAAAGAAGGAACGAAGTTTTAGATCATTTGATCTCTCGTTTTGCCGAAACATTCAGTGACTATACTTTCTTGATGAAATCATTGTACGGAAATTCTACAGACGAAATCGTTTTAAGCAATAAAGAGAACTTCTTAAACGAGTATACATCATTAAGTAAAGACCGAGGATTAGGGTACAATTACACATTGTTTTCAGATACAGATATTTGGAATACGACTAATATTTCCGGAGCTCAGAAGAGAATTGCCCGTTTGTTGGGACTTAAAGATTACACGCAAAGAACTTTATCTCAATCGCCTGTTTCAATTATTAAAACGCCTATTGGCAACAATAAATTTACGTATAGTTGGAAAGTAAAAGACGCAGAAGGCAATATTGTTTTATCGTCTGTGAATACTTACAAAATTGAATATTCTGCAACCAAAAATCTGAATGAAGCAATTTATCAAACCATTCAAATTGATCAGGAAGACCTTAAAAATGCATTAGAACAATTAAAAGACGATGACGAAAATCTTGCAGAGACAATAAAAAATCTAAAAGAGTGTGAAAAGAATTTCTGCTTAATTGGAAATATCAAAATCCGTGTTTCGTTGAACGATAACTTCTATCTTGAGATTGTAGATGATCCCGTTAAGCAAAATGTAATCGCTACTCACAAAAAAACAAATCCTTATTCTGATTTGAAAGAATTGAAAAAAGGAATTGTGAAACTGGTAGATTATTTAAAATATGGTTTTACTGAAGAGGGTATTTTCCTTGTTGAGCATTTATTATTAAAACCTACAGCTCGAGATTATAAACTCATGGGGGGAATCGGCTGTATGTCTATTGGTGAAACTTTTAGAATTGCCTATGACCTTCAGGAAGATTCTTCTATTGCCAATCCTTCTTTAGCAGATCCTATAAAATATTCAGAAGCGCTTATGAGCTCTTGTGAAGATTGCGAAATTGATATTTATGATCCTTATTCTTTCCGTGTAAGTGTTGTTCTTCCGGGCTTTGCTTATCGTTTCCAGGATCCTGATTTTAGACGTTATGCCGAAACAGTGATCAGACAGGAAATTCCGGCTCATGTTCTAGCAAAAATCTGCTGGGTTGGAGATCGATTCAGCGAAACAGAAACCGCTCAAAACGACTTGGCTGATTTTGAAGTTGCATTTAAAAAATATCTTTCAGATAAAGCAAAAAACAATACTGCAGTTTTAGGGCAAAGTATTCATGATGTAGTAAAAGCTCTTACTTACCTGAACAATATTTATCGACCTGGAAGACTTCTGGACTGTGCAGCAGAGGATGATGACAACTTAGATGGAAAAATCATAATAGGACAATCGAACTTATCAAAAAAATTGAAAAATAATGAATACTAAATTAGACAACGTAACAACCCAATATAGAAAGTTTAACGATAATCAGGCGTTAACAGAAGGGCAATTAAACGAATTTATAGACTATTTCGAAGATCAGGACAGATTATCAAGAACCCGATTGAGTGGTGTAGGTGTAGTGTGTGGTTTTAAATCAACTTATATAGATTTGATCTTACAGCCTGAAGCTACACTTGAGAAAAACCCCGGAGGTGTAGAGCTTGATTTTAATCTTGATACTATTGCAATTACACAGGGATCAGGAGTTACCACAGACGGAGACTTAATAACCCTGCGTCAAAAAGGAGCTACATCTTCAGAGGTTACTATAGATTTCGGGGTTAAAAATTACAAATATTACAAAGAATATATTGATGAAATCGGATACAAGCATTTTCGAATTGGCGGTCAGCAAATACCTCTATTAGAAGTAATCACACAACAAGAATATGAGGATTTAGGTAGTAATGCTGCAGGTTTTAAACTGTTATCCGACTTCCGTAATACTATACGTAACAAGGTTATTATTCTGTATTTAGAAAGTTATTCTAATGACGAAAATCCTTGCCAAGACGCAGATTGTGATCATACCGGATCTGAGCAGGTGTCTAATCTTAAAGTACTTTTAGCAGATTCTAGTTCTGTTTTGGAACTTGTGAAGAATGGTGATGCAAAAGACAGTATTTATACAGCTCATAATATGTATGAAAAACTCTTTGATCGCTTACCTAAAATAGAAGCCAAAAGGGTTATTTTAGACCCTACGATTAAAGAGGCATCAGAATTGAAAAAAAGATTTCAGGATGCGATCACTCCTGTTGTACAATTAAGTGAAGGTTTTAATGCAATTGCAGGTACTTTTGGAATAAGCATGAACCTGGGAGGACAAACACTTCTTGATAAGCTGAATTTTTTATTTGATGGCAGAGGATCAAGATTTGATCATTATCAATATAGATATGATTTGTTAAAGGATCTAATTGATACTTACAACGAAATAAAAGGTTTGATATTACATCTGGATGCTGAGTGTTGCCCAAGTATTACGTCATTTCCTAAACACCTTATGTTGGGTGCTGTTGGAGCAAAACTGGAATTAGGTGATCGTACCGATTTCCGTCATGGTTTCTATAATTCGCCAGTAACTACAAATGATGACGAGAATTACGAAAGAATTGTAATGCTTGCCAATCGTTTTGTGCAAAAAATAAACGGGTTTCAGTCTTATAGTGGAGCGATTAAAATTACCCCTTCCAACGTTAATGTAAGATTGGGTGAAAAAGCAATCCCATATTACTACAATGTAGATAAACCATTATTGACCCAATGGAACTTTGAAAAAACAAAAACTGATAGAGAAAAATATAATCTAAGTTATCATACAGCCAACTTAGCAGTAGATGACTTCATTCAGAACCCATTGAATTATAATATTGATAACAATGATTTCTATAGAATTGAAGGACATTTAGGATTGCCTTATAAAACGGCTTTACAAAACATCAATGATCTTAAAGCAAAATACGGATTGGCTTTTGATGTCATTGCATTGGTTTTACAAAAAGACGAAAAACCTGGAGGTGAAATACCACCTAGAGAAAAAACGGTATCTATTGATGACCTTAGGAAACAATTGGTATCTATTTCTAGCGATATCAGTAATAGAAAAATTGATTCCCAGAATACTTTATTTAACATCTCAAAACTGGATGAGAAATTAAGATTATTGAACAAAGCTGAATTCTCAAAAGAAGGATCGGAAGAAGGTATTACTGTTGTAAAGCAGGATCCTAGAAAAGATGATGTAGTAAGCGAACTTTTAAGCGAATTTTTAGAGAGAAAATCAGGATTGGAACATAGAGCCGGTGTAGAACCAGGTGGAACCTTTGCTTTAATTTACAATAATGAAACAAACAATCAGGTTCTTGCAGATTTCTCATTGCCTTATCTGTGCTGTTCTAAAAAAGAACCTGTATTCTTAATACTGCCTGACAATAAACTGTGTCAGAAAGATGCTCCGATTGCTATGACGGTTGTTCCGGAAAATGGAGAGGTAAAAGCATTTGTAAATGGTGTTCTTATACCGGCGATTACACAATCGGGAGGTCAGAACTTCTTCAATCCTGGTTTGGTTACTTCAAATTATTTAGGTCAGACCATTAAATTTACTGTTAATGATGATTCTGTGGAAGCTCAGATGATTGTACATAAAAATCCGGAAATAACATCAGTAACTGCGGGTACCGTTACTTATGAGACTCCTACAACAAATCCAAATACAACAAATCCGGATGCAACAGTTGCATTTGATGTTGTTGGTAACTTTACGGGTCTTACGTTTACATGGAACTTTGATGATGGTAGTCAGATTATTCAAAACGAAGCACCGACTACTAAGAAAACTCATGTTTACAAACTGATTGCCGGTCAGGAAGATACTTTCAACCCAACACTTACAGTAACTAATAGTAACGGATGTAGTACAGTTTATAGATTAGCACCGGTGAAATTAACCGGACAATCTACCATTGCTTGTTTAACAGGTATGAGAATTCTTGTACAGTATATACACGCGAAGGAAAGAGGAAGCCATACTTGTAATGAAGCTACATTTAATTTAAAAGGGAACGGATTAATCATAGGAGGCAGCCCGAATGGAAATGTTTTCTTAAGTAATACTGGAGGTTCTAATGATAAAAAGAATTATCCTAAAGGTCCTGCTTATGATCCGAATACTTATAAAGGATATGATCGAGCAAGTGAAATTGTTATTAATCAAGATGAAGCACAGCAAATTGCAGCATTGTCACCAGACGGATTCATATCATTCTCTCTTGAATGTGCATTGAATCGTTGTCACACAGGAGTTGCCTGGACTCAGATATTCCTTGCAGACAGTCTGGTTCCGATTTATGACGGTTATCCGCAGAATAATTTCTTATCAATTAACCCTTGTACAGGTGTAACAAGAAAATAATTCGAGAAAGGAGAAATAGTTTAATATCAACTCCATAGGCAGAAATACTGTCTATGGAGTGTATTAAATGACCTTAATGAATCATTAAAAAATTAATAATAATGAAGAATCAATTAAGTAATATTGCCGTCCAATACCGAAAATTCAGTAAAGGACAATATATAGATTACAGCCAATTCAACGAGTTTTTAGATTTTTTCGAAGATCAGGATCGTTTGTCTAGAGTAATGTTGCAGGGAGTAGGTATTTTGTGTGGTCTCAAACCCAAACTTATTTATGTAAATAACAAATTAAACAAAATACAACTTTCTCAGGGTGTGGCTCTTACAACTGATGGAGATTTACTTACCCTAAATAATGCAGGTGAGGTAAGTAAAGAGTTGTATGTAAGTGATCTGAAGAAAATTAAATTAGAAAATAAAGAGTTTACACATTTTAAAGTGTATGATAATTTCAAAATAAGATACCCTGCATTTAATACTGGATCTACTAGTCAAATTGAGCTTTGGGAATTGGCAACAACAGAAGAAGCAAATCTTGATTTTCAACCTATTGACAGTCTTTCAAGTTTAGAAGACAAATATTTACTGCTGTATTTAGAAAGTGACGAAAAAGAAATTAAACCTTGTAGAGGGGTTGATTGTGATAATCATGGGATCCTACAAATTCGAAACCTGAAAGTATTGGTTACTACAGCTGCAGGAATTAATCATATTCTTGAAAGTGATCAGATTCAGCCCCATCCTCTGTTTATAGATGGTATAATGAGTGCTGCAACTCAGGAACGAGTGATTGTAGAGCGACTTATTTTAGAAAGAGGAGTAGAAAAAGAGGTTTTCTCTTCTGACTTAAAGAAGATGTATCAGGATGTTTTAGAGAGAAATGGGTATGGTGATATTGTTTTCAAAAAAATCAATGAAATCGCTAAAATAATAGGCGTTTCAACTGTTGATTATCAAAACTTCAAAATTTCAATTGAAGAATGTCTTGCTCAAAAAACAGGTTTCCAGTATGCTTATGATGTAGTAAAAGATTTAATGGATACCTATTCTGAAATTGTAAAATTACTTCCAAAAGCATTTACGAAATGCCTTCCCGATTTAATTTCTTTTCCTAAACATGTAATGCTTGGAAAATTAATATCAGACAAGCAATTAGATTTCTCAAGACATCTGTTTTATAATTCACCTGTTTTAGATGATGAAAAAGCGACACAAAGAGTCAAGCTGTTAATTAATCGTTTTAAGCAACAGGCACAAAACTTCAGATATTCTGATAGTTTTGAAAATGAAGCACAAATTAAAATCACTCCATCTCAAAAACTAAATCCTCTTAGCAATAAAGCAATTCCTTTTTATTATCAGGTGACAGATGAGTTTTTGAAAGCTTGGAATTTTGATAAAACAAGCAATCGATCATTTAGAGAAAATTTAGGATATGATGTTAGTTTGCTGTCATCAGACATGCATATTCAAAATCCTTTAGATTTTAACATTGATAAAAATTCTTTTTATAATATTGAAGGTCATCAAGGGATGCTTTATCAAGATGCTTTTGAGCAGATAAAAGAAATTAGAGATAAGCATCAATTGGGATTTGATATTATGGCTTTGTCTTTACAGGGATTAGTAAATAATAAAGACTTGTCAAAAGCTTATTTCAATGAATATTTAGAAAAAAATCCGGGATTAGAACATAAACGCGGAGTAGAACGTAAAGGTACTTTTTTAATTGTTTATGAGATTATCGACGGAGAATCAATAGTTGTAGCAGATTTTTCAATTCCGTACACATGTTGTACTCCAAAAACTGATGTTAAATTGAGTTTACCAAGTACTGTTATTTGTGCTGAAGCAGCACGTATACCGTTTACCGTAATTCCTGTGAATGGAGAGGTTGTTGCAAATGTAGGTAGAGGTGTGGAACTAGATGGTGGTCAGTATTTCTTTAATCCAAAATTGGTAGATCCAAGTTTACATGGTAAGGAAATTACCTTTACTGTAAATGGAAAACCTACTAATTGCAGTATTAAGGTTATTGCACAACCGGAGATAAAAGTGGTTGTTGATCATGTCTTCTATCCTGAAGGAGGAGCAATCGGAACGACGGTAAATATGGTTGTTTCCGGTGAAAACTTTAAAGACTATACTTACAGTTGGGATTTCTGGGATAATGGAAGCTTTATTACGCTGAAACCGGATGCAAAAGGAAATGTTAATTATACTTATTATAATCTGGTGCCAACAAGAATTCCGACCATAAAAGTGAAGGTGAGTGGCAGTGGATGTACTCAGGATATCGCGATAAGAGATTGGTACAAAGCTTCAGTTCAATTAAGTTTGCCAAAAGCTGTTGTTTGTTCTAATTCATCTTCTATGCCTTTTGCAGTATCTCCTGTAGGAGGAGTTGTGAAAGCCAGCGTTGGTGGAGGTGTGGTAATAGATGATGATGGACAATACCTTTTTAATCCACAATTGATAAATGCAAGTTTACACGGTCAGGTGATTACCTTTACTGTAGACGGACAATCGACCAACTGTAGTATTAAGGTTATTACGCAGCCGGATGTTGAGATTAATGTGATTGCTGTTGATTATCCAAGTGGTGGTTCAAATGAAACAGTCATACACTTTAAAGTTACTCAGCAAAATGGACAAGATTTCACAAATTATAATTACAGCTGGGATTTTGGAGATTATGGTATTCAGTCTCCATTAAACCCGGATTCTAGTGGGAATGTAAGTTGTAAGTTATATAACGTGAGTTCCAAAAATATTCCACCGATAAAGGTGACCGTGAGTAACGGAGAATGTACTGAGGTTATAACGATAAATAATTGGTACAATCCTCCTCGAGCTTCTCTTGTAATAAAAGAGATCAGATTCTCAGATACAAATTGCTGCGAGTCTGTTATGCCTGCCGTTGCAGTTCAGGCAACAGGACCTTCGCGTGTTGCACTAAAGGAAGAGAGTTTTAAATTAAACGGAATAGCTCAGGGACCGCCAACGCTTATCTATTCATGGGTAAAATTGAAAGGTCCGATGGTAACTCTTAACGGAGCTAATACATCCATTCTTGATGTGAAAGATTTAGTGGATGACGAATATGAGTTCCAACTTACAGTTTTGGATGTTGACAGCGGAGCATTTGCTCAATCTAATATATTGGTTGTAAATGTATATCGTTAAGACTAATTAAAATTTGTGTGATACCTATTGTAAAGGGATGATTTATAAACAAAACAATCATCCCTTATACATCAATTAATTAATAAATAAGAAAAAATAATATAATGGAAGCAGCAAATTGTAAAGTTGTATGTAAGATAGATTATGATTATACATCTTCGGAGCCAATTACATCTTCATCTGCGCACTATAAAATCCAAGGTTCATCAGGTTCATCTATTGAATATACCAAAAACCCTGCACCCTCGAATGGAAATGAGGTTACTCTTGAAGGTATTCAATCTGCGGATCAATATGAGTTAACATTAACATTAACAGTAAATGGAACTACAGATCAGGAAATAGTTAATTTTCAGGTGGGTAAGTGTAATCTGACATCTTGTAAAACTCCGTCTATTGGCAATGTTTATTTAGGAACGGATGATCAAATCATTATGGACTATACGGTAGACAGCAATAATTTTTATGCGGCAGAATATCAAATAGCAAAAGATGATAAATTTACAGATATTGTTTATTTTAGAGTTATTATGGGATATAATTATAATCCCACTGAATATATTGAAATGAATGACGGAACTATTGAGCAAGGTACTGTTTATCATGTAAGAGCCAGAAAACATTGCTCTACATCTGAAGTCTCAGGTTGGTCGAATGTTTTTAAGTTTACATCAGGAAAATGGAGCAGTCAAAAAGTTTTAGATGTTAATTGTTTGGCTGATCATGATGATTTTGATAATGATATTTGCTTTGGGTTAAGAGATTACGTTTGGAATACGAAAATGATTTTAAAAACATCTCTACCAAGTATTGGAAGTTTAATTTATTTGACGAATGGCAAGGTTGCAACAATAGACAATCTAAAAATTCTTGATCAAGGTGTACCTGAAAAATTCAAAAATAATGGAATCAGATGGATAAGATTCTCAAGTGTTACTCCGAATAAGGTTTATGTTGTAAGACCGGAAACAGGTGAGATATTAGAAGCTGTGAATGATTTTGATTGTTCACACTCCTAAGCATTACTTAGGAAAAGACCTTTAATAAAATCCTCAAATTTTGAGGATTTTATTGAATAAATCGGGTCTTGTAATTATCTTCTGTTATTTTTTCTTCTTGTGCTGATAATATTAAAAAGCTTTGCAACATCCTGTAAATGGATTTCAAAATCTTCGTAGTATTCATTTAGAGAATGAAGGGTGATAATGCCTCTCTCAACATCGTGGTTGACGATTCGCTTTACAAGAATTCCTTTCTCTTTGTGAACGATTACAAAATCCCATTTGTCGTAATGCAGTTTGCTCATCCAGTAATCATGTCTTATGTTTCTGCACAAAATAATATCGCCTTCCAGATAGCTTTCGTAAGATCCGTTGTCCATGCTGTCTCCTTTCACTTCAAAACACATGTATTCACCTCGGTGCTCTACATCATCAGTAAAAGGAATTGTAGGTAAACTTTCTATATATTCTTCATCAGCAAAGTTGTGCAAATAGCCGGCTTGTGCATATTGATTGGCAAGAGGAACATTCATGATTTTTAAATCTGAGAAAACAACAGGTGATGCACCGTCATTTAATTTGTTTTCTTGTTCCTGTAATAGATTGGTTACAAAATAAGCGGTGGTTTCCGGTATTTTTCGTTCGCCTTTCTCCCAGTATTGTACGGCTCTGGTACCAACACCTATAGATTTTGCTATATCAGCCTGCTTCATCTTTAGTTTCTTTCTGATTTCTTTGAATTCTAAATAGTTCATTTTGATATGTTTATAGTTATTTTATAAAAATATATGAAAAATGTTCATTTTTTATTTTGAAAAACGAACAATGTTCGTATATTTGTCTCGTCGCTATGAAAGAACAATGCAAATATACAAAATTATATTAATGATTTAATTTTATTTTAATATTTAGATACTTTTTAAATAGATTATTATGGGTTGAAAATCAGTATATTGTATTTTGTTTTTTATGTTTGAAATAATTGAAAATTGGATTTTATTTTTATGTTTTATTTAATAATTACTGAACCTGAAATGTTTTTAAATCAGCGAAATGCGTTTTTTGTGCTTAGGTTAAAATGTATTATGTTCGTTTTTATTAAGTTTTGAAAATGAAAAAAATGCGTTTAATTTTTATCTGCTTCAAAATAAAGCAACCATTTAGCTCTTTTGTTTTTTTTTGAAACTAAAAGACAAGCCAAACAATGTAGAATAATACTGCTGTTTAGTATATAAAATATCGATTAATTATAGCTAACTGTAAGAATATTAATACATTGAAAGAGCAAATGAAGTTTGTGAAACAGACCTGCTAATTTTTAAAAATACTTTAAAAGTAAAATAGACTGTTGTGTTCTTTTACAAACAAATTACGAGAAGTAAATGCTGTTATTGGATGTTAATAAAACATCGATTTCTTATCAATATTCAATAGAATCATTTACCCAAAAGTAAAATTTAAAACAAAGAAGTTGGTGTATCGTTTCTGTTAGAAAAATACCAAAGATCGGCTTCTAAAAACCAAAATTAAATAATGTATAAACATCTGTTTAAAGACTTAAAATAAGTCTTTAGAGGCTTTGTTGTCTTATTTAAACAGAGACAGTTTTAATAACCATGAAACTTGTCTGATTATAAAAAAAACTTTTAACATAAAAACTTTTAACCAAAAATGAAACGTAGCAAAGAATTAGTAGAGAAAAGAAAAAATTTTGTAATTGATTATGTAAAACGCAATCAAAATAAGCAGATGAAAGTGATTGTAACCGAATTGACAGAAATGCTGTTTTTATCTGAAAGAACAATATATAACATTATCCTTGAGAGTTAGTTTGTAAATAATATTGCAAAATTCAGTCTTATATATTTTAAAAAGAGAAAATGATTTAAAGTCATTCTGTTGGCTTTAATAACTAACCCATCAACCATGAATTAAAAGAGTTGTCACAACTTCTTTCTCAAATGTAAACTTGTAGATAAAAGTATAAGGAAAAAACGGTTTTAGTTTTTTAGTTCTATTGTTTTTAGACGAAATAAAAGACTGAAAAGAAACCGTTTTGACCTTGTATTTCTAGAGAAATCAACTTTCAAAATATTAAAAAAACAACCAACCATTTAATCAACTTTAGAAACCATGAAAAAGAAAGATAAAAAAAAGAATAAAAAAAATAAAGAAAGTAAGGAAAAATTGAAAAAACCTAAAAAAGACATCAATGATCTTATTGACGAATTAGCCTATGTAAATGAAAAGGGAAACATTCGAAAAAGCAAAAGATTTTTAGATGACATGTACATACTTGATGAGGAATAGTTTTACATCTATAATTCGCGAAAAAAATAAAATTTTTAATAAATAATATATAGGAAGAATGAATTTGGATGGTTTAAAAGCTCTTTTAATCGGAACTGCAATTGCATTTTCAGGAGGATTATTAAGGGTACTGGTCTCAATACAAAACAAAGAGAAAAAACAATTATGGGAGCATTTTGTCACCTTGGCAATTGTTGTAATTGTAGGTTTTACAATGAGTTATTTAATGAATAGAGCCGACCTGCATGATAAATGGTATTCTACAGGAGTATTGTTTGTGCTTGGTTATGGTTATGATAAATTCCTGAAAATGATCACTACCAATCTGCCAAACTGGATTGACACAGCAGTGAATCTTTTTATTGAAAATAGATACGGTGTAAAAACAGATAGACATTTTGAGGATGAGGAAGATAAAAAAGATGAAAATATTTAACAGGGAATCAAAATACCTACGTCATTTAGATAGAAAAGATTCTTAAAAAAAGCCTACTGCAACTACAGAATCCCTCAATCAGAAAGCAGGTAATTCTCAAAAAAATGGGTGAATTTTGAAATTAAGAATTTGAAAACTTGAATATTTAGAAAAGCAAGAAAGTAACACTGTAAATAACTCAGCATACCCATTTCTCACCCCAAAGCTGGGTACTTCAATTCTTAAAAATTCACCATACACGGTCTGATTCCTCAGATCAACAGGTATATAAAACGCAATCACATCAATTGCGTTTTGTATGCCTTCTAACTCAATATGAAATAAAAAAACTAAGTCAATGAAAACAGCAAAACCTGTAGAAAAAGACAATAAAGTCCAACAAAGCCAGACTAAAAATCAACGGCAAAAAGAACCATCGGTTATACCTTTATCTGAAGTAGAGGTAGGAGGCGTACAAACCCAAAAGTCTGAAGAATCAAAAGGTAATTCCGGATCAGGAAACCTTAATGGAAGTATCGTACCTGTTCATGGCTCGCAAACCATTTACGACCAAGGCTCAGAAATAATGTATGGAAAACTTCAGGAAAGTTTGGCTCAAACCGGCGATATCAATCATCCCGATACTAAAGAGATTGAGAAAGGTTATATGACAACCCTGAATATTGATCAGGCACGTGATTATAACGATCTTAAATCGGGAACTTATTTACCAAAGACCGTACAAGAACAAGCTGCAAATCATCAAGAGAGCAAAAAAGACAAGGAAGTAAAGCCGAAACAAAAAGCAAAATCAGTGAGCAAGAGCAAAACCGATGCTTCTTTGGCTGACTTGTCAAGTTCTCCGGCTACGCAATTGGTTAGTGATTTTAATGCGGTACAAAATAGCAGTACTGCACTTTTAAATAGCCAAACCGAGAAAGCAAAAGGAGAACTTCCAAAAGTGAATGCAAAAATAGGGAGTGCTTTTTCCGGATCTAAAGCAAAAGGTAAAGCCGGTAAAGATAAAACTGTAGCAAAATCAAGCAAGAAGACAGTGAAATCTGCAGCTCAAAAACCTAAGTCAAAAGAAGTCTCTTTCCCGCAAAGCGAGCCATTGAAAAAAGTAAGCTATTCTTTTAATTCAGCAGGTGCTAAAAACGGAACTTTTGAAAGACAGGCTCATGATCAGCTTAGAGGAATTCAGCTAAATACTTCTGCAATTCCTACAAGAATGCAACAAAGTGCAAATTTAGATCTTAGTGGAGAAGCCGATACAGAACACTTATCAATTGAGCAAAATGATGCTGCACAAGATATGGGTATCAAAAAAAATCAGGCGGCAAAAGACATTCATAAAGATTATGGTGAAAACAGCATTATCAAAAAACCAAACGATGAAACCCTTAAATCCTCTCGTAAAATAACTTCCAAAGCTGTTAAAAAACAACCTATGGATGCTTTAAAACTGGATGGTATTGATGAAGCTAGTATCAATGCTCAATTTGAACCGATCATTCAATCAAAAATAGGAGCCGAAACCGAGAAATATCAAACGGCAGAATTTGAGCATAATCAAAAAGTAATTGAACATGAAAAATCTTCTGAAAATCAAATAAATGAAGAGAAAAACAAGTCGCAGGAAAAACAGCTGAAATCTGTAAAAGACGCTCAAGCTGACGTTAATCAATCAAGAACTGAGTGGCAAAATGAGCTCAATAAAACAGAATCTGATTTTGCGAAAAAATCGAGCAACCAGGCCAAAACAACTCTCGGAAATATAAAAACGGAGAAAAGCAGAGGTGAAACTGCAGCTCAGGGTCATATTGATAACGCTAATAAAGAAGCGCGTAAGAAAAAAGAAGTCGCAGATAAAAATGCTAAAGAAAAAAAGGAGCAAGAAGAGAAAAAGAGCGGAGGTTTCTTTGGTTGGGTTGCAGATAAAGCTACAGCATTTATTAACGCCCTCAAAGATGCGCTGAATTTTATTTTTACCAAACTCAGAGAAGCGGTAAAAGTTCTTTTTGAAGCGGCCAAAAAATTAGTTTTAGCAGCATTAGAAATAGCAAGAAAAGCAATTGTAGGCTTTATCAAAGGTTTTGCTTCGTTGTTAAAAGGTTTCTTAGACTTTGCTTTGGCGGCGTTCCCTGGTATCAGAGACCGACTAAAAGCCAAAATAGACAAATACGTTGCGGTTGCCGAAAAATTCGTAAACGAAACATTTGAAGTCTTCAAAAAAGCAGTTGTTGCTATTATTGATTTCTTGGCAGAAGCAGTAGATACACTTATTGGCGCACTGCAGGATTTTTACAACCTGATTCTTGATGCGGTTAATTTTATTGTAGCCGGAATTATAAAAATAATGGAAGGTTTATACAACTTGACAAGTTCGGCTATGGTAATGCCGGATAACTTTATGGGACAAATTTCTGAAGAGTTTTTGGGAATGGATGTAACAAAACCGTTACCATTTGAAAAAACAGCAATGACTAAGGCTGCAAGCTCAGGATCGGATTCAGAATACTCTGATTTGTTAGGAAGAAACTCTTACGATGAAAGTGATTTCCATGTTGATCCTGTAACGAATGATATGGAATTGAGCCCGGAACTTCTCTCTCAATTACAAGACAGTAATGGTGAAATTAATTTCGGAGCCAATAACAATACGCTTGATCTATTTAAACAATCTGCTGCCGGATCACAAGAAATGGAAGGTGATGCAACTGCAGCCGAAAAACAAGACATTCCAGCCGATCCATACGCTCAAGCTGATTGGTTTATTGATTATCAAAACAAACAATCACCGCCTAGTACAGATACAGGAAGTGCTTCTGGTAAACAGGCTGCAACAGAAAGCTCAATGCCTGAAGAAATGAAATTGGTAGGTCCTTGGACTCCTTTGGTTCGTATGTATTACCTAAAAGAGCAGATGTGGTCAGGAATTAAGAAAAACTGGGAAGAAAACAAATGGAAGTATATTGGTATCGGAGCTGCAATTGTTCTCGGAATAACCGCATTGGCGATTCTTACAGCAGGAGCTATTTTTGCATTGATTCCACCTGCACTCGAAATCTTTGCTGCTATAATGATGGCACAAGCAGTTGCAAAAGCGAGTGGTTTCTTCAAAACATTTATGACTGATGGTTGGCTAGGAAAAACAGCTACCGCAGGAAAAGCTTTAGCAAGAGCAATCGGGATTATTTTAGTTGAATTAATTTTCATACTTTTATTCGATTCTGCTGCATTGTTTAAAGTATTAAAAACAGCAGCCAAAGGCGGAGTGAAAGGAGTGGTTAATTTAGCCAAAGCGGGAGCGAAAAGCACATTGAAAGCCGGCAAAAATGCTCTTGTTGCTACCGGAAAAGGATTTGTAAAACAGGCTGGTAAAGCGAAGTTCTTTGTTCAGGGAATAGGAAAAGGAATAGCTAAAGGCGCTAAAAATTTAGACGAGTTAGGTGAAAACTTAGCGAAACGTTTTAAATTTAAAGGATTTAAAATTGTTGTCAAAGGATTTAAATTTTATCTTTACGGAAGCGTTAATCCTTGGGTTTTATTGGCGAGTGGAGAAGTTACAGAAGTAAAAGAAGTAATAAATAAAGGAGGTAAAAAAGTAGGTCAAAAAGGAGAGTTTACTACTATAGCAGGTGAACAAATTGAGGGAATCCTTATCGGTACAGGAAGAGGAACAAGAAAATCTAAATTTGTAAGAGCTATAGAAGACGGAACTCAAGATGCGGATGAATTCTTGAAATTAGCTGATGATTCCGCTAGACAAAAAATAATAAATGGTGTAGATTCATTTAATTATGAAGAAGCCATTAAGTTATATGGGCAAAAAGCTGCAGACATAATTAAAAATCGAAGCAGTATTGCTAAAAACGCAGGGAAACATTTAGCCAAAGAGTTTGAACAAGCGCATCACTTAATTCCTATTGAGTTAATACAAAAATCTAAGCTTGTTCGAAAAGCAATAGAAGGAGGTTTTGAATTTAACGGGAAAATAAATGCTAAATGGCTGAAACAGTTTAGTAGCAAATTTGAACATTTAAAAGACGGAGTTCATGCAAGCCATCCTAATTATACCAAAGGAGTTGAAAAAATGTTGGATGATATCTTAGTAGGATTAAATAAAAATATTGATGAAATATCAGAAAATGAAGCGAAAGCTATTATGGACAATATTGCTAAAAAATTAGCTAAGAAAATAGAAGAAAATCCAACAACAAAAATTAATGACTTATTTAATTGAAAACAATATTAATATGATTAAATTTTTTGAAATCACTTATAGTGTTGATGAAAAGATTTCGGGATGTGAATCTCAAATTAACAATTTTTTTGAAAAATCAAACTTGACCAAGCAAGTTATTGACTTGTATCAAGATAACATGAAAAATACTTTCATTGATGATCAAATTATAAATCTTCACAATTTTAGTATGGACAAAAAATCTAAATTAACAGACATATTGAGTAGCGATTATTTAAAACTTGATGGTTTTTTTATTAGCAAAAAATTGAGAGAAATTATTGAAAAAACGATAGTATATAAATTTAAAATTTTAGATACAACTTTATATAAAAAAGGCGAAAAAATTGTTAACTATTTCTTTTTTAATGTAATTAATACAGATAACATAGATTACAAAAAAAGCTCATTTAGAGTTGATGCTTCTCTTGTTAATTGGCGTGATGGAGGTAGAGAAATTGAAATTAATAACGAAGAAGAATTATTTTCAAAGGCTTGGGAAGTAATTATGGATGATCCTACGATGAAAATACTTCCAAAGAAAGCTATTCTTAAAGAATATGTTGATATAATTAAATTTGCCAATTCAAGTTCTATTTATTGTTCAGAACATCTTAAGAAAAAAATAGAAGAAGAAAAACTGACAGGTGTAGTATTTGAAGAGACAGATATAGAATTTTATTTAGATCAATAAATCACATTTAAATTTTTTTTAACCGAAACTATAAAAAAGTTTCGGTTTTTTATTTAGACCCTGACTAAAGGATTTAAATTTTATCTTTACGGAAGTGTTAATCCTTGGGTTTTACTGGCAAGTGGTGAAATTACAGAAGTCGTTAATAAAGGCGGTAAAAAAGTAGGTGAAGAAGGTAAGTTTCTTACGAAAAGTGGGGATGAAATTGAAGGAATACTTGTTGGAATTGGTAAAAATCCAAATAAATCTAAATTTGTAAAGAGTTTAGAAGATGGTACAACAGATGTAGAAGAATTCTTAAAATTATCCGATGATGTTTCGCGACAACAGCTTATACGAGGTGTAGATTCATTTAACTATGAAGAAGTTGTTAAAGAATATGGCCAAAAAGTAGCAGATATTATTAAAAATAGAAGCAGTATTGCAAAAAATGCAGGAAAACATTTGGCGAAAGAATTTGAACAAGCACATCACTTGATTCCAATAGAACTGATAACAAATCAAAAAGTTGGAGAGTTTATACGGAAAGCCATAAATGGAGGTTTCGAATTTAATGGAAAGATAAATGCAAAATGGTTAAAACAGTTTAGTAGTAAATTCGAACATTTAAAAGATGGGGTTCATGCGAGTCATCCTCAATATACAAATAGAGTTGTAGATTTTATAGAGAATACTGTTAAAACTGAATTAGGGAAATCTCTAAGTCAGGTTTCTAAACAAGAAGCTAAAGAAGTACTAGAAATAGTTTCTCAATCTCTTGATGAGATTATTACAGTAAATAAAAATATGAAAATTAATGATATAATTTTTTAAACATGAAACTAGTTAAATATTATAGAATAAAATCTTCTATATCTTCAGATGTTACCGGTGTAAAATCAGAGAAAGAGCAATTGATTGATTTTGTTGATTTTGAAAATAATACACCCGAAAGAGTTTCGAAATATGGTGTTAATCATTTCGAATTATTGGATGATACCTTTGATATGACTAAGTTTAAGGCTCATGTTCAAGCTAATGAAACAGATGTTTTAAGTTCTGTTTTTTTATCTTCAGATGGTTTTTTTATAAATAATAAACTTAGAACTATTTTAGAAGAATATAAAATTTCTAATTATAGATTTATGGATGTTAAAATTCATGGACATCAATGTGCAGATTGGAAATATTTTTTTTTAAATATTGAAAGTATATCAAATATTGATTATAAAAAATCAATATTTGTAATCAATAAAAGAATTAAGTCTTTACGCAAACCTGAGTTTGAAAAAGAAATTAATTCACCGATTAATTCGTTCAAAGATTTGGTCAAAGAAAATAAGCGAATCACTAAAGAAGAAGGTGTTTTATTTAGTTCTTATCCAAAAAAAATAGTTATGGATGAATATTTTGATTTACTTCGACCAGAAATAGATACGGTTATGTGGTGTTCAGAAGAACTAAAAAGAAGGATTGAGAAGGAAAAAATATCAGGTGTTGAATTCATGGAACTTAATGTTGAAGAAGTATTTATTAAATAATAATTATATACTACAATAAAAAGAGATATTTACTTTCGTCTTGCTCAATTAGATGATAAACTTTAAATAAAAAACCGAAATTTTACAAGTTTCGGTTTTTTATTTAGACCCTGACTAAAGGATTTAAATTTTATCTTTACGGAAGTGTTAATCCTTGGGTTTTACTGGCGAGTGGAGAAGTTACAGAAGTTGTAGAAGTAACAAATAAAGGAGGTAAAAAAGTAGGCCAAAAAGGAGAGTTTAAAACTATAGCAGGTGAACAAATTGAGGGAATCCTTATTGGGACAGGAAGAGGAACAAAAAAGTCCAAATTTGTAAGGGCTATAGAAGACGGAACTCAAGATGCAGATGAGTTTTTGAAATTAGCAGATGATTCCGCTAGGCAAAAGATCATAAATGGTGTAGATTCATTTGACTATGAAAAAGCTATAAGAGACTATGGACAAAAAGCTGCAGACATAATTAAAAATCGAAGCAGTATTGCAAAAAACGCTGGAAAACATCTGGCTAAGAAATATGAACAAGCACATCACTTGATTCCAATCGAATTGATATCAAATGAAAAAGTTGGTAAGTTTGTACAAAAAGCAATAGAAGGAGGCTTTGAATTTAACGGGAAAATAAATGCTAAATGGTTGAAACAGTTTAGTAGCAAATTTGAACATTTAAAAGATGGAGTACATGCAAGCCATCCAAAGTATACAAATGGTGTTGAAGATATGATTGGGGCTCTTTTACTGACGTCTGGAAAAAGCATTGATGAAATTACAGAGAGTCAAGCTAGAATGATGCTAGAAAAAATAGCGTCACAAGTATTGAAGAAAATAGAAGATAACCCAACAACAAAAATTAATGAATTATTCTAAAATTATCTATATGTTATGTTAAAATATTATCGAATAAATTATTCTACAGACCAGAATATAATAGGTTCTAAAGGAGCACAAATTGACAATTTTTATAATAGAAGTTTGATCAAAGAATCTGAGATTAAAAAATACAATGATAATCGAAAAAACAGATTTATTGATACAAGTGAAATTAATGTATATAATTTTGCGTTAAACGCGGAAGCAAATCTAACGGATATTTTAAACAGTAATTATTTATTTTTAGATGGTTTTTTTATTAGTAGTAAGCTAAAAATAATATTTTAAAATAGTATAAAGGAAAATTATAAGTTTCTAAATACGAGTATATATAAAGGTGAAAATTTAATTGAAAATTATTTTTTTTTTTAATGTTATAGATACTGAAAATATAAATTATACTAAAACTATTTTTAGAATAGATTCAACCCTAATGTCATGGCGTGATGGCGGTAAAGAAATCATCATTAATAATAAAGAAGAATTATTTGAGAAAGGATGGGAGGTTGTATTAGATGATGCTACAAAAACTATTTTGCCTAAAAAAGCTTATATAAATATACAGATATTTTAAGATTTGCTAATTCACATTTTATTTATTGTTCAGAACATCTTAAGAAAAAAATAGAAGAAGAAAAACTGACAGGTGTAGTATTTGAAGATACAGATATAGAGTTTTATTTAGATCAATAAAATCACATTTAAATTTTTTTTAACCGAAACTCTAAAAAAGTTTCGGTTTTTTATTTGAGCTTAGTCAAAGCTTTAAAATTGTTGTAAAAGGATTTAAATTTTATCTTTACGGAAGCGTTAATCCTTGGGTTTTACTGGCGAGTGGAGAAGTTACAGAAGTTGTAGAAGTAACAAATAAAGGAGGTGAAAAAGGAGAGCTTTAATCATATTTTTGTTTTTAGATAATAGTAACCACACGAAAGGATTCGTGCGGTAGCGAGGGGAGTTAAAGCTATTTGATAATAATCTTAATGGATTATATAGATCAATAGAGTTACCCGATGGAACTTTCAAAAGAGTGATTACTTTAAAAGAAAACCCTAATGTAGCAACTTTTTACGAAGAATGTTATCATGCTTTGCAAGATTTGAATGGACATCCTGAAAGAGGAACAGTATATGCAAATGGAGGAACTATTTATGATAATGTTGATTTGTGGGAATATGATGCCAAAGTTAGAATTCTTGAAGAAGCCGAAAAGTTAGGTATATCTCAAAAAGAAATAGAAAAACTAAATGATCATATAGGAAGTGTTTTACGAAATGAATACGGAAATTACTAAAAATAAAACTATGAATACAAAAAAAATAAACTTGAATATTTCTTATAATATTGAAAAAAATAATTTTATCTTAATCATAGAAATGATAAATCTTACCGATGAAACTATAGAGTTTTCTTTTTCTAACGATACAGGATCCTTAGCAAGAAATTGCATCAAAGTATATGACGAACAAAAAAAAATGTTAAAAAGTTCTGGGCTATCCATAGGTATTCCCATAAATATATCTAATCATATGTATAATATAAGCCCTCATGAAAGTGAAATATTGAAATTAAAAGCAGAGATAGAACAAATAAAAGACTATATGTTTTTATCTTTTCATGGTGTGTCTTATTTAATTGATAAACAAAAAAAATACTACTTATCATTTAGTTTTTTATCCTCTACATCAAATTTACTTGAAATTAAAATTTAAAGAAAAAAGATGTTAAAATATTAGAACATCTAAGAGATAGAGATTTTCAAATATGGCAAAATAGTATAAATAAATGAGAATTAGATTTTAAAAATCAAAATATAATATTGAAATTAAAAGAAAATTAAAAATTATTTATCAAGAAAGCCACTCAATCAAAATGATTTTTTTCTGGCTTAATTTCAAGTTACAGGATTGATCTATAAACCCGAAAAATATATTTTTTTATATTGAAGTTAATAATGAGATTAGAATACCTCCTTATTAAATCAATGAATAACAATGATTCTAAAATATATATTACAACAAAATGAAAAGAAAAATATATGAAACTGAATATTTCTTATATATTAAACTATCAATAAAACCTAATTAAATGAACAACGAAATAAACGACCTCCTTTATCACTACAACGAAGAAGGAAATGAAGGATATGATTTAAATGAAGTTCAACTCCTTGAAAAAATAGATTTTGAAAGGGTTGAAAAATTAAAATTGCTTCTTCATAATGACAATCAATATATTGCTTATCAGGCAATGCTTATTTTACTTGCGTGGTCAATACCTGAAGGATTTCAACAACTAGATAAGTTTATTTCTAAAAAATGGGATGAAAAAGAAAATTTTGAACCTCACAGACTATATAATGAAGATAATGTATATGATGTAATTACAAATGCATTATTCATTGCTACTTTAAATGGAAAAAATGAACAAGAATTATATCCCTATATTAAACATTTTTTGAGTGTTTACGGAGATAAGTTTTTTGAATCTAATTTAAAAGATTTTCTATTAAAGAAAAATTGCAGACCACTTTTAAAAGAAATAGAACAAGCTATGCAAAGTGCTTTAAAAAATAAAAGATACTATCAGGCAAGCCAACTGTTTCCTGTTATTGCGCATTATGACAAAGACAATTTGAGTAAGTTCATAAATGTTTTTAATGACTTAATAAGTCAAGATGATAGAATTTCATATAATATAGAAGAAGCAGAAAAAAATATTTAATATCAGTTGAAAAAAAGCAGTTTTATGAGATCGTAAAACTGTTTTTTTTGTTGTCAAAAAGAATGCTCAAAAGTGTAAAATGTAAAGATTATAGATATAACAGGATAGTTCAAAATTACCATATTAATATTTTTTTCCTTCTTCTTTTTAGTAATATCTTTTTTGCGGAGTTTTTTTATTTTTTTTAAAATAAAAATTTTTAGAAGCTTCACCTTTTTTGTATTCAATAAAACTCATTATCTTTATACATGAGACCAAGGATCTAAATACATCTTATTAAATTTAAAAACCATGAAAAAAACATTATTCATTTGTTCCCTTTTGTTCAGTCTTTCCATTGCAAATGCGCAAACGATAGAATCGGGAAGTCGCAGTACTACAGGTTATATCAAAAGTGATGGTACGATCGAAAACAGCAGTCGTTCTACGGTAGGTTACATTAAAAATGACGGTACAATTGAAAATAAAAGCCGAAGTACCATTGGTTATATCAAGAGTGATGGTACGATAGAAAACAAAAGCCGCTCTACTGTAGGTTATGTTAAAAAAGATGGAACCGTAGAAAATAGCAGTCGTTCAACGATTGGTTACATTAAAGATGATGGAACGGTAGAAAACAGCAGCCGCAGTACGATTGGCTACGCAAGAGGAATTAAAAAAGAATGGGCAGCAGTGACTTTTTTCTTCTTTAAATTAGATTAAAAAATAATGCTGTTCTATTTAAAGATATCAATTAAAACGTAAGGCTCGGATTTTTATAATCCGGGCTTTTTCTTTTTTATAAGCATAAATGGATAAATATAATATTCCAATTTGAGATAGATATCTTCATTTCTATAAGTTTTCTAAGATACTGCAACTACTAATTTTACAAGGTGAAAAACTTGCGTAAAAATAAAAAAACATGAATTTTAAGAGTCGAGTTTAAATATGTAATTATTTGATTTTGATATAAATAGAAGTTGCTGCAACTACAGGATAGTGAGGGCGAAAAACTTTCATAAGAATGAAAAAAAGATGAATTTTGAGCTTTAAATCAGATAGTAATTGAAATCTCAAAAACATTCTACTAAAAACAGGAAGCAGTAAGAATATTAAAATATTATGAAAATAGACACATTAACAACAAGAGAACAGTTAAAAGCATATTTTGAAACAGGTAAATATCCGACGCAAAGCCAGTTTTCGGATTTGATAGATTTATTAAGACTTAAAGAAGATGTTCTTACCAAAAAAGAATTGGCAATCTTCGCCAATAATTTAGCAGCTATTGATAACGTATTCGTTAATTTTTTAGTAAGCGATATGGGAAATTTAAATTTTTCAATAGTAGTAAGCACGGAAGATGAACCGGATCAAGTGATCTCGGCGAGAGATTTCAAAAGTTTTTTAGATAAACGTTATATAATAGGCAGTGCACCTTACACGATTAAAGTAAAAGAAGTTGAAGAGGGTGATTTAAGAGAAAATGAATATTATAGTTTGGTGTATCAATTAAATCAGACCTATAGTATTCTTAGGTTGTTTGGAAATAATCTGAAAACAGTTCCTGTCGGGTTTGATTTTGGTGAGCTGGAAAGTATTGGCTTACCTATACAAATTTCAAAAGGTGATTATGGAAAAAAAATAAATGTTTTAAACACAAACATTAAGTTCGTTAATAAAACTCAAGTTCCTATTCGATATAGAGTTCAGGCTCCTGGATGGAGTAATACATATAAAAGCGAAGATACGGTGACTGACCATTATGACTTGGGAGATTATTTTACCTTCTATTATAATGCGGATCTTACAAAAGTTGATCAATCAATACAATGCAACGTTTATGATGCAGATAATGACAATCTTTTAACGACAGCTTACCTAAATGCAGGACAAAACCCAAACAATTTGAATGGCGGTCAGGTAGTGGGAATCAGAAATGTAAGAATAGAATGTAATTATTCTGCAAATGAAAAATAAATAAATTCAATCATTCAGAAAAATAAATCTGAAGAAATAAAGGGAAATAGCTTTCTAATAACTATTTAACAAGCGATTAAGGAGTACTAAAATCCTATAATTGGGCTCTACAAGAAATTGTAAAAACCAATACCGAAAACAGCAGACCAAAGATTCTTCGACGATATTATATGATGGCTTATTCTGCATCAATTAGCCTGTGATTGTATGGTATTGCTGGAAATGTAATTTTAATAATACTAAACCAAAAAATTAATAAACGATATGTCAATACCATTAGATACAATTTACAGTTATTTTGAAACCGGAGATTTTCCAACACAGGAAGAGTTTAAAGAATCTTGGTCTTCATTTTGGCACAAAGATGAAGCTATTCCGATGATTAAAATTATAGGACTTATAAATCAACTTCAAAATAAAGTTGATAAAACAACCTTGGATGGTCATGTTTTGTCCTCAGAAGCTCATGCAAATTATTTAGCAAAAAAAGATGCTTCTAATTTGAATCCAGAGAATATTCAATCTTGGAAAAATGTTTTAGGAGTAAAACAATTACTGAATAATGTGGCAACTTTTGATGACGGTCACAACATTGGAAATGTTTACACAAAAGATCAAAGTGATTCTAAGTATATGTTTTTGAAGGATTTTTTGAATGATGAGAATAAAATTTTAGCCGAAAAAATCGAAGCTTTAGGGTTAACAACTTTAATTGAAGCTACAGAAAAAAGTATTGTAGAGTTTACAGAACGTTCAGACTTATATCAATTCGAAGACAACGATTTTATCGCCATTCCAGATTCAAAAGGAAATTTCTCATTGTATTTGTTTAAAGGTGGAGACAAACGAAATAAATCGAATTATTTATCAACCGGACTTTCAAATATTACCGTTGGAATGGTTGAAGGACTTCAGGGTGAATTGAATAAAATCGCAGTAATTCAGGGAGAATTAAGCAACATAAATATTAATCTTCAAACTAAAGCAGATAAAATTACGGTTGAACAGGAGCTCAGTAAGATAAAAATTATTGAGGATGGATTAATCAATGTGAATACGAATCTTCAAAGCAAAGCAGATAAAGTTGTAGTTCAGGAACAAGTTAACGCACTAAATACCGATCTTCAAATTAAGGCTGATAAAGATACAGTTTACACAAAAGATCAGAGTGATTCCAAATATATGTTTCTGCAGGATTTTTTGAATGATGATAAAAAGATTATAGCAGAAAAAATTGAAGCTTTGGGTTTAACGACTTTAATTGAAGCTTCGGAGAAAAGCATTTTAGAATTTGCAGAGCGTTCCGATTTATATAAATTTGAAGATAACGATTTCATCGCAGTTCCCGATTCAAGAGGCAATTTTGCTCTTTATCTATTTAAAGGAGGTAACAAACAAGATAAAAGTAATTATTTACCAACCGGACTTTCGAATATTACCGTTGGAATGGTTGAAGGTCTTCAAACTGAAATCAATAAGATTGAATTTGTACAGGGAGAACTCATCAATGTGAATACTAAACTCCAAATTAAAGCTGATAAAGCTGCAGTTCTTGAGCAATTCGGTACATTCACAACCAATCTTGAAACTAAAGCGGATAAAGCTACAGCCCAGCTTGAATTTAATAAAATAAAAGTAGTTGAAGACAGATTAGTTGATGTGAACGCTGATCTTCTAATTAAAGCTGATAAAGCCACGGTTTTTGAACAGTTTAATACATTAAGCACTAATCTTGAAACAAAAGTTGATGTAGAAATAGCTCAATTAGAATTTAACAAAATAAAAGTTGTTGAAACCGGAGTAGCCAATTTAAATGCCAATCTTCAAACAAAAGCGGACAAGTCTGTAGTTCTTGAGCAATTCGGTACATTCACAACCAATCTTGAAACTAAAGCTGACAAAGCTACAGCCCAGCTTGAATTTAATAAAATAAAAGTAGTTGAAGACAGATTAGTTGATGTGAACGCTGATCTTCTAATTAAAGCCGATAAAGCTACAGTTCTTGAACAGTTTACCACATTAAACGCCGATCTTGAAACAAAGGTTGATGCAGAAACAGCTCAAATAGAATTTAATAAAATAAAAGTTGTAGAAACCGGAGTAGCTAATCTGAATACCAATCTTCAAACTAAAGCAGATAAATCTGCAGTTCTTGAGCAATTTGGTACATTCACAACCAATCTTGAAACTAAAGCGGACAAAGCTACAGTTCAGCTTGAATTTAATAAAATAAAAGTAGTTGAAGACAGATTAGTCGATGTGAACGCTGATCTTCTAATTAAAGCAGATAAATCCACAGTTCTTGAACAGTTTAATACCTTAAATACTAATCTTGAAACAAAAGTTGATGTAGAAACAGCTCAAATAGAATTTAATAAAATAAAAGCTGTTGAAACCGGAGTAGCTACTTTAAATACAAACCTTCAAGCTAAAGCCGATAAATCAGCACTTCAGCAAGAAGTAAATAGGATAAAAGTAGTTGAAGACGGATTAGTCGATATGAACGCAGATCTTCTAATTAAAGCTGATAAAGCTACGGTTCTTGAGCAGTTTAATACATTAAACACTAATCTTGAAACAAAAGTTGATGTAGAAACAGCTCAAGTGGAATTTAATAAAATAAAAGTTGTTGAAACCGGAGTTGCTACTTTAAATACAAATCTTCAAGCTAAAGCAGATAAAGCCACAGTTCTTGAACAGTTTGATACCTTAAATACTAATCTTAAAACAAAAGTTGATGTAGAAACAGCTCAAGTAGAATTTAATAAAATAAAAGCTGTAGAAATCGGAGTTGCTACTTTAAATACAAACCTTCAAACAAAAGCCGATAAATCAGCACTTCAGCAAGAAGTAATCAGAATAAAATCTGTTGAAGATGGGTTAATCGATGTGAATTCAAATCTTCTAATTAAAGCTGATAAAGCCACAGTTCTTGAACAGTTTGATACCTTAAATACTAATCTTGAAACAAAAGTTGATGTAGAAACAGCTCAAGTAGAATTTAATAAAATAAAAGCTGTAGAAACCGGAGTAGCTACTTTAAATACAAACCTTCAAGCTAAAGCAGATAAATCAGCACTTCAGCAAGAAGTGAATAGGATAAAAGTAGTTGAAGACGGATTAGTCGATATGAACGCAGATCTTCTAATTAAAGCTGATAAAGCTACGGTTCTTGAACAGTTTACCACATTAAACACGACTCTTGAAACAAAAGTTGATGCAGAAACAGCTCAAGTAGAGTTCAATAAAATAAAAACTGTAGAAACCGGAGTAGCCACTCTAAGTTCAAATCTTCAAGCTAAAGCTGATAAAGCCACGGTTCTTGAACAGTTTAATACCTTAAACGCCGGTCTTGAAACAAAGGTAGATGTAGAAACAGCTCAAGTAGAATTTAATAAAATAAAAGCTGTAGAAACCGGAGTAGCCAATTTAAATGCAAATCTTCAAACTAAAGCCGATAAAGCTTCGGTTCTTGAGCAATTCGGCACATTTACAACGAGTATTGAAAATAAAGCAGATAAATCTACAGTTCAGGAACTGAATGCCAATCTTCAAACTAAGGCAGACAAAGCTACGATTGAGCCAGAGCTGAATAAAATAAAAATTGTTGAAGAAGGATTAGCCAATGCGAATGCAAATCTTCAGATTAAAGCGGATAAATCTACAGTTCAGGAACTGAATGTGAATCTTCAAAATAAAGCTGATAAAAATGCATTAGAAAATCATCTTTGGTCATCAGATTCTCATGTTAGTTATTTAACGAGAAGAGATGCTTCCAATTTAGACTATGAAAATATTTATTCATGGAAAACGGCTTTAGGTATTTTAGATTCCACGGAACCTGGAAGAAAGTATAAAATTTACAGAGCTTTATTGCGTATAGATGAAAAATCTTTTGAACCTCAGTTTATTGTATTAGAAAACACGATTGGAGATATTTACTGGAGACGCGAAGAAACCGGATTTTATACCGGGGTGCTGGAAAAAGCTTTTCCTGAAGGCAAAGTTTGGATTAACAGCAAAATTAATATTCCATTTAGGAGATCATCTCCCGTAGATTGTATGTCTTTAAGGCTGGATGATCATGTTGTTGGGCTAAATGTTTTTATGATCCAAAAAGACGAGTCTATTCCTGTTGATATGGTAGGACACTTCGGAAATATTGAAATTTTTGTTTATAATCAAGAAAAATAAGAGGTACTGCAACTACAGGATAGGAGGGGCGAAAAACTTTTATAAGAGCAAAAAAATGATGAATTTTGAACTTTCAATGATAGGTAACAATTGCATTCCAAAAAGCAATTCAATTATATAATAATTACTAAAAATATAATCTCAATCGAGTAGGATGTCCTTTAAAGGGAAACCTTTTACTCTTGAAATATTGGAATTTTCTGATGTGTGAGCATTACAATTTCGTCCAAGAACAGAATGATAAGGCATGGCTGAACTGTTATTTCTTTTTTAAGAGCAGAAAAAGAATTCTGTGAAAACAGAGAGTTGATTCTTTAAAAAAGTAGGAACTCCAGTTAGGGAAAGACTTTCAAGAAAAACAACTTCGGTCGTTTTGGTAAGGCTCTCCAATGTGGATAACCTTTCGGTTAAGGTTTATTTTTCAGTAATTAAGCTAATTAAATTTTCAAAATTTCCTCCTTAAAAACAAAATAAATTACAATATGAAATCAAAAGAAGAATTAAAAAAATTATTCGAAAATGGAGATAGACCTACACAGAAAGAGTTCTGGGAATGGCAAGACTCTTATTGGCATAAAGAAGAAAAGCTCGCTGCAGATAAAATTGATTATGACTTTTCTAAAAAAGCAGATCTGATCGATGGCAAAGTTCCAGCTTCTCAATTACCTGATGTAAGTGGAAATGATACATTATCAGATGTAATGAGTAGAGGAAATATTGCAAATAAGGAAATAAAGTTTCATGATAATGCAAAATTATGCTACGATATACCGACAGAGTCTTATTTATTCACAACCGGGAAATCAACAACAGCAACAGGTAAATATAATACAGCTATTGGTTATAATGTTCTTTCTAAACAAACTTCAGGATATGAAAATGCAGGAATAGCTAATCAGACTTTGGCAAATCTAACAACCGGATTTTACAATGCTGCATTTGGTAATTTTGCACTTAATAAAGTAACAACTGGGGGAGCAAACACAGCAATAGGTTATGCTTCTTTTTTTCCGTTGGTAGATGGCAATGTAAATGTAGGATTAGGAAACAATACTGGTTTTTCCCAAACAAATGGTCATAACAATTTGTATGCTGGTGGTCTTTCAGGTAATAAAATAAGAAGAGGTAATAAAAATACGTTAGTAGGTTCTTTTGCAGGTTATAATTTAGGTGCAGTCAGCAACGCAAGTGAGTGGAATTTGAATACATTTATAGGTTACAATTCCGGTAATACGACCCATGCTAGTGGTGTGTTAGGTAATAATAATGTTGTGATTGGTGCTAATGCTCCTTTTGGAGGCAATCAAGATAATAAGTTGGTAATTCATTCTCAAGTTGATACATCAAGACATGATTTAACGCTTCCTTTAATTAGTGGAGACTTTGTTGATAGAAGTTTGAAAATAGGAGGTAAACTTAGTATACATCCTACTTATATTACAGATGCAACAAATAATACAGACTTTACTAAAGTATATGTAGGAAATGAAAATGGTGAATTTGGTTGGATTGATAAAACTGGCTTAAACGCAACTACACCTACATTACAAAAAGTTCTCGATAAAGATAATACTGCTTATAATGCAGATGAAAGTAATATCATAACAATTGATCCAAATTCTCAATTTTCTACATATTTAATAAACAAAGAGACTGGTGAAAGTTCTAGTATAGTAACTTACCCTGAATATTTAAGCATGCAAAGAGTTTTTGATTCATCAGGTTACGGTACGGGAATTACTATTGAAAAAGGTGGATTAAACTATCTTGAAGATTATTCTCAACGTCCAGAGTTCACTGAGAGAACATTAGTCGATAAAGCTTACGTTGATGCTTCCTTCACAAGAACTGAAGATATTGAAATTACAGATTCTACAAAAGGTATTATACTTACTTCGCCTATTGGTAATAGATTTAGAGTCACAGTAGCAGATGATGGTACATTAACAACAACTGCTTTCGATTAAGGATTACTCTTTTCAGTGATAAACTAAATACAATTTTCAAAGATTTTAAAACATTAAAAATGTTTAATTACTGCTTTTAGAGAAAGCAGAAAACAAAAATTTATCAGAAAGGATAAAGAAGATTAACTGTGGAATCAAATCAAAAATTGTTTAATTATTAAAAGAATAAGAGTTACTGCAACTACTGAATAGTGAGGCCGAAAAACTTCAATAAGAACAAAAAATAGATGAATTTTGAACTTTAAATCATAAAGAAATTAGCTCCGGAAAACAAGCATATTAAAAACATAAATCATAAAAAAAATTAAAAATGTCATGGGAGAAAAAAATAAATTCACGCAAAGAGAGGAGCTGAAAACCTATTTTGAAACAGGTAAATACCCTACACAAACTCAATTTGGCAGATTCATCGATAATTATGTGCACTTAAATGAATTTAATTTCGGATTGGATGTAAAAGCGTCAGGAAATAATAAGAAAAAATTTTATCATTTCTATATAGCTGAAGATATCGAAAAATCAGGCAGAGGACATATAAACATCGAAGATCTAGAAGAAAAAGAACCAAAACAAATAGATAAATATGTACATGTTTTAAGTAGAAATGTTGTTTATAAATGTTTAAACGTAAAATTATTAACTGAATTAGATATAGATAAATATCAACCTAAGATTATCATAAAACGTTACAAACAACAAAAAACACTTAAAAGCGGTTATGAAAAAAGCGCAGGATTTTATCAGGAGCTTCCTTTGGATGCAGAATCTTGGGGCAGACAATCTGAATATCCTGTAACGTCTAATGAAATGGTTATAGACCTTAATCCTATTAATTATTTCAAACCAAATGTAGATTACAAAGAGTTTTCTCCATCAGGAACATTTACCAGACCTGGTTCGTTTAAATATTCAACACATCATAGAAAACCATATTCTCTTATTCAAATGTTGTTGGAAATTGATGTTAATGGAACAAAATTGAGATCACAACCGGTTAATATAAAAATTATTTTAGGATCTCGAGATGAGGATGATTTAATCAACTATATCATTAATTCATAAAAAATATAATCTCAATCGTACAAGATTTTCAAAACAAATGTTTTGACATTTTAGGTAAGAGTCTGGAATGTGAAATACTTTTCAAGTGAAGATTATTTTTATTCACAAATAAAGAAGAGTAAATTTTTTTTATCAAAAATAAAACAACAAAAAAACAATGAAAAATGAGATGTTACAAAAGTTATTTTTATTCATAGGTGAGCAACTTTTCGGTTGAGGTTTATTGAAGAAAACCACAAATAATGTGGAAACATCAATAAAATACCTCAATTAAGTAAGATGCTCTATAACGGGAAGCCTTTTGCTTTTGAAATATTGGAATTTTCTGATGCACGATCACCAGAATTTCATCCAGGAAGCAGAATGATAGATTTAGTTTTTAAGATCTATTATTTTCTTTCAAGAGTAAAGAATGATTTCGTGAAAACGGAAGATTTATTCTTTAAAAAGTAGGAATTCCAGTAAGTGAAAGACTTTCTAAAAAGACTGTTTCGGCAGTTTAGGTAAGACTTTCTAATATGAATTGCATTTACTTTTAGTGGCTAATTAGTAAATGTTTTTAAAAATTAAAAAGGTCAAAACAGGATTAACCAACGCATTAAAGAGAAAGCCAAGATAAAGAATTTATTTAAAGAGATGAAGAAGAGTAAATTTTAAAAAATTAAAAAGACTAAAAAACCAATGGAACCAGAACAAATACAAAAATTATTTACTCATTTAGAAGAGGTTATTACATGGCGTATCAATAATGCTTCAGAAGATTTTAATACCGAAGCGCCCGAATTTAAAGCTAACGACCATGAAGGCTTTCAATTAGGAGATTATATTTCAGCGAAAGCGCTTACACACCAGGAAGTTGTGATTCTTTTAATGGCTTTATTACCGCGATTAGATCCGTCATTGCTGAAACGCATTTTTTTAGAATTTCCAAATAGTACACTGTTTGATTATTGTTCGAGCAATGATAATGGCAGACTTTTTAATCCTACCATTCAGGCTGTTCAATATATTTTAGGGGGAGAGAATATTTCAGAACGATTGAAAGTGCTGGATTATTTCAGTCCAAAATCAGTTTTAATTAAAGAAGAACTTATTGCATTTTCAAGTTCAGCTCATGAGCATACGCCAATAAATAGCCAGTTAAATGTTCATCAGGAAGCTTTTAATACTTTAATATTCGGAGTAGAATTATTGCCAAAAATGAGCAACGATTTCCCGGCAGAATTATTACATACCGATAGATCGTGGAATGATTTAATACTTCCTCAAATCACGTTAAACGAACTTCAAACTATTGAAGACTGGTACAACAGCAGCCAAATCTTGATGGAAGATTGGAACATGCAGAAAAAACTCAAACCGGGTTTCAGAGTGTTATTTTACGGAGAACCGGGAACCGGAAAAACTCTTGCAGCGAGTCTTTTAGGAAAATATACGGAGCGTCCTGTTTTCAGGGTTGATGTTTCTATGTTGGTCTCAAAATATATCGGAGAAACGGAAAAACAATTGGCTAAATTATTCGATAAAGCCGAAAATAAAAACTGGATCTTATTTTTTGATGAAGCAGATGCTATTTTCGGAAAGCGAACGTCTGTAAAAGATGCTCATGATAAATATGCGAACCAGGAAGTTTCTTACCTGTTACAGCGAATAGAAACATTTTCAGGGCTTATTATTTTGGCATCCAACTTTAAAAATAATATGGATAAAGCCTTTACGAGACGTTTTCACAGCTGCATCAAATTTAATAATCCAAAACATGAAGAGCGACTGCGTATCTGGCAACAAAATTTACCGGAACAACTTCAGCTTGAAGAGATTAATTTAAACCAAATTGCCAAAAGATACGAACTTACCGGTTCTAATATTATGAATGTCATACAAGATGTTAGTTTAAAAACAATCGCATCGAAAGCTCCTGATTACAAAGTAAGTGTAGAGATGCTTTTAGAAAGTATCAAAAAAGAATACGTGAAAGAAGACAAAATATTTACGTAAAATAAGCTGGAAGAGCGAGGTTGGATGGTTTTAGCCTATAATTTGCAGAGACAGCAAATACATTGAAAGCTTGTTTAAATTTTAATAGTTGGTAATCGCAAAGGCGCAATTTATAGTATAAACTGTTTTAGGGCGCAAGGATTTTATCTGCGATAAAATTTTAATTGTTTTATTTTTAAATCCTTTTCGAAATTTTTTAGTCACACTGAGCGAAGTCGAAGTGTTTTGCGCCTTAAAAACTAAAAAAGATAAAGAATTTGCGCCTTTGCGTTTCCAACAAAATATTATTTTATAAAAGTTTAAATAGATTTTGAATGAAGTCACTATTAAAAAAAATGAAAAACTTGGGGATTTTTTTATAAAAACAATAAATCCTCTCTTCCAGTTTCTGGTCTCTTAACCTAATAATTTCAAAAAAATAAAGCTCATGAAAGCAAAAATTCTGCTGCTGATTTTATTCAGTGGCCTCATATTGTGTTGCCGAAGTAAACATAAAATGACAACGACTTATCAAGAAAACAAAAAAGAAACGGAACAAGTAAAAGTAGATTCTGTAAGTGTTAAAAATATACAATCAGCTCAAAATACCTCTGTTGATGCATTGTTAAAAGAAAAGAAAAACGAAATATCCGGGGAAATATTGATTACAGGAAAATCTGATCCATCCAATCCTTTTGTTTTTCATAATGTAGTTGGCAAAGACACCATTCAAAGCATTTCGATCATTGGAAATGCAGAATACTCGATCAACAATCATTATACAAAGGTTGACAATAAAAAATCGGAGGTTAAAAAAGAAAAATTTACCAATATTATTCAGGATTTGGCTCACAATACTGTTTCAAGGGAAAGAATAAAAGAAGCTGATTCTGCAGTTTTTGAAGAAACAAAAACAATAAAAGCGAATGGTCCTCAAGCCGGAACCTGGATTGTCATTACAATCGTTATCTTTTTTTTAATCTTCATCTTTTTCATCTATAAATATTTTAAAAAATGAAAACATCACAAAAAGGAATCAATCTGATTTTATCATTTGAAGGATTCAGTTCCAAACCTTATCTGGATTCAGCAGGAATCCCGACAATTGGCTATGGAAATACGTATTATCCGGGTGGAAAAAAAGTAACCATGAAAGATCCTTCCATCAGCAAAGAAAAAGGAGCAGAATTATTTTCATCTGTTTTACCAACGTATGAAAAAATAGTGAAGAATAAAATTAAAATTATGCTTACACAAAATCAATTTGATGCTTTAGTATCGCATACTTACAATACGGGAGGTTCTGATACTTTATTTTCTTTAATCAATAAAAAAGCAAATTCTGAAATCATTAAAGATTGGTTTACTTCGAGATATACTACCGCCGGAGGAAAGACTTTAAACGGTTTGATCCGAAGAAGAAAAGCTGAAGCGGATTTGTTTTTTGCAAAATAGAATTTTAAAAACTGTAATTGGTATTTTAGGATTAATTCTTATCGCAATACAATAAAATGCATGGTTTTCTTGATGATGACCATGCAAATAATTTACTAATAGATAGGATGATAAAAGAGGGATAAAATATAAAATCTCATTCAAGGTAATCAGCCTATGAATGATACAGACTTTTTCCTAATTATCAATTGTATCAAAACTAATTTTCAATCATCAAATGAGTACACCATTAAATACAATCTTCAGTTGGTTTGAAACTGGAGATTTTCCGACGCAAACACAGTTTAAAGAAACATTTTTATCGTTTTATCACAAAGAGTATTTAATTCCTAAGGAAAATATCGAAGGCCTTAAAGAAGTTTTTCAATCATTTGAATTGGAGATAGAAGGTATTAAAAAGAAACTGTTATCTGATGATTTGTCTTTGGATGAGCTTCAGGAAATAGTCGGTTTCATTAAAAAAAGCCGTGAGGATATTGAAGCTTTAAAAGCTATTCCAATAGGAGAATCAAGAGAAGATAAAGTAAAGCTATTACTTGACTACGATTGGTTGCAAAGCCCGAAAAATCAACAGGAATTTAATAAGCAAATCTATGATAAAGTTTTGCTGATCTCACAGACCCCTACAAGTGCAGTGGTACAAATTACCCAAAGCACAGTATTTTCCAATGTTCTTGAAACAGAAAATGTAATTATTCAAGCCCGGGATAGTGTTACGGGTAAAAAAATAAATATTGACGATTATGCAACTAACCAGACCATAGAAATCAATATGTTAGGAAATCTTCCTAACCCCATTAACATTCTCATTTTAAAAGTTAAACCATAAAAAAATAAAAAACCATGAACAACAACGCAATAATAAGTAATAACGCACATCAGGATAATTTTTTTGGAGAACTGAAACGCACCCGTTTTCAATATTTTGATACACTTCCAAGTACAGATAATGTACCTGCAGGTTGGATTATTGATTATAAACGTCAGTTGCATCAATGGAACGGAACCGAGTGGATTGATTTGGCTCAAAATTATGTACATCCTGATTATCCGCTTACAAATAATCCTTTTCAGACAGATCAGACCAACGGACTTCTGTTGCTGAGTCAGATCTTGACCAATAGTTCAGGGCATGTGATTAAAGTAGCGGGCCGAAATCTTACCAATGCAGATATTGTTTCTATTTTCTTGAATGATGCCACTAAGTCTAATACATTTACATGGTCATCAAATAAGATTAAAACGTATGTCGAAAACTTTATAGGACAAAGTCTTACAGGAGCGTTGATTTATCAGCCGGGAGGTTATATTCCTTCAACTACCAAAGGTTCAATGACGGTTCCGTCACCAATGACATCAGCGAGCATCAAAACGGGTATGGTTTGGGTAATCACAGCAAATGGCTGGGTTGGGAATGAGCCTGTTTCTATTGGTGATCATCTTATTGCCAATATTGATAACGCTACCAATGTTCCTGCAAATTATCAAATTATAGAAAAAGGCATTCCTGACATTGTAGATGCTACAGAAACAGTGAAAGGGCTTATTCAAATTGCTACAGAAGCTGAAGCTATTGCGGGATCTGATGTCTTTAAAGCAATGACTCCAAGATCTACAAAAGTTGTTTTGGATGCAAAAATAAAATCTAAAACAGTGCTGATTGGAGATGGCTCTTCCGTTACTTTTCCCATTAATCATAATTGGAATACCAGGAATGTTGATTATACCTGCTACCGAAATGCAGATAACAGAAGAATAAATGTTAGTTGTGTCCCAATTACAGAAAATGATGTACAGATAGATGTTTTGGCACCTTTAACACCGAATGAATACAGAATAACCTTAACCGCAAGATTAGATTAATGATAGCTCCAGAATACTTTAATAATCACGTCTCCGTTGAAGGCGAGATTATCGTAAAAAGTGTTCCAAACGATGCTGGTTTTGTGTTGGTTTGGAACCCTACTACAAAAAAAATTAGTAGAAGAACGCATGCAGAAATAGCAACCGATTTAGGCGTATTAACTGATTCTTCCTGGAATAATATTACAGGTAAAAAATGGTTTTATACATCTGGGGGTTACGCTGAACAAAATCATTCATTAAGTGTAAGGTCTACAGATGGTTCTTACCCAGGTATTGCATTTTGGAGAGAAGGTGTGGATGTTGGTAATATAGTTTACACAGGAGATGATTTTGCATTTCTTAAAAACGATACTGGTACAACAGCTGCTATTAGTGCGGCAGGATTTTATAAATCAGGTTCAGATAATAATTATTTACTTTTAGGAGGAGGTGGTCATAAACTTGTTTCAGATTTTGCACTAACAACTGATTTAACAGGTTATGTTACCATTAATACTTCACAAGAAATTGAAGCAAGAAAAGTCTTTAGACCAGGAACAGGTAATACTTATGATACAGCATTATTAGAACTTAGAGGAAGTAATACTAATGGTATATATCCTACATTAAGTTTTCATGTACCTGGATTTTATGCAGCCACATTGAGTTTTAGGTCTAATGGATTTAATTTTATGAGTGCTAATGCTGATTCACTTACTGATGTAAATGCAGCTAAATTCATAAAAGGTGGCTCTAATGATTCTTATGTGCTGTTAGGTGGTGGCGGTCACAAAAATGTTAGCGATTTTGCAAGTAATAATTATATTGATTATACTGATGATAGAATTATTACACCAAGTGATATACCTTCAAAAAAAATTCAATATGGATTTACATCTTGGGATAATAATAATAGTTATCCTTATGCAGATTTTTTACATTTTGGAGGTTATCAAGATGGTTCAGGAGGAAATCAAAATCTTATCATGTTTAATAAGAATGGTTTTGGTTTTAGGCAGTATCAAAGTAGTCCACAAAATTCAAATCTATATACAGACTATATTGATTATTGGCATACAGGAAATTTTAATCAAGGATATGTTGATGAATGGGTTAATAAAGCTAATGAAGGTATTGTTTCAATACCTATGCTTCAAAATCAATTAATCAACTATGTCACTATAAATACACCTCAAACAATAATTGCTAATAAAAACTTTGCACCTACATCAGCAGTTTCATTTTTAGGAAATGATGTAAATAATGTACATGTATTTAGACAGGCTTTAGGTAATACAGGAATTGTTTCAGGACATGAATATCAACACTACAACACAATATGGAAAGTAGGTAATAAAAGAGGTGGTAGTGACAACACTTTAGGTTATGCATTTGAGTTATCAACTAATGGTGGTGGTAATACTTATAATGAAAAAGTATTAATACAACCTGATAGCAATATTGTTACTTCTAATTATGGTTCTGCAGACCAATGGAATGCCAAGGTGAATCAAAGTCAGTTAGATAATTATTTACCTTTATCAGGTGGTAATTTAACACAAGGAGGTATAATTGATGCAAGAGGAAATATTACAATACAACAAAGTGATGTTGGAGGTAATGCATCAGGTATATGGTGGGATGATATAGCTAATACTGATAGAATTGCTGGTATAGGTACATTAACTAATAATGGTGAAGTAAACATATTATATATGGGTTGGGGTGCTACACCTTGGCAGGAAACTACTTCACTTTCAGTAAGTGATTCTTTATTTAAATATAAAAATAGAAATATTTGGCATGAGGGTAATTTTGACCCAAATACAAAAGTAAATAAAGCTGGTGATACTATGACTGGTGCTTTAAATATAAAAAGTAATACAGGTATAGTAGGTAGTTTTAAAGGATTAAATAATGATTCAAATTTTCTTATTTGGAGAAACTTTGGAGATACCAAAGATATTGCTTATATAGGTGCTGATGGTAATTCAGCAGTAGGAGGAGGAGGAGGTGATGGATTTGGAATAGTTGCTCCATCAGGAAGATTACAACTAAATGCTCAAGATGGTGTTTTTATAAATGGTGCTACACCTTGGACAAATGTTAATTTTAATCCAGATTTATATTTAGCTGCAAGAGATTTAAATAATAATGCTTTAATAGCTGAAACAACTTATCCAAATTCAGTTACTTATCATGCTGGAGACCCAGCTACAACATATTTCCAAAGTTATTATGGAACATCTTTACATATTAAAAGTAATATAGGTTGGTATAATAGATTAGATTTTCCTACAAATGCTGAGAAATTATTCTTATCTCAAGGTATTAATACTACTAATATGTCTCTGAGAGGCTATATCCCCATTATTAATATTAATGTAACAAATTGGGATTCAACCAATTTTAATCCTTCTTCCAAAGCCAATGCTCTAGAAAATGCAACAGGAATTGGTTTTTCAGCAGGAGAATATCCTACACTTGATGGTGGAGAATATCCTTATATGTATCATGGCAATAGTGGTTCTAATACACCTTTTGTTGCATTAGCTACTCAAGAATTTACGAATGCTAATTATCATAAAATAAATCATTCAGGTAGTCTTGCCAACCAATCTGATTCTAATGTAAATAAGACATGGTTTGATTATTCTTGGGCGGGTTCGGGTTCACCAGGCTCAGTAATAAATTTTTCTGGATTAGGTGGCTATTACGCTACAGAATTATTTGGTGAATATGGAAATGGTGGTAATAGGTTTGGGCTTAGAACTAGAAATGGCGATGCTGCTCAATGGAATGATCCAAGATGGATATGGCATTCAGGCAATTTTAACCCTGCAAGTTATGTAACACAATCATCTTTAAATACCCAGTTAGGTAATTACGCAACACTCAATGGCGTACAGACTTTTAACAACACCAATACATTTAATCAAAGTCCCGTAATTCCAAATGGTACATTAGGAAATCATGCAGTCAACTTAAATCAGTTATTAGATGTAGCACCACCTTATCATTGGAACTATGTAGGTCAACCGGCGATTACTAATAGACGAGTTCTAAGAGAAATGACCTGGAATAATTATGGAAATGGGCATACTATATTTGATATTTCAAGTGGTACAACTCCTTGGGGTGCTTCAAAATCAAATGTAGATGCAGAGCAACCGTGGACTCCTAGTTATCCAACATTAGTAGGAGGAAATGGCTCCGAAACTTATGGGGTTAGAGTAGATAGTGCAAGGAATTCGGATAATTTAGGCGGAATTTCAGCAGGTAATTACGCAACACAAGTATGGGTAAATACTAATTTCATTCCTAAGTCACATCCTGTATTTAATATAACTCAAGCTAATATTAATTCATGGAATGCCGGAACAGGAGGAGGAAGCTCACATACCCATTTCAATTTATCTTATCTAAATAATATTGACCAATATTTAGGAACTGGTCAAGCTCCACAGTTTGGTAGTGTTAGACTAATGGATAACTTAGGCTATGGTTTAATAGCTTTGGAAGAAGATCTTATTGGGGGAGAAGTAGGATTAGTAGATTTAAGTAATGATAGATTTTATGCTGGTAGAATAAATGAATATCTGAAATATGGTTCATCAGTTAATGGATTTGAAGGATTAAATATTCACTTTGATGCAAAGTTACTTGGTATCGGAAGAGAGATCGGTAATGATGAAGATAAAGTTCAATTAGCCGGAGATCTATCAGTAGATACTGTTGACTTTGATCACAATTCTAGGCAATTAGTTCTTAACCCTCTGTATAATGCAGATGGAGATGTAAGGCGTTCGAGAAATGCTCATATTTATATTGTAACAAGAAATCCTGTAAGATTACCAGACAAACCAATATTAGGACAAAGAATTGAGATCTTTAATGACAGTGACAGTGATATAGAAGTAACTCATGGTAATGTAGGTACAATGTTTAAGGTTCCAGCTTTTTGTAAAGTAACAGGTATAGCCGCTAATAAAGGATTCAGATTTGATGCAAAACCTGTTGATACAAAGCAATATGACATCTAATTAAGAAAACTCTCTCTAATTTAATTTTTATTTAAACTTCTATAAAACACTATTTTGTTGGAAACGCAAAGGCGTAATTTTTTATTTTTAAGGCGCAAAACACTTAGACTTCGCTCAGTGTGACTAAAAAACATTATAAAGAATTTAGAAATAAAGCAGTTAAAATTTTATTGTAGATAAAATCCTTGCGCCCTAAAACATTTTAGACTATAAATTGCGCCTTTGCGATTACTAACTATTAAAATTGAAACATGCTTTTGTCATAAAACCCATAGTGAGAAGACATCGATTTTCTGATTGTGGGTTCTGTATACTATCACCATAAAATAGATGGTTTCCTTCTGAATGAAATAATTATTTCTCAGAAATACATGTTACTGAAACTACAGAATAGCAAGGTCAAAAAACTTTTATAAAAACCATAAAAACAGGAAATTTGAACTCTAAAGAATGTGAATAATCATTGGAGTCAAAAAAAGTTACCAAGAAAGCAGTATAGAAAAAATGTAAGAGAATGTAGTTGATTTAAAATAAAATTACAAAAAAACATTGTGAAAATATATACTTTCTAAGGTGGCAACCCTATTAATAATTCACTAATTGATAGTACGATAAAGAGGGCGGAAATCAATAATTACTCAAAAAAAAGTAGAATTCTATTTAACTACAATAAGTCCATCAAGAAGAGACTTTCCCTCAAATGATCAATTGTATCAAAAATAATTTTCAAAAATAATAATGAAAGTACCATTAAAAACAATATTTAGCTGGTTTGAAGAGGGTGATATGCCCACAGAATATCAGTTTCAGCAGACCTTTTCTTCATTCCGTCATGTAGATGAAAAAATCAAGATGGATGAGGTAATGGGTTTAAATGAAACTTTTCAAAAAACGGTATCCAGCACAACTTTTACAAATCATCTGCAAGATGAAAACGCACATCATTTAGTGCTCGCAAAACTTAATGCATCCAATCTTTCTGCTAGGAATGTAGAAGAATGGAAAGAAAAATTAAAGATCAAACTAGCTGCCACTATAGACGATGGTGAAGAGAACGGAAATGTCTATGCAAAGGAACAGATCGAGGAAATTGTAAATATACTTCAGGCAAAAGATAATGAAATGCTTGAGCTGATCGCAAAAATCAACAAAATACTAGATTCTAATGATGATGACCTTGATGAACTTCAGGAGATCGTAGACTATATCAAAGAAAACAGGAAGCAGATAGAATTGCTTAAAGGTTCAGGAGCAAATTTTGCCTTTGGAGGAATTTTAAGGCCTACTGATAATATTATTGTTAAGCCGGGATCATCAAAATGGTTTTGGGCAGGGAGTGGAGTCTACGAAAATGCTTCAGGAGTTACGATTGAAAATTTCGGGATAATTTCCTTTGACGGTTTTGTTTGGTCTGTTCTTGAGGTTAATATACCTGGAGGTGGAGCAGATGGTTTTATTGATTTAACACAAGAAGATTAAAATGAGATATACAGGAAGAATTTATTTCACAAATTATGAAAGGTCAGATAAAGAAGTTGCAGATAATTTCACTTATCCCGCCATGTTCTTCATTAAGAATGAAGACGGAAAGATCATTAAACAGATCGCATATTCAGCTTTAGGAGAAAAGTCAGAAAGTGAATATGGAACAGGTGATGGGGGAAGCGGAGGAGCCAATGGAATTGTTTTCCGCGCAAAATCTGAAATACCCACATCGTTCGTAAGATCATTTGGAAGTGAAGTTAAAATAGTTTTTTCGTGGTCATCCATCGACAGCATTGAGGGTAGTGAGACTGGCGGGGGAACTGCGAGTATTTTAAAAGGAAACACGATCCTATTTAATAAAAACATTGACCAGGGAGTCAATGAGATAGATATCACGTCATCTATTTTGGCGGGAGATAATACCATTACTCTTAGTATAACAGACAGTTATGGAAATAACAGGAAATTAAAATATGATATTCAAACAATAGCACTCGCTTTAAGTACTACATACGACAAGACCACTATTAATTCGGGACCAATCATTTTCCGATATGTCCCAACCGGTAATGTCGAGAAGACGATTCATTTCAAATTAAATGGATCAGATCTTCCGCCAGTAGTTACTTCAATTAATAACAAAGAGCTTCTTTATGAGATCCCTGCACAGTCGCACGGAGTTCATATTTTAGAAGCATATATGACTGCTGATTTATCCGGTGAAGTCATCGAAAGTAATCATGTTTTGACGGATATTATCTGCGTTGTGGCAGGGGATTTAACGCCTTTGGTTTCGTCAGCAAATAATGTTGTGGCAAATCAATATTCTCCAGCTTCAATTGAATATCTGGTGTATTCACCATCGTTAAATTATAGCGATGTTGAGATCTTGATCGATGGAGTTAAGGTTTCTGAATTATTGGTGAATAGAAGTTTGCAGAAGTTCACTTATACTTTTACTGATGCAGGGAATCACATGGTGACTTTGAAATGTGGTGCTGTAACGAAAAATACTTCAGTGATTGTTACTGCTTTCGATATTCAGGTAGAAGCGGAAACATTAGGTTTAGAATTGTTTTTATCAAGCCGAAACCGAAGTAATTCTGAAACTAACAAAAACGAATGGAAATACAAAAACTTGTCATGTACGCTTACTGATTTTGATTTCAGCACCAATGGTTGGATTCAAGATCCAAAGGGGTCTGTGGCTTTAAAAGTAAGCGGAAATGCAAGGGTTGAGATTCCTTTCAAAATTTTTGATAACGATTTTAAAACAGGTGGTAAAACATTAGAATTTGAATTTTCCACTTCAGATATAAAAAACAGTGAAAGTATTATTTTTTCATGTAAAAATGGAAATGTCGGATTTGTTGGTACCTCAAATTCGTTCTCGTTCAGTTCTGAGCAGGATGGAACTTCGATCTTTTTCAAAGAAGAAGAAAGGATCCGTGTAAGTGTAGTCGTTACAAAGGTTGCAGACCAAAGATTGGTTTTTGTGTATATCAATGGAATTATTTCCTCTCTATATCAGTATAATGCACTAGACAGCTTTTTACAACAAACTCCTCAAAACATTATCATTGGAAGCAGTGATTGCAATATTAATTTATACAACATTAGAGTTTACAATAATAATCTAAACGCCGATCAGATGTTGTCTAATTTCATTGCTGACATGGATAACCTGGTTGAAAAAGTCAACATTTACGAAAGAAATAAACTGTATGATGCCTTCGGAAATTTATCCTACGATAAATGCTTGGAGTCGATTCCATGTTTAACTATCGTTGGAGATTTGCCAACTTATAAAGGCGATAAAAAAACAATTGTTGGTGAGTATGAAAATGCGCAAGATCCTACAAAATCGTTTTCTTATGTAAATGCGAGTGTTGATGTTCAGGGTACATCATCACAATATTATCCCCGAAAAAACTTTAAAATCAAATTTAATGGAGGTTTTAAAAATGGTGAATTAAATTCTTCAAAATACAAGCTTCGTGATAATTCATTGGCCGAAAAGACTTTTACCTTTAAAGCTGATTTTATGGAATCTTCAGGTTCTCACAACATCGGTCTAGCAAGATTAGCTCAAGATAGTTTAAATCAATTAGGCTTTTTGGTTCCTCCACAATTAGAAAATCCTAATATTAGAACCACAATGGACGGTTTTCCGATGCTTATTTTTCATCGCGCAACACCAGATGCTGAACGTATTTTCTTAGGGAAATATAATTTTAATAATGATAAATCGAATGAAGCAACAACTGGTTTTACAGGTGGTCAGGAATGCTGGGAATTTTTAAACAATACGTCAGATAATACATTATTTATTGCTACAGATTTTCATAGTGTGGATGGTTCAGGAAAGAAGTTGTGGAAAAATGATTTTGAAGGAAGATATCCGGAAGATAATGAAGATACCACCAATCTCGAAGCCTTGCATGCTTGGATCGTGAGTTGCAAAAATGATCCTACAAAATTCAAAGCTGAAGCTAAAGATCATTTTAATATTCAATTTTTACTGTTTTATTATGTATTCACTGAGTTTTTCGCAATGGTCGATCAGCGCGCTAAAAACCAGATGTTTGCAATGTATCCGGACACTGAAGGAAACAATCGTTGGTATCTTATTTTTTATGATAATGACACGGTTTTAGGTCTTAATAATGAAGGTCACAATGTGTATGATTATTGGGTAGAGGCGCACGATCAGGTTGGTAGTGGGTTCGTTTGGAACGGTGCCTTATCGGAGCTTTGGAAATTGGTTGAAGTTGCATTTGATACTGAAATCACCGCATTGTATCAACAAATGAGAACTTCAGGAATTCTAACGTATGATAAGTGCAATACGTATTTTAACACATTAGAATCTGACAAATGGGCGGAAAGCATTTTCAATGAAGATGCGAAATATAAATATATAGATCCTTTGATTGTTGCTGGGAACGGAAGTTACTTATACACCGCACAAGGCTCAAGAAAATCACACAGGAATTATTGGTTATTAAATAGATTCAGATATATGGATGGAAAGTATGACACATCTACTTTCTCTTCTGATTATATCACGATGAGACTTTATACACCTTCGGGAACGCCTGCAGTTCCTCCAAATGCTAATTTTTTATTAACGGCTCAGAAAGACGGGTATACGAAAATTAAGTTTGGTTCTTACATCAATAGGGCAAGATTGCGAAAAAATGTTGCCTCCTTAGTTCAATCTCCGGCTATTACTTTTAACGATACAGAAACTATTATTTACGGTGCATCTGCAATTAAAGATCTAGGAGATTTGTCAGGAAAGTATCTTGGTACTTTAGATGTTTCAAAAGCGATGAATTTGTCGAGGCTTCGAATTGGAAGTCAAATTTCTGGTTATTCAAATCAAAATTTGAGAAACTTGTTTATTGGTAATAATACAATTTTGGAAGAATTGGATGTAACGAATTGTCCAAATCTAAAACAGTCAATAGATCTTACAGCTTGTACAAGTATTAAAAGAATTTCTGCTGCAGGAACAGGAATATCGTCGGTATTATTGCCAAAAGGTGGTTTACTTGCTTCTTTGATTCTTCCTGATACTGCAAATACTTTAATATTAGATAATCAGAAATTTATCAGCAATTCTAATTTAACTTTTACGGCAAGTTCTATAACAACTCTTGTAATTAAAGATTGTCCTTTAATTAATGTTAATAATATTGTTTCATATCTAAAAAATTTGAGCAGAGTGAGAATCAACAATCTAAATGGAAGCAGTACTTCTAGTGAAAATTTCTTTCCACTTATAAATGCTAAAGGAATAGATGATTCGGGTAATACAACCCCACATTCAATTGTTGAAGGAAAATGGACTTTTACAAACATTTATGCAGAAGATAAAACTTTTATGGAAGCTAATTGGCCGGACTTTAAATTTACATTTTCAAATGTTGCTACTTTCATTCAAATTTCGAGTGCGATTAGGAAAGCTACATTATTAAATGTCTTTAATACCAACGGTGATGGAGAACTCAGTTTTGCGGAAGCAAGAGCTGTTATCAATATTCCTGCTGACACTTTCAACACATCCGTTAATGCCTCGAGAGAGCTTTCTTACAGTTTTGATGAGTTTAGATTTTTCACGAATGTGGAGACAATTGGAGATAGAGCATTCAATTCAAATAAATTGGAAAGTATTATTTTTCCTCCCAATATAAAGAAGATAGGTTCCAATGCTTTTAGCTTCACTTCTTTTTCTACTATCGTAGGAAATTTTGATAAGATAGAGGAGCTTGGCGAAATTCCATTTTTTGGAAAATACTTCGATATTAATTTATTTAAGAATGTTAAGATTTATACAACAAATTCATTTCAGTACATGTATCCGAGAGCGGGGAAATATAACCTTCCTTATATCACGAGAATTTTCACGAATATGCTTACTAATCATGTAAATAATTATATTGTTGAAGAGCTTGTTTCCAATCTTGTTGATTTATCTGGGTGTACGAGTTTAGAAAGAATGGATTCGTTCGGTTTAACTTTAAGGCCTCTTAAGGGAGAAAATGAAGTTACTATTATTCTTCCGGCTTCAATAAACTACATAGAAAACTACTGCATGCCTATGTACCCGGCTGCAGGCCAATTAGGCGTTACAAGAGTAATAATTAAAGTATTGGCAACGACACCTCCTATTTTGGTTGGAACTAACTTTGTTGCTGACGGAATAATAATAGATACAGTAGAAATTCATGTACCCGCAGCAAGTGTTTCTGCTTATAAAACTGCAACCAATTGGAGCTATTTTGCCGCAAAAATTTATCCAATAACTTAATAAAAATATATATGAAACATACAGATAACGTAATTAAAGCGGAGCCAGGGAAATGTTTTAAAAGAAAAATAGATGGAGTTGTTTTTGGCGATGAAATCTATTTGGGAACTACTTACTATCTAGACGGAATAAGTCTCGAAAAACCAATTAAGGAAACTCCTGATGATTTTGAAGAAATTGATATCGAGGTAGAAACAGAAGAAATTAATTAAGAGATGATAAATTTTATAACTTATTTCCCCAACAGAGATTTATGATTCATCCTGAAAATACGATACAGATCTTAGGACAAAAATAAATAATTAAACCGGAGCAGAAACTTTTTTGCTCCGGCTTTTGTTTTTATAGCTTTTCATTTTTTATTACAGACTGTTTGTGCTTTTGTTTGAGAGTAAGATAATATGACATCTAACTTAAGAAGTAAAAATTCCCTATAATAAATTAAAAACATCTCATGATAATTTAATTTATCATAAAGGCAACAGTCTTCTGATTGTGGGTTTTGTGTTGCATTCCCGAGAGAGGTATTCCTCTTTTAGATGAAATAATTGTTTTTCAGAAAATGATTGATCATCTGATTGCAAATCTTACATATAAGAATGTCAATTTCATAAAATATTGAAACTTTAAGTACTGCAACTACAGAATGGAGAGGCCAAAAAACTTTCCTAAGAACTAAAAAAAAATGAATTTTGAACAGTCAAATTATAAAATACTATCATCCGATTTCAGAAAAATAAAGGTTACTGCAACTACAGAATAGAGAGGTCAAAAAACTTTTATAAAAGCTATAAAAACATGAAATTTGAACTCTAAATAATGTGAATAATCATTGAATTCAAAAAATATTATACTCAAGGAAGTAATCAAAAAAGCATTATAGAAAAAAATGTAGGTGAATGTAGTTGGCAGGAAATAAAATTACAAAAACATTGACAAAATATATGTTTTTCTAAGGCGACAACCATATCAATAGTTTACTAACTGATAGTATGATAAAGTAGGGATGAAATCAAGAGTCGCTCAAATAATCTAGAATTCCATTTAGGGGCAATCAATCTATCAAAAATAGAGACCTTTCCCAAATTATCAATTGTATCAAAACTAATTTTTAACAATCAAATGAGTACACCATTAAATATAATTTTCAGCTGGTTTGAAAAAGGTGATGTTCCCACAGAATATCAATTTCGGCAGGTCTTTTCTTCATTCCGCCATTTAGATGAAAAAATCAAAATGGATGAGGTGATGGGCTTAAATGAAGCTTTTCAAAAAAAAATATCCACCACAACTTTTACAAATCATTTAGAAGACGATAGCGCGCATCATTTAGTGCTCGCAAAACTTAATGCATCCAACCTTACTGCATCCAATGTAGAAGAATGGAAAGAAAAATTAAAAATCAAATTCGCAGCCACAATAGATGGGAGCGAGGGGATTGGAAATGTCTATACAAAAGAGCAAATCGGAGAAATTGTGAATCTATTTCAGGCAAAAGATGATGAAATGCTTGAATATATTGCCAAAATCAACGAAATACTAGACTCTAATGACGTCAATCTTGATGAAATTCGGGAAATCGTAGGCTATATCAAAGAAAACAGGGAACAGATAGAATGGCTTAAAGAAGAGATTGCCAGAAATGGTTCGGATGATAACATCAATCTTGTTGGAATGTATTCAAACTGGGGTGCAATCACTTTTCAAAACCAGTTTAATGATTTGGTGTATGATAAAATTAAAAGTCTCGAAGACGTAACAAATTCCGAAAAAAATAAATATGAAGAGAGAGTTAGGGGGGACTCTAGGATAAAGCATGATCTTGATACATTTAGCTTTGTGATTGATGCTTACGACACTGTTACTATGTTTACAGTGCCCCTCAAGGTGAGAAGAATAGACACTAATACTATTGAAGTGCTATTTGATTCTGTACCACCCAATATAATTCAGTTAACCATTAAAAAAATATAATTATGGACATTAAATACGCTTATTACAGAAGTTCTGTTGGATACAAAATCGAAGGAAAAACAGACAATGACATTTTAACCGCAGGAGGAAGTACAAGACCAATCAACTCTTTTTGGCATGATGGAAATTTAAATCCGTTAGATTATGTGCCAAAAACACGAACTTTAACCATTAACGGTACAGCTTATGATCTGTCAGCAAACAGAGCATTTACAACACCAGATACGATTACCCGTCTGAAAGGTGGTGCATCCGGAACTTTGGTATCCGGTGATGTAACGCTTGCAGCAGGAGCTAATATGGCGATTAACCAAACCGGGAGTACAATTACATTAGTTTCTACAGATACAACCTACAGTGCGGGTAATGGTTTGACATTAACAGGTACTTCATTTTCATTACCGGTTACTACTTCAGGTACAGGAAATGTGGTTACGGGAATTACTCAAACGGCTAACGGAATTACGGTAAGTTTAGGCTCGATGCCGACCTTAGCAGATTTGGCAAATTATGTTCCTTTATCACAAAAAGGAGCGGCGAATGGAGTTGCTTCATTGGATGCATCGGGTCAGGTTCCTGCATCTCAATTGCCATCTTACGTGGATGATGTTTTAGAAGGATATTATAAAACTGCTGACGGAAAATTCTACAAAGAAGCAGCCTATACTAACCTTATCGCCGGAGAAACGGGTAAAATTTATGTATCTCTCGATACTAACAAAACTTACAGATGGACAGGAACAACGTTTGTTTATATTACTTCTGGAGCTGTAGATTCTGTGAATGGATTAACGGGTGTTGTGGTTTTAAATAAATCTCATGTAGGCTTAAGTAATGTTGATAATACTGCAGATGCTGCAAAAAATGTTCTATCCGCTACAAAATGGGCTGCACCACGAACGATTACTCTTTCCGGAGTTACAGCAACGGTACAAACAATTGACGGTACTGGAAATGTAACAATTCCTATTACGGCTGTTCCTGCGACATTACTTACAGGAACTGCAGCAATCAATACAACAGGATCGGCTGCAAAATTGACAACACCCAGAACAATTGCTGCTTCAGGTGACGCTACTTGGGCAACAACTTTTGATGGTTCAGCAAATGTTACCTCAGCATTGACATTAGCTTCAACAGGAGTAGCTGCCGGAACTTATGATCAAGTTACAGTAGATGCTAAAGGTAGAGTAACTGCCGGAACTAATATTGTAAGTTCATACACTACTGCTATCTCCGGAACTGCGAGTATAGCGCACAACTTAGGAACTAGAAATGTAGATGTTGCAATGTATGATACGGTAACGTTTTACAAAATAGAAGGCAGAATAAAATTAACCGACCCGAATAAAATAGATATTGAATTTGATTCTGCTTTACCTAATACTGTATCCATAACAGTAACCCGTAAAGACATTTAATATGGACACAAAATATGCATTTTATAGCACTTCTAAAGGCTATAGAGTTGTGGGCGGTACTGCCGCCCACTTTTTAAAGGCAGATGGTAGTTTAGATAATGCTAGTTACTTAACGCAGTCTATTTTAAATTCTCAGTTAAGTAATTATGCTATGCTGAATGGAACACAGACTTTTACTAACATCAATACATTTGCTCAAAGTCCTGTAATTCCAACAGGTACATTAAATGGTCATGCTGTAAATGTTGGTCAATTAAACAGTAAATTAAATAATTATTTTCCTAAAAAAAATACAGTAGGGACAACCACTGACCTAAATGATTTATCTTTAGAAGGGATTTATTATGGTTATCAGTGGATAAATTCGCCACAAAACGGTATTGCGACAGTAACGGTAAAAAGATATTCAAATGATTGGATTAGACAAGAATTTGATTTAATAGGAGATGATGCCGGATTAACTTATGTTAGAGACCGCCATAGTGGAACTACTTGGACCGATTGGAAAACTGTGGCAAATAGAGATTGGGTTATAAATCAATTAACTTCTAAAGTAAATAATGTTGATAGTGTTACAGGTGTGGGGTTTGGCTCTAGTAATGAAGATTTACCTTTTATGCAACATTCTACAACAGGTGCAGTTTACCTTGCCACAAAGGAATATGCTAATGATGTTACAATTAATAAAGTTAACAATTTAGAAAATGCTACAGGTATTGGTTTTGGAGGAGGTAATGTTAATAATGCACCATATTTTAAACATACTAATAATACTAATATAAATATTGCCACGCAAAATTGGGTATTAAATAATTTTACAACACCATCATTTTTAGCCCAAAATTATGCTTTACGAGCTGGTTCTAATGCAACAGATACTTGGGCTCATACATCCTATGGTTTAAGTATAAACGCATACATTCCCGGTAAAACATTTAATGCTGCTGGTGCATGTTATTTGCAAGAAGCTACTTATGGTAGTGCAATGGGGTACTTAAACAGTTCAGGAACTGGTGCAGGAAACCCTACAAATGATTGGTGGTTTAGACTTAAAATGCTTCACAGTAATGCGAGTGGTTATTATGGCGAGATTGGTGTGAAAATGACAGGAGGTACTAATTCACTAAGATACAAAAGATTCGAAAATGGTGTTGATGGTGGATGGGTAGAAGTATGGGACAAACAAAATCTTACTCAAGGTAATATTAATAACTGGAATTTTGCTTACAACGGTATTTTATCAGATGTATTAAATTTTAATAATAATGAAGGTGACTATACAAGATACTATAAACTAGACGGTTCATCTTTTGACAGGCTTAGAATAGGTACAGGTATAGTAGATACTAGAGTTATGGGTAATGGGCTTGATTCAGATGGTTCAAGTACATTTGTACCTAATTCCGGAAATAAAGCTTTAAACCATAAATTTTTACCATTATTTCATGAAGTATCGGGTAGAGGATATCAATCTTCATTGATACTTAAAGGATGGACAGATAGTTACAGAGCATGGAGAATAACAGGACCGGCAGATTTAAGCAATAGCGAAGAAGATTTTTTCTTAAGCCAAACAGTGTCTGATACCGGAGATTGGTTTAAAGAAAGAAAGATTTGGACTGACAGACATTTTAGTCAAGCTAATATTAACAGCTGGAACTACGCAATTTCTAATAGTATTCAATTAAATGTTGAATTTACAACTAATACAGGATCAGGTTTAATAATTGCGGATGATTATTTTGGAGGTGATTCAGGTATTATAGATAAGCAACTGACAAGGTTTGTTGCAACAAAAAAAGATGAGTATTATTTTTATGGTTCAGAGTATGGTAAGTTTGATGGCTTAAATTTTAATTGTAAAAGAAGACTCTTCGGAATGGGGAGAGAAGCTAATAAAAACGATAAGTTAACCGTAGAAGGATCTGTAAAAGCCAGTAAAAACTTTAAATCAGAGGAAGAAAAACCAGATACCATATTTATTCCTAATGGAAGAACAGCTGACCTCAGAGACGAAATCATCAACGACGAATCAGATTATGCAATTAGATTAGATCCACACGAATATGATATAGATGCTTATACTACGCTTCAAGTAGACGATAGAAATAGATTGATCCATATTATTGGGGAACAGGTAGAAATGGGGGTTAATTTTAATAAACTTTACCCTAAACAACAGATTGTTATTTATAATTTCGATCAAAAGGGTAACGGTATGGAAGTTCAAATATATGGAAACACCAGATATAAGATTGAACCGCGTTGTTTCCTTAGATTGTATGTAACGAAATCATTAAGAGTCATTGCAGAAAGACAACAACCGTGTGATTTTATTTGGGGATAAGAATTAAAATATGTTCTCCAATAAATTAAAATTTCTCAAAATAATTTAATTGATATAAAATAAAACCCACAGTTAGAGGATAAAATATTCTAATTGTGGGCTTTGTGGAATATGTAACCAAATAATGGTTTTAATTCTCAAATTCCTAATAATTCGATATTTTTAAATTATCGTAAGATTTTATTCTCTTGCTTTTACAGAAAAAAACCTTGTTATGTTTTAGATAGAATTGATATTAAAATTGATATCCAATACTCAGTCCAAGCTTTATAACCTGAGTGTGATCTGTTTTATCTGCATTAAAAACAAGTTTTCCGTAAGCTGTATTGGCTTCAAAAATCAGCCCTTTCTTTGTAACCAGTTTCCATCCAAAACCTGCGCCTAATGCGAGATCATAAACATCTTTACCTTCAGAGAATGTCACGTTGTCTGCTGCATATATTTTTTTTCCATCAATGGATGTGAGCATTCCAAATCCTTCTACAAAAAAACCGGAAGCATATTTTTTTCCAAAATAATACCTGTAATAGGGAGAAATATAGTAATTCATATCATCATTTGAGGTATGCTCATATACCTTAAATGCAGAAATCCCCAGAGATGAATTTTTGTTGAGGTGACGTTCAAAGCCTACTTCAAAGGCCCCCAATAACGGAGAAATTATATTCAGTTTAATTTCATTGTTTTTCTGATAAGAATTTACATCAGTTTCATTTTGAGCTTGAGCCTTGACAGCAAATAAAATGATGAGCAGTAAAAAGTTTTTTTTCATAAAAATTAATTTAAATTATTTAAGCGCAAAACTCAGATAATTCAAATTAGAAAGGGTTTCAAAAGCTTAAAAATGGAGAAAATGGTACTTATTTGATGGTGTTTTTGTATTCATTGGGCGTTTGATCCGTCACTTTTTTAAAGGCTTTATAGAAAGTTGTTTTTGAGGTAAATCCAGATTCTAACCCCATTGTCAACAAGGTATAGTTTTCATATTCCGGATCTGATATCATTTCCTTGACTGCTTCAACCCGATAGTTATTGATGTAATTGGCAAAGTTGTCTCCTGTTATTGTGTTTACAATTTGTGAAACATATCCAGCGCTTATGCCCAGTTTTTCGGCCACTTTTTCTCTATTTAATGTACTGTCGGTATAAATGTGCTGCTCTTTGCAAAGAAGTTCTAGTTTTTGAAAATAAAGATTATCTACGGTTATAGATTCTTTGTATGCTTCTACAGTGCTGTTTTCTTGCGTTATATCTGCAACTTGCAGATTTGGATGTATAATAGCCAAATCGTTGTTTAGAAAATTGTAGACAGCATCTTTGTTTTTGGCCAATTTATATTTATAAATGCCTATATAAGCTGTCCAATGAATGATGAATGTTGCACATAAAGCCAAAACACTCATTGTAGAAGAAATGTCAACTTCAAAAAAGAAGCCAGCCATATATGTAATTAGCCAGGTGGATAACACTAAATACAGAGCTGTCAATAAGGTCAGTACCCAGTTTTTCTCGTGTGGGTCTTTTAAATGCCTTATCATAAAATAGGAGTAAAAAGGTGGAAACAGAATGATGATAAAGGCAAATAAAAGCTGAATCAGTCTAAGTATATTGATGATGAAAATGTCTGAATCTGTGATTTTATAAATTCCTAAAATATCATTAAGATGATAGGTAATAGTAAAAGTAGAGGAATAGACAAACGGAATATAATACAAATAAGTTTTTTGTCTGTTCTTTACCGTATCATCAATTCGGTGTATTATAAACAGGAAGATGAAGACGGGTAGTAAAAATATCCACTCAATATAGTCCAGAAAACATAGCAAAGGGTAAGACGTGAATGCACCTTCAATTTCAAAAACATAATTCAATAAAACAATGGAAAGTGCAAATAGTAAATAGGCTAAATATTTATTTGATTGACTATTGAATAGGGAAGATTTTAAAATAACTACGCCTAAAACTATTCCCTGAAAAATAGCAATATTTAAAAGTGTTGTATAAATCAATTTTTTGATATAAAATTTGTTTTTAAATATAGCTCTTTGATGTGAGTTAATAAAACAAATTTATATTAATACGGATGACTGTTTATTTTTTTAATTTACATTAATGTCATTATACAGGTTATCAACTACTTTTTCTAAAATGTCTCCTGTTTCATTAAAGCTGGTGTTTGTTAATATGGATATCCCGATATTTTGTTTAGGGTAAATCATAAACCAATTCTGCATTCCATATATGCCGCCGTGATGTCTGTAGATTAATTGATGATCATTTTCTATGATGTACCAATGATAACCTTCCCAAAAATCAGAACCTTCTTTATATAATTTTTTATGAGATTCGTTGACAATAAGATTTGATTGTTCCAATTGCAGTTTCATATATTTCACCAAATCAGTGGTCGTAGAATGCAATCCTGAAATTCCACCCCATAAAGTTCTGTTGAAGTTAGGCATTAGCTCGTTTTTATCGTTATAGCCTTTTGCCAATCTTTTTTTATCATTTTCATTGAGTGTAAACTTAGTTTGGTTCATGTTATTAGGTTTCAAAACAAATTCAGTTACCAATTCCTCATAAGGTTTTTGATACACTTTTTCAAGAATATACGCTGTCAGTTCCGGAGCTGTGTTTGAATAAGAATATGTTTCTCCGGGCTTTGTTTCAATTTTGATGAGTTTTAATCCTTCAAAAAAAGCTTTTTTATTTTCACTTTTTATAGGAAAATTAGGAAATCCGCTTGTATGCGTGATGAGGTGTTTGATTCTTATAGGTTCACCTTTAAACTCTAAATTGGGATAAGGTTCATCAAGGTAGATTCTTATATCATCATCTAAATTTATTTTTTGATCAAGTACGGCTTTAGCAGCTACATAACCTGTAAAAGTTTTGGTTACGGAAGCTAATTCATAAAGGGTAGAATCGTTGGGTTTGTTTCCTTTTCCAATCGTTAATTCTCCAAAATGTTTGATGGTAGATTTTCCATTTTTATACACTGCAACGGAAACAGAATGAAATCTTTTATCTTCTAATAACTGAAGCGCATTTTTTGTAATCGCATGTTCAACATTTTGTGTATTGATTTGCTGAATACTTTTACATCCAAGTAAGGCAAAAAATAAAATAAGGGTTACATATTTCATGGTCAGAATTTTAATTTGATATAATCTGATGCAAATATGCTGTAGAGAATCCTGAAAAAAGTCCGTTTAAAAAAAGTCGGACTCATTTTAATGAATAAAATGAGTCCGATTATCTGCAATTCAAAGTTCGAGTATGTACAATTGATTAATTATCAACTGTTTCTAAATGCTGTTGGTGTTTGATTCGTGTATTTTTTAAATGAAGTATGAAAAGATGATTTTGAATTAAAACCCACTTCATATAAAATTTCTAACACTGTATATTTTTTTTTCGTTGGATCTTTCAGAAGGGTCATTGCTTTTTTAACGCGGTATTCATTCACAAAATCAAAAAAGTGCTGATTGATATGATGGTTAATCAAAACAGACAGTTCACGAACCGGAATGTTCACCTGATCTGCCAATTCCTGAATCGTTAGAGATGGGTTTAAAAAGGGTTCTTTTTCAACCATGAAATTTTTAAGCTGTTCAATCTGAGTATTCTTTATTTCGTCGGTTTTATTTTCAGTCTCCAACGTTTCAGCAAAATCTTTTGACGGTTGTAGAGTAGAATCAATTCTGCGAAAAAGCTCAGGATAGTTTAATGCCTTTAAAATAAACCAACACGCAGCCAATAAAAATACTGTTCCCGCAACAATATTCAGCCAGATAAACAGATCCCTATGCTGTGTGTATCTTACAATATTTTTTAAAATAATACATAAATGGATAACTAAGAAAATCACAGTAAGCTGAGATAGCCATTTATATAACAAAGTATTGGAATTGGTGAAATTTTCAAGATAAATCTTCTTATATTTTTTAAGTACAAGAAATACTCCAACAATATAAAAGAAATACTGTAGTTCTCCGATGAGTTGATAAACAAACATTTCAGGGGAGTTCCACATCACTTTAAAGAAATCTTCTTTTGCAGTACCTTCTGCGAGATAAAGTCTTGGAACTAAAATTAAGTTGACAACAATAAAAGGAATAAGATGAAGTAAATGCTTTCTTTTTAAGGTGAAATCTGAATAGCAAACGGCATTTACATATAGATAGAACAGAGGCATAACCAACAAGTAAGCAGATATTTTGAAAGCTTTCAGATTATAACTATCTACAAAAAGATGCATAAAAAGTCCGCTGATATCAATGGCATTAATGATAAGAAATGCTGCAAATAATCTGTTTTCTAGTTTTCTTTCTGTTTTTACCGTTAACAAAAATACCGCAAGCAATAACGATATAAAAACGGCAATCGCAGCAATAACTTCCAGAAAACTTAATTTGTCCATTTAATCTTTTTTGTAAAAATAAGATATAAGTAATGATTAATAAAGGACGAATTTTTGAAATAGTGTATTTTTTAATTTGCTGTTCTTCAAATTTTATTAATCCTCTATTTTATATTAATATTTCCAGGATCAAATCAAAGCAATTTCATTTATATATTCAGGAATAACTAGCTGAATCAGCTTACCAAAATTTCCATAAGTACCAGCAAAGAAATAAGCTTTTTAGACGATTTATATTCTGGAGTTAACTGTTCTCTAATTGTGCCAATAGCTTTACTCAGTTTATTACTCACCGTTTTACTACTCAAACCTAAAATTTCTGCCGTCTCATCAACCGACAAATTTTTACGGATTCTCAGGTCATAAATCTTTTGTTCTGTCACCGGAAGTTGCGAAACAACTTCATCGATCATATTGAAAAGGTCTGAAATATCATGCTCTTCAAGAATTTCGAAGTAATCTGTATCTGTAATCTCAATAGAGTTTTCAGCGTCATCAATACGTAATGTTGAGGGTAAAGTTTTATAACTGTTAAAATAATCGATAACTCTATAGTGAAGATATTTTAGAAGATATCCTTTTGCACTTTCCTCATGATTGGTCTGGATGCTTTCTGTGCTTTCAAGAATCTTTATCCAAAGGTTTTGCAACAGCTCTTCGGTAACCTCTTTATCTTTTGTACGGGCAAAAACAAAACGGTACAAACTGTCCCAATAGCGTTCATAGAGCATCATAAAAGCAGGTCGGTCACCTGTTTTTATTTTATGTAATAATATTTTGTCTGTTGGGTTCATAATGATGCTGCAAAATTACCTAAAGGAAAATTAACTTTTTGTGAACATTAGGGAATCTCATGTTAATTATTTCTAAGAAATAATGCTCATAATATGAACTAAATATTGATAAATGCTGAAATGAAAGGAAAATGATTAACTCATTGAGTGTAATGTGAATTCAATGTTAAAACCGTGTTGGGGAAGTTTTAAAATTCTGCTGTTTTATAGATGTAACTACGAATTGATAGTAAAATCTATATGAGAAATTTAAACTATAAAGATATTCAGGCATTTGTTTTCAGGCTTTGGCAAAGAGAAGTTTCAGACGAAACAATTTCGGAGAAAGAAACTGAACTTTTAAACCAGTGGAAGATCAATGTAGAGAAAGACCTGAATAGTGATCATATTCTGGAATCTAAAGCAAGAGTTCTTTTGGCTTTGGAATCTTATTTAACACAAACAACCTATATAAATCATCCGAATGGCTTTAGAAAGTATTTTTACCAAATTGCAGCTGTCATTATACTTCTGTTTTCAGTAGGAGGCATTTTCTCTTATAATACTTTCTTTAAGCCGGATGTCTATGTCGCAGAAAAAGGAAATCAAAAAGTATATCTGAAAGACGGTTCGGTAGTTACATTGTTTCCGGGTGCTGAACTTAGTGTTGAAAAATCTTTTCCGGCCGATACCAGAGTAGTCGCTTTAAAAGGGGACGCTATTTTTTCGGTTGCAAAATCTAAAAAACATCCTTTCATTGTTCGTGCAGATGGTTTTAGTACCAAAGTTTTAGGAACGGTGTTTAAAATTACGCAGTCGGGGAATGATAAAGCGGTAGATCTTTATGAAGGAAAAGTTGCCGTTTCGTATGTAGGTGCACCCGTTACTTTCCTGAAACCTAATCAGAAATGGACGAATTTTGGAGTATCTCGTACAGCAGCAGTCATTTCTTTTACAAAAGCTAATACTTCAGTCAAAAAATTACCTTCACTATTATCCTTAAGTTTTAATGATGTGATGCTGAAGGATGTGGCTGAAGTTCTTCAGAAAAACTACAGCATCAGCATTATTTACCCTAAAGAATTAGCAGAGAAAAAAATAACGGCAGATTTCACTGGCGGAAATACTGATGAGAACATTGAGGCATTGGCATTTATTTTAGACCTCGAGGTTCAGAAAGAAAAGCAAACCTATATTTTCAAAAAATAGCCTTTTGTAAGCATTGAAAACTAATAATCAGATAAAATTTTAATTAAAAGAAAAACGTAAAAATGAAAAGTGTGAAATGTGGTTTTACGATCGCGGCTCTGTTCTTTACAGTAACAATAGAAGCCCAGGAATTAGTTCAAAAAGTATCTTTTTCTGCGCCAGTAGGTAAACCACTGATAGAAGTTTTGGAAGAATTTGCTGGAAAAACCAGAATGAGACTGGTATATTCCAAAGCAGATATTAAAGAATTAAAAGTAAAAAGCATTAAGTGTGACAATATTCCTGTCAATGCATGTTTAAAAGATATTACAACTGGTCTTCCTATTGTGCATCGTCTTCGGGGAGATCTCATTTCAATAAAATATCAAGGGTCGGATGTCTCTGCTTTAGGTGACGGCAGAGTTTCCGGGAAGATCGTAGATGAAATTGGTAATCCCATAATTAACGCAGACGTAAGCATTGCTGGGAAGAATGCGGTTACCGATAGTAATGGTGATTTTTCGATAGAAATTGCTTCAGGAGTTTATACTTTAATCGTGAAAGCTCCGAAATACAATGTATTGCGTGTAGAAAAATTACAGATTGCAAATAATGAGACCAACACTGTTTCATTTGTTATGAGGTCGACATCTGATAAGATCGCGAGTATAAAAGAAGTTGTGATCACAGGAACTCGAAAAGCAGATACACAGGCAGGATTACTGGCTTTACAGAAAAAAGCAGCACAGATGAGTGACGGAATTTCAGCTGAACAAATTTCCAAAACACCCGATAATGATTTGGGAGGAACGCTGAAAAGAATAACAGGTATTACTACGATCGATAATAAATATGTAGTGGTGCGCTCGATGGGAGAACGTTGGAACACGGCAGCGATGGATGGGATCAATCTTCCAAGTACGGAAGCTTATAACCAAAATTTTTCCTTCGATATTATTCCCAACTCCATGGTGGAGAGTGTAATCGTAAGCAAAACAGCCACACCGGATATGAATGCAAGCTTTGCAGGAGGTTTTGTAGAAGTTAAAACTAAAGATATTCCCAACGAAAATTTTACGACGGTAACGATGGGGACTTCTTACAATGATCAAACAACTTTTAAAGAATTCCTTACCAGAAAACGAGGGAAATATGATTACTTCGGGTATGATGACGGAACGAGGGATTTTCCGATGGGTCTGAAAGCGATGAACTGGGAAAACCCCTTATTTTTTGAGCAATCGAAGCAGTTTAAAAATGATAATTTCACCAATTATGCGACAACTGCGGATATGGGATCGAATATGCAGCTTGCTTTGGGAAGATCTTTTAAGCTTAAAAATAATAACAAATGGGGTTTTGCAGGAGCTTTAGTGATAAGAAACGAGCAAAACAAACTTCAGATCGATCATACAGGAAGAGGAAACTGGCTTGATACCACCTACTTTAAAAGTCCGGATGATGAAAATTATCAACAGGCACCCATAACGTTTTATAATTTTAAAAATCAGGGTGCATCATATAATTACAATTCAACAATTGCCGGAATGATGAATTTTGGATTACAGTTGGGTAAAAACAGGTTGTCTTTCAGGAATTCTTACAACCACATTTATGACAATACCGTCACAAGAATTACCGGCTGGAACGAGTATACATCAGGAAGCGGCTTACCAAGCAATGCAGAATTGGCCTACAATTATTTTTATAACAGAATTATTCCCAATAATGATCCCGAACAAATAAAAACGTTAGACAGGCCTTATACCGATAATGCCAATTATCCTGTTTATCAGACGCTTTTGCAAAATAAATTAGAAGGAAATCATAAAATAGGAAAGGTAGATGTCGACTGGTTCTTAGCCCGAACAAGTGTAGCTTCTGATACAAAAGATTATACACTGAACCAGACTTTATACCGTTTTATTGGTCTTGAAACACTGTCTTATCATTTTGTAAGTAACTCCTCAAGCGATTTTGCGAGAGGTTATATTAAAAGCAGAGAGACAGATTATAATTACGGAACATCTTTCAAGTTTAAACTGGATGCCGGAAGTTTTAAAAATGATATTAAAATTGGTTATGCGGGAGCTTCTAAAACCAATACCAACTCTCAGCAGAAATTTTTGTTACGCGTTGATGAAAAGGTGACAGGAAACAACGGAATGCCTTTGGAAGGTGCCCTTTCTGAATGGTTTGACGGTTCGCACTATGTTCCTGGAGGAATCGGTTGGCAAACAAGGCCACTCTATGAAAACGAAGAGTATAAAGGCGAAGTTGATCAGCATGCGGTTTTTGTGATGTTTGATAACCGCTGGAAAAATAAATTCAGATTGGTTTGGGGGCTTAGAGCTGAGTATTTCAGATACAAACTTATTTCGCAGCAATTAGATTCAAGTGATCCACAAAATATTTATAAAAATGATGTGGAAGATAAGCCTTGGCAATTTATGCCTTCTGCCAATTTTACGTACAGCCCCACCAACAAAATTAATGTGAGACTGGCGTATAACAGAATGGTCATTCGCCCGCAGTTTAATGAAAGAACAGGTTTGCCATATTTTGATCCGATCTCAAACGGGTTGATTTACAATACAGCCATGGTTTCGTCTGTCATTAACAATTATGATTTCAAATTTGAATGGTTTCCCGGATTAGGAGAGATTTTTTCAGCAGGATTGTATTACAAAGATATCAACAGACCCATCGAAAGGGAAGGATACATTTCGAATGAAGGAAATCTGTACCTCTACAACGGGAACTCTAAAAATGCAAAGCTAAAAGGTTTTGAAGTTGAAATGAGAAAAAATTTAGGCTTTATTGCTACAGATTCCTTTCTGGAAAAACTTTTTATCAGCGGAAATTTCACTTACAACGATACGAAAGTTATTGCTTTTAAAAACAGAGAAAAAACACAGGATACAGACGAGACTTATGAAGTTGAAAGACCGCTTTACGGGCAGACTCCTTATGCTTACAATTTAGGTTTAATGTATGAAGGTGAAAGACTGGGATTAAGCTTTTTATACAATGCAAAAGGCGACCAATATATTACTGTAGGATATGGTTACAACGGAGAAGAGATACAGAGGGCGTATGCAGTTGCCGATGCACAGATTTCATATAAATTTTTGAAAAACAGAAATCTTGAAGTGAAATTTAATGCAAGAAACCTTTTCAACAGAGTAAAAGAATTTTACAATAATTACAATTCCTATTCAGTATCAAAAGGTGGAAATGTACAGACCGAAAGAGAAATGTTGGAGCTTCTTCCGGGAGCTACAGATAAATATGATAAGAATATAGACAAGGTTTTATTTCGTGCTTACAGCGGAAGAATGTTTGGTCTAAATCTAAACTACACTTTTTAAAATTATTATAAAAATAAGAAAAGAGCTCATTGCAATGTACAGGTCTTGGTATCCTGAGATTGAATCACAAATTATACTGATGATGCGCAACACAGTAAGATTCAGAAAAAAACCACTGCCGATGTCTTCCCGATCATTGGCAGAAAATCACCGGGAACTCTGCACTGCAGCTCCTCATGCAAAGCAGAAGTCTTATCAACCAAATCGCAGAAAATACTGAGGCGGGTATTTCTGAATATTAAAAAAAACAGGCTTGAAACAATAACAAAACGCCTGACCTTTAAAAACTTTAACAATGAAAAGATTAACTTTAATCGCAGTAGCTGCATTATCTCTTACTGCTTGTCAACATGATTCTTTGGTAGATTCTTCAAACTCTTTTGAGATGCAATCTACTTCTGCAGAATATACTACAGCAGCTGGTCTTCCTGTAACGACTGTTAATTCAAACATTACGACCAACACTACGTGGAGCGGAGTAATCGAGCTTGATGGTAATATCGCTGTAAAAGATGGTGCTACACTTACAATTTTACCGGGAACATTTATTAAAGCAAAACCAAACGCTGCCGGAGAGGGTAGAGGGGTTTTGATCATTACAAAAACTGGTAAGATTAACGCTACAGGTACAGAAAATCAACCTATTATCTTTACAAGCTACAGATTGCTAGATAACAACGAAGATACTACTGCTGTTCCGGGAGATTTCGGTGGGGTTGTCATGTTGGGTAATGCTCCTACAAACGTGCCTACAACTACTACTGTTGAAGGTTTGTCAGGTGACGATTTCCATTTTGGAGGTGACAACGCTGCTCATAACGGTGGTACAATGAAATATGTTCGTATCGAATTTGCAGGTTATGATTTTATTGGTGAAAACTCTGGTAACGAGGTAAATGCTTTAACGTTGGCTGGTGTTGGAAACGGTACTGTTTTAGATCATATTCAAGTTTCTTACGGTCAGGATGATTCGTTCGAATTTTTTGGTGGAACTGTAAACGCTACAAACCTTGTTTCTTTCGCTGCAGAAGATGATAACTTCGATTTTGATAACGGATATACAGGTACAATTACTTGTGCTCTTTCTTTGGCAGATACAAATTCTTCTCACACAATCAGTGGTGGAGTTTCTGATACCAACGGTATTGAGCTTGATAACAACGCTGGAGGTACTGCTACACCGTTGATCACGCATCCGGTAATCAATAATCTTACTATTATCGGTGCAAGAACAAATGTGTTTTCTTCAGTTGCAGGAGTTGGGCCGGCTTACGAAAACGGTATTCACATCAGAAGACAGGGTAGATTAACTTTAAATGATGCTGTTATTACAGGATATCCTACAGGAATCAGAGTAGAAGGTACAGGTTCAGAATTATCTTCAGCTTCTGTTTACAGCTCAATCAAAGTACACGGGTTTACAACAACTGTTACAGGTGCAGGTACTGCAGGAATTCCTACTGCAAACTTAGTATTGTCAGCAACTGGTGCAGATTCTTTTGGAATGTCAAATCCTTTCTTCAATGGAGGTTGGAACATTTCTCCAAGAAACTGTGGAGACTTCCAAGGTGTTTGGACAAAATATAATTTCTCAATTCAGGAATAATTTTCAATTTATGCGGGGGAAGGTTAATCGCTTTTCCCTGCTTTTCTTTAAAATAAATTAATAATTAGTATTATGAAAAAAATAATTTTATTATCTGTTTTATTTCTTTCGCAAATGATTTTTGCACAATTCCCTGTTTGGATCAACTCTTTTAATACTCCTGCTGATTTACAGGGGTGGACTTTCCATGACATTAATGGTAACGGAAACCAATGGGTTCAGGGCCAAAATATTTATCACAACGGTACTTCTCTGGCGTACGGAACAACGGGAGTTCTTCGTTATTCTACCAATCTGGTTCCTACAGGAAATGCAACAGGTTTTGCAGGTGAGAACGATTGGATAATTTCTCCGGAAATAGACCTTACTAATGTTGGCGGAACGATTACTTTAGCCGGATATATTGGAAGACAAAGATCTACCCATGCAAGTGTAAGCAGAGATTTATATATTTTTGTAAGCACCTCTCAGAAACCAGTTCCTGGTCTTGCAGATTTTCAACAATTAGCTACTGATGCACAGGCTGCAGGCGGAGCAACATACAGATTCAGTGCAAGTACAAATCTTCCGACAGATCTTACACAGTTTGCAGAATCTTTGGTAAACATCTCAGCTTTTGCAGGAAAAAAAATCTATATAGGACTTTGGTCAAACAGAATTACCTCAGGTTCTGCACCCAATTCTCAGAATATCAATATCGACGAAATGGCTATCTATGCTTCAGTTTTAAATACAAAAGAAGTAAAAACAGGAAAAGCATTAAGCAAGATAATAGAAAACCCGGTATCATCGTCATTACAAATAAAACTTGATGCAGCTTTAAAGGAAAACAACACAACGGTAAGTGTTTATAATATGAGCGGTCAGCAGATTTTAAAAACAAAATATTCTAAAAACATCAATGTATCAGAATTTCCGGCAGGTACTTACATTGTTGAGGTATCAGACGCAATGGTCTCTGAGCGATTGAAATTTATAAAAAAATAGATTCTTTTTATAAAAACTTTATAACCATGAAAACTAAAACATATCCTTTATAATTTTTTTTATAATTAAGCAATTGTCCTCAGCTTTTATGTTTGGGCTGAGGCAATTTTTCTGATCAACATTTTTACTTTTTTAAAATTAAATAAATGAAAAATATTTTAGCACTGGCTGTATTTACCCTCTTTTTTTCGTGTACCGACAATAGTTCTTTAGATGTTTATGATAAAATTCAGAGGGCAGCACAGATAAATATTAAGGGATACTCAAAACCAGATGTTATTCAGATGAGACTCAACGGAGTTCCAATATCTGTTAATGGAAACACTTCTTACACCGATAAAATAGAAACTCAGATCAGTTTTGTTGTAGACAAAGGAGAGACCAACGAAATTGGAATTTACAATAATCAAACCGGAGCTCAGATCGCCAAATACAATATCAATTTTGATAATGTTTTAGATTACAAAGATTTGTATTTCTTCAATTTGCCAGGAATTTATTTGCAGACGTATGCTGTAAAACCTCAGGTTAATTTGGGTAGAGTAGGTTTCGAATTTATTTTTCCTAATCTTGGTGAATTTTCAGGAGCATCTTTAGAAGGTGTAAAAGGGGTTTTGAAGAGAGAAAACGGAACTGTACTTGCCGAATTTGATACTATTGGAAAAAAAGATTTTACAGCTGTTAAAATTTATACATTTTTCAGCGCTACGGCTCCTGCTTATCTGGAACTGTATAAAGTGGGAACCAATACTCCTTACACAGGTTCAAGCATCATCAAAGTAACTTTAAAACAGGATATTGGCGCTAATATGATCGTTCTTCAAGAAAAAATGGAGAATGGAGTTTGGGTAGTAAAAGGCGATATTGATGTTGCTGATTATTTATAAATGATCTTTAAATTTTATGAGCAAAAATTTTTTTAAAACTCAGTTACTGGCTTTAATTATATTATCTTTTTTGATAGTTTCTTGCAACCGTACAGATGATGAGGTGCCCAATTTTCCCGAAGGAAGCACCGAATCTGTGAATGTTTGGGTACAGGACAGCATGAGACGATATTACTATTGGGCAGATCAGATACCGCCAAAGCCCAATTATCATCTTCCGGTAAAAGACTTTTTTAAAAGTTTGCTGCTTCCTCAGGATCGTTTTTCATTTATCATTAATACAAGCGATGCATCTACTTATCCTCGTTCGGTAAGAAATATGTATGGCTTTGATTATGCTGTCTTGCAGTTGGGAAATGGTGAAATTGCGACAGTCATAAAATTAGTTTTGAAAAATTCTCCCGCTCTGAATGCCGGATTGGAAAGAGGAATGATTATCAAAAAAATCGACGGACAAAATATTACTGCTTCTAATGCGGAACAACTGACATCATCTATTGCCGAAAAAACTGTGATTGAGCTTACCGTAGGAAATTGGCAAAACGGATCGGTTGTTAATGAAAAAAACATTACGGTTTATTATGGGTATACTTTTGAGCAGCCTTTGACGTCTAAAATATTTGATAAAAACGGAAAAAAAACAGGATATCTTTATATATATGATTTTCCGGATGGAATGAGTCAGGCTCTCAATCAGAAATTCGCAGAATTTAAAAGTGCCGGAGTGCAGGATTTGGTTCTTGACCTTCGATACAATTATGGAGGTTCTGTTTCATCAGCTGCAGCACTTTGTGCGTTGATTCCAGCAGGAATTTCTGCAAATTCTCAGTTTATTACCTATAAAGGAAATAAAAACGGAGGCGAAGTTAAAAGGTCTTTTTCACAACAAATTGCTTACGCTTCCAATGCGATTAATTTTAATGCTTTACAAGCCAATTCTCTTGGTTTACAAAAAGTATATGTTTTAACCTCAAAAAGCACTGCTTCTGCTTCTGAAATTGTTATCAATAATCTAAAACCTTATATGGAAGTCATTCAGGTTGGCGAAGTTACATTAGGAAAAGACATGGCCGGATTTGTAATTGAAGACAAACGAAAACCTAAAAAAATTACCTGGCAAATACATCCTGTTATTTATAAAGTATTCAATGCCAACGGTGAAGGTAATTATAATAACGGGATCTTTCCGCAGATTTCTGTAAATGAATTTATATCATTACCATTACTTCCTTTAGGCGATCCTGACGAAATATTGCTTTCTTCTGTGATGAATAAAATTTATTCAAAGTCTGTAAATACAGATGCTCAATCAAAAAGTGTAAAAGTTTTATTTCAAAGTGATAGTCCTTTTACTGTTCTTTCAAAATTAAATTTTAAGTAAAATATGCAAGGTATCGAGCCAAAATTTCATAATGCTCTCATCGAAAGAGCTAAATATTACCGTTACTTATTGGTCGAATCACAAAAAGATACTGATTCTAATTACGCCATAGATATTGATGAAGTTTCTGAATTAGGTAACCTTTATGAAGAATATCTGAAAAATAAAATCCAACTTGAAAAAAGCATAAAAAAATACAAAGAATGTCATAAAAAAGCACAAGTTCAGCTCTCTTTAAAAATGCGTATTTTAAGAAGAAATTTAAGGAAAGGATGATGGTTTACCTTTAATTACAAAACGATTGGGGATTTAACAATCGAAACAAAATTCGCAACAATACATTTAAATATTAATGAGATTTGTAAATAACAAAAGGATATTAATTTAAGTTATTCATTTATCAAAATCAATAAAAGGTTCCATTTTAATTTAAAATGGAACCTTTTGGCTTTTAAAACAATAAATAAATCAACGTTTGATAGGATTCTGCAAAATTATTATTCTTAACAATTTTAGCCTGAAATCTATGCGCCAACGCGGAATTTGTGGATGTTCCATATGCTCACTAAACATAATAAAAGTCACGATTAACATCGCAAAATTATGTCCTTGTGGTAACACCATCGGAAAAAGCATTAATGCCCAACCTGCACCTACACACCAAAAACCGTGAGTAAGCCCAAATGAAAAAGCATCTTTATAAGCTTTTGAGCCCCATGCTGCCAAAACGGGGTGATGATGACCCTTGTTTAGACATCTTTGCTTAATTGGAGAAAATTGCCAAATTACAGCAATTATACCCAAAATAATAGCCGGAATAAAAGATCCAGGCATCTGAATATTAACAAACAAAATGAAAATGTTTAGCAAAAATCCAGCTGCAAGCCAAGTCAAAGCATATCCTATTACAAAAAGAACAACCATTAAAAACCGCATATTCTTAAAACTGTGATCAATAATGATTTGGATAGGAACAATCAGCTTAGGAAGCATCATGGCAAATACCATCAATATCCATCCAACCATCATTTCAGGAAAAGAATTTATTTTAAGCAGCATTTTTAATGACGTAACGCTTCCCTCACAGAAAAAAGTCATCTGACAATGTGCTGCGGTCATCAAATTACCGGGATTCCAAAGTAAGATAAACCAAAAGATAATACTGACACCCCATATAATATAACTTATGAGATTTCGATTAGCATTTGATGTTTTCATGGCTATTGTTTTTCTCTGTAAACACTTATTCTTCCTACTGTAATTTTTGTATCGGATAAAATTTCGTTATCGGGAGTAACAGCAACATTTAAAGAATTTATATTTTCAAGATCATTTTCAAGATGCAGCTCATCAATAATATTGGTAATGTCCAGAGAAAAACTAAGACCGTTGCGCCCTCCGTGAGAATCACCCAATGATGCATTGCGAAGTCCAAAAAGCGAGATAAATCCTACGTGTTGATTGTTTACAGAAACTTCAAGTGTATTTGCATTGACATTTCCCTTAACATTCTCAAGAACTAAATAAATACGGTCAGGAACTTCCTCTGCGGAAGCTTTTAAAAAGCTTTTAGAAACTTTTTTTAATCCTTTATCTGACAAATTAACTGTGGTGCTCGTTATTTCATTCTTAATTTCAAAAGAACCTTGGTTTGCACCGACCAATTCTGTTGGTTTCTCATTATTATCCATAGTATTTTCGGTTAGTTGAACATGATCCAGAGTCGGAATTCCTAGTTTTTTCAATCTTTCAGAAGTATTATCGACTGTATCACTTTCTGTTTTTGTTTCAAGATTATCATAGCCGTAATCTAAAGAATCCAGATTTGTTACATCATTTGGAGTATATATCCATTCTTTTCCATCAACTAAAGGCATTACAAACTCTCGTTCACCAATTTCTTTCGGACCTCCAAGCCATTCTGTCTGTGATGGATTATTGTTTCCTTTTGCGTTCCATGACGCCCACATTCTGTCAATATTGCAATGATGAAGATAAAAAATAGGATCCAATGCTGCAGTATTAGGATCAGACATAATACCTTCATTTCCCTGTGCAACTCCTCCCACATCATTATGAACAAAATTGTGAGGGTTGGTCTCTAAGCTTTCTTCAGGAAATAACGTTCCATAATGTGAAAATTCAGTTTCAGGGCCTCCAAAACAATTTTGATTACCTGTATATACCGTTTTAAGTTCACAATTTTGTGTAACTCTTGGCTTACCGTCTTTAAATAATTTAACGTAAATATTTCCGTCATTATCCGGACCGTATCTTGCTGTAACAAAAAGGGGATTGGGCGTGTTGCCATCAAAAAACTGTTGAGTAAATGCCGGAGGTATTTTATTTTCTTTGTCTCCTCCAAAATAATTCCAATATGGTAAAGCCCATTCATCAGGTCCATTAAGCTCTATCACTATTGCTCTGATCTGAATTTCCAAAGCCATAAGGTAGCCACGATGCCATGGTGCAAAGTACCAACTTTGGTGTTGACATTGATTCCAATACTTATTTTTTATGCTTGTAGATGGAACGGGACTTGTAGGCACATTGGGTGGAGTTTTAATTGTATTCCAATCAATTCCACTAGGATCTCCGGCAATATTTTCACCATGAATTGCGGCAAAAAACCACCAACTTGTCGGGTCATCCAATTTTCGGGACTGCATTTCAGCAACTGCTTTTGCATACCAGAATAAATCGGGATTATCAAACGTACCCTCTTGATTCCACGCATTTTTTCGTAAGAATTTTTTCATGTATTAATAGATTTATGATTAGTAGTTATTTGATTGAAGGAAAAATGTTTATTTTGTCTTCCTCCATCTTGTAAAAATATCATTTTTAAGATATTTGTCTATCAGTAATAATACCCAATATTTTATTTGTACATCTTTTATAACAATGGAAAATAGCTTTGGAGTACCATTAGAGTATCAAAAAACAGATGATAATTTACCAATTAAAATATATTAAACAATCAATTTATAGTTGAAAAGTTTGGGTTTTCTGATGAGGCTTTTATTGCAGAATTTCATGAAAAAGCATTAACGATCCTGCGATGGTTTATCAATGGTTTTTTAATGGAACAGCAATCTCTGGAGTCACAACAAATACAATCACGGCTGTAAATTTACAGGTTTAATGAAAAACACAGACTTACGAAAAAGCCTGTGTTACAAAAAAGGATATGAAATTAACTATTACTTTTTAATGAATTTTTTCTGGAATCTCTGATCTTCTGTATCTACAGTAATGAAATAGATTCCACTTTGGAGATTGGAAATATTAATTTTCTCATTATAATTTCCTGTTGAGGAATTTGCAGATTCTGTAAGCACTACCTTTCCATTGAAATCTACAATCTGAATGTTAATCTTATTGTTTTTAGATTTGAGCTGTACATTAATTTCACTTTTAGCGGGATTTGGATAAATTTTAAAATCTGAATCTGATTTCACAGCATCATTTATTGCTAAAGTTCCATTATTGCAAACCGGAATTCTATTAATACCATCAATTCCCCATGAAGATTGTACCGGAATACACAGCCAGTTGAGTACTGTAGGGAAGTGATCGGTCTGTCTGAAAGTATTCAAGTAATTCTGAATGATAAAATTCTCCGTAGTTTGAAGGTTTCTGGTTGGGGATCCCGTAATCGTTGCACTGTTGTTAAATGGCCCGGAATCTGTTAAGGTATTTCCAGAAGCTTCATTCATTTTATAATTAGCTAAAAGCTGATTGTAATTTGGATGTGAGTTGGTTACTTCCTGATTTGCCCATTGCACAAGCGTTTCATTTGATAAAGCCACGTTCCAGATTCTTATATCTTTGTACGATGTAGCAAGATTTACTCCGTACGTATTCGTTCCATCCTGATTAATAGTCAAAGGTAAATTTGAATTAATATCGCCAATAAGATTCATATTTCCGACTGTTACAGGAACACCGTTGTCATACATGGTTGCAAGACCGTCTCTGTCAAAAGTTACGGCAATATGCTTCCATTCGTCGGTGCTCAATTTTCCTCCTGTAAGATCTAATCTGTCGTTTCCGTCACCGATATTCATTTTAAAAGTCTGCCCGGAATATCCTGAAATGACAAAGCCTTTGTTGGAGCCACTGTTCCAGTTTTTATTTCCGATAAATACAGGATCGCTGCTGTAATTGGCATTAGGTTTAATCCAAAATTCTATGGTAAAATCCTGATTGGCTCCAAAGTTAAAATTCGTTTGAGAATTAGGTTTAGCATAAGTTCCCGCAGGAAAATTTACACGATTGTATGTTGCACTATTTTGTATCTCAGTTTTGCTGATTTGTTGAGAGGTAAATGAAGGATTAGAATAAATAGAAAAAATGTCCCTTTCCACAAGATTACCACCACCGTGTGACGTTCCGATGCCTCCATGATCAGTTGTTACAACAACCAGCCAATTTTCATTACTATAAGTGGTTCTGTTTTTCATCGCATTAAGAATTTCTCCTATATAAGTGTCGGTCAACTGAATGGAATTAACATATTGAGAAACCGAAGATGAAAATCCATAAGAATGTCCTGCGTGATCCACATCATCAAAATCCACAAACAAAACATCAGGATTATCATTCTGTAAAGCCTGAACTGCTGCATTTTTTACCGCCAAATCGGTACTGAAGTTTGTTTTAACATCCGCGGTATGAATAATATTGTTGTTAATGGGTGCCCAATGAGCTAATGAGATTGTTCTGAGGCTTGAATTATGCGCTTCAATTCTTGTTAAAAAATCTCTGTAATTAGCATAGTTAGGATTACTGAAGTTATTATCCGGAACGTTATGTTTGTTTACATTCACGCCGGTAAGCATTGAGCTCCATCCGTTTCCGCTGATCGTGGGAGTGAGTGTGATTCCATCCAAAGAGTAAATTGATGTTGGCAAAAGTCCCTGAATGTTGGGAGTATTGGATGACATCATGACATCAGGTCTACAGCCATCGATTCCGATGAATAGTACTTTTTTGGTTTGTGCACTCATTAAGATAGCAGACATCACCAAAACAGAGAAAAGTTTTGTTTTCATATTGATTTTATTTAAAGATTTATTGATGAAAGTGAAATAAAACTGCCTGCAGAAACTAATTTTGCAAACAGTTTTTTGAAAGAATTAGTAAAGTATTTTTTCAGCTTCTGAAAGGCTGTTGAAGATATAATCTGGTTTTGCGGCTTCAAGCTGTTCTCTAGTTTGTGCTCCGCTTAAAACACCTATGGTTAAACCACATCCTGCATTTTTTCCTTCTTCAATATCAATGGCAGAATCTCCGGCTTTCATCACGGTTTTAGGATCCATAATCCCGAATTTTGACATTGCGAGTTGAATCATTTCTGGGCTTGGTCTGCTTTCAAAAACATCATCAGCGGTAATGAGTTCGTCAAAATGAACGTCTTTTTTCCAGTTTAATTTTGAGAGCAGCTGTTGTGCAATTTTTTCGGTATAACCAGTATTTAAAACTATTTTTTTTCCTGAAGATTTAATTTTAATCAAGAAATTTTCAACACCATTGATAGGTTTTACATCGAGTTTTTCGTAGGCAATTGCAAGATCATCAGAAAAGTTTTTAAAAATAACTTCAGTGTCATCGGTATTTCCACCGATATTTTCGAGAAGATTCCTAATGGCTTCTGCTTTTTCCATTCCGGCGCAGATTTCCAGCACTTTCTCTAAGCTTACGTTGTAACCGTAATTGTTGACTGCGTTTGCTAAGGTTTTGTATACTACATTGTCTTCGTCTATCGTTGTTCCAGCCATATCCAGAACCAGTAATTGTATGTTCATTTCTTTAAGAAAAAATTGTATTGATATTAAATTTTGAAAATCCACCGCTCCCGGTCATTCCTTTTCCACCGATTCCTGTGATTATATGAATGTTTGGCGAAATAGTATGCTCAAAAATATCCTTTGTTTTACACTGAGAATACACACCAAACCATCTTTTCTGAATTTCATAAGTAGGAAGATCGATAATTTTTTTTGCTTCTTTAATCATAAATTCATCGATTTCCATATTCAAATCATAACCAAGATCATCTGCATTTTTTGCATCTGCATATTCATGAGAATCCCCGATAATAACAGATCCGTCCAAAGTTTGCTTGAATAAAATATGAATTCCGAACTTCTTTTCGAACGAGTTTTTATCTTCCTTTTCTTTGATTGATTTGAAGGAAGCGCATTCGCTGAATGATTCATATCTTCTGATTGAAAGTCCTGTAAGAATATTTCCCGGCAATGAATAAATTCCCTGAGGTTTTGTTTGCAGCATTTGCAGTTTACTTACTTCGAGATCGCTTTCGTTAAAAACTTCTGGAAAAAGTGTTTTAAACTCGTGTCCTCCACAAATAATGATTTTTGTAGCGCTTATTTTCTGCCCGTTTGAAGTTATTACGTTACACAAACCGTTATTTTCAGAAGCTTCTACTACAGTTGTATTGTAAAAAATGTCAAGTTTTTCCTGATTTTTTAAATATTGATGAAGCTTTACAATCATTTCACCAGAATCTACAGAGATTTCCTGTGGGAAAAACAATCCACCTTTGCAATAATCAGAACGAAGCCCGTCAAATTTCTGAATGCACTCGCTTTTAGAAAGTAAAACAGAGTCGTACTCATTATTTTTATTGATTTGATAGAGTTCTTCAATCAGCTGAATTTCTTCGTCATTGGAAGCGATATAGACTGAGCCATTTTGACGAACCGTAAGATCCGTTTTTGCCTGAAGCTCTTTGTAAATATGTAAACTTTCCTTTCCGAAATTTTGCCATTTGATGTCCATTCCGGAAGGAACAACCTGCCCGAAATTTCTTACGGTTGCACCTTGAGGAACAGAATTTCTTTCTATCAAAGCAACTTTTAGATTTTTTTGTAAAGCGTGGTAAGCGTGGAATGTTCCTAAAATTCCGCCACCTACGACGATGAGGTCGTATTGAATATTCATAATTTTATTTTTTTAAATTTTAAAAGAATCAAAACTAATGGTTGAAGAATGGTTTTCTTCTTTCTGTCTTGATTTTGATTTTTCCTGAAAAGCTAAAAAAGCCGCCACTGCAAATAATAAAACGGTTGCAGCGATAATATAATTGAGATTGATGTAAAACTGTAACCAGGATTGATTTCCCGAACTCAAATTCTTTAGAAATAGCACAGAAACGCTTCCCAGATAACCAAATGCATCCACAAAATAGATGAAAAAACCTACATTTCCTTTGATTTTGAAAGCGGCAATCATTCTGTCGAAATAAATTCCGTTGAAGGGAATATAGCATAGATACATCCCAAATCCTGAAACCGTCATCCAGAGAAAAGGCGAAATAATACCGCTCTGAAAAAAGAAAGTTGATAAGGCTACTGAAATAATTCCTCCAAATAAAATGTAATGATAATAGGCAAAAGCTTTCAGATTGTTTTTAACTTTAACCATAAAACCAAGAATCAACAAAACCATAATAGAAATAGGAACTTCGGTTAGGGTAAAAATAGAACTATCCGTTTTGCCATTCATTTCATCCCAAATTTCTCTGCTGAAGTTGTCTCTGAAATCCCTTAAAACTGTTAAGCTGATGTACAAAACTGTAATACCTGCCAAAGGCAGAAAGAATTTTTTGATTAAAGATTTTCTTTCTTCTCTGCTTAGTGTTTTTCTTTCCTTTTTTAGGGCAATATCTTCTTCATTGGGCGCCGGAATTTTATTTAAAACATTAGCAAAAATCACTAAAGGGATGATGAATAAAAGTCCTGTTGTGAAAGGCATCCAGAATTCTGAAATTCCAAAATGATCCATTAAATATTTTCCTGCAGATTTTACAACTCCTGATGAAACCACAAAACTGGAACAGAGAAATAGGCCGATGATTTCTGTGGTTTTTCTTCCTTCAATATAAGAGAAAACGATTCCCCAGATCATTCCCAATGGAATTCCATTGATGAACATAAACAGAATGTTGTAAGGAGCCGGAACAACTGCAAATCCCAATAAAGCCAATTCTGCAACCGCTATAAAAGCCAAAAGGAAAACAATTCTTTTTTCAGGTTTTAATTCTGAAATAAATTTAATTCCGATGAATTTTGAGATGAAATATCCGATTGCCTGAGCGATAATTATTAAGATTTTGTAATCAAATCCAAAAAATTCCAAATCGTTGAAAGATGCTATTGTAAAAGGTTTTCTGAAAGCGTACATTGAGAAATAGACTCCAAAGGCAGCGATGGCCGCTTTCAGAGTTACATTCATTGTATTGTTTTTTGAGATGGTGGTCTTCATGGTTTAGAAATTCACTTTTACACCAATATTCCCTCTTACACCATAATATTCTACCTGCTTTGGTCTGTCTTGATTTTCACCGAAATGATAAATCAATGGTCTGTTCAGAATATTATTTACATCTGCAAAAACCGTAAAATGCTTATTAATTTGATAAGAAGTTCCAAAGTCTAGATTGCTGTATTTTCCGTAGTATGAATCATAAAGGTCTTCTTCAGCATATTCTACAGCGAAATTTCCTTTATGATTGTATGCTAATCTTGCATTGAAACCACCTTTTTCAAAGAAAAGCTGTATGTTGTATATTTCTTTTGCCTGATACGGAAGTTTCACTTTTCTGCCACTTGGTTTTTCCATTTCAGACGTCATAAACGTTGCATTAAGCTGGGTTCCGAAATATTGCAAAAATCCAGGTAAAAAATCAAATCTTCTGTTGATTCCTAATTCAATTCCGCCTAACCAGGCTGCTTTTCCATTATTCGGAGCACTGAATTGTACTCCATTGATTCCGTTGTAATTTCCTATAAAAGAGTCTTGGAAAATAGAGTCAGTAATTGACTTATAAAAAACACCTCCGCTTAAAATTCCGACGTTTGAGAAGTAATATTCTCCCATTAAATCGAGGTTGATAGAGTAGGTTGGGTTCAGGTTAGGATTTCCTCCTTTAAATTCATTATCAGCTTCAATATAAGTTCCTCCCGGAGTTAAATCTCCAAAATTTGGTCTTGAGAAGGTTCTTGTCGCTGCAAATCTAAGGTTAGTTTTATCGTTGATGGCATATTTAAAATGTAACATCGGCAAAACCGCAAGATAATCTTTTGTGTTCTCTACTTCGGTTAAGGTATTATTAACAACGTTATAACCTTTCACTTTGGTGTGTGTATTTGATAATCTTACACCTCCCAAAATCGTCATTTTATCGTTGATTTTGTAAGTTCCTATTCCGTAAGCATCGGCGTGTTTTTCAAAAACATCAAAGTTTCTTCCCAAGGCTTTATTGTATTCCAAAGCTTCTGAATCTGTTTTATTAATGGTTAAATTTCCCTGATTCTGAAACCAGAACTGATCCATTCCGCCAGTCGACAATACCGGTCCGAAAGTATTTCCGATGTGGGCATTCATTTCGCTTAAATATTTTGTTCCGTTCGGTTGTGTTGTGGTATATTGACCGAATTCTGAAAGGAATGGTGCGGTTCCGTTGCTCCAATTGTAGAAAATATCAGAAAATCTGGCATTTCTTTCTTTGTCGCGGTACTTAAAGCCATATTTCAACGTCAGTTTATCAGATATATCGATTTCATGGTTGAAACCAGCAACGATTTTATCTCTTTCCTGAACATAAACCTTATAAAATTCAAGATCGGTAAATCTCATTTGCGAAGCATCCATTTTAAAATTTGGGTCGCTGTAAAAACCAAATAATGCATCCGGATCTTTGTAGTCTAATTTTCCGCCATCGGCTTTCCAGTAAGCTCTTGGGCCAACTCCTTTGTCTAAAATATAGTTTGGATTGATCCCTACGCCATTTTGTGTATATTTAATAACATAGTAAGAATTATTCTGCTTATCCGGAATGTTTCCGTATTTAAACAGATTGTTGTAATATGATAAGTCCCAATCGATTTTACTTTTATTCAATTGATGAATCCCGCCTAAAGAAACTGATGTTAATTCTGTGATCAGTAAATTATGAATATTCTGAAGCTCAACTCTTGCTGTATTGTTTGTGCTGCTGAATTTGTCGAATCTTACTCTGTGTTTGTAATGAGTTTCGTCATCAGAAAGTGTTCCGTACATACCTTTCAAATAAAAGGTGCTTTTGGGTGAAAACACATATTCTAAAGCGGCATTGGCTCCTGTGGTTTTTCTTACACCTTGATAATCTCTGAGCTCCATTCTGAAAACTCCTTCGTCACCGCTTCTTCTTGCTTCAAAATTATCTGTTGACCAATTTCTGATGAAATGAGAAAAATTAACTAAGTATCCGAATTTTTTATTCTTTGTTCTTCCACCATACAATAAGCCTAAATTATAAACTCCTTTGTCTGCTTTTTCGTTATATCCCGTTCCTAAAGTTCCTCTGAATTCTGTTTTCATTGGAGGTGTTTTGGTGATAAAATTCACTCCACCGCCAATTCCGTCTGCTTCCATATCGGGAGTGAAAGATTTATTGACATGAACATAAGAAATTAGTTCTGTAGGGAAAAAATCGAATGCTGTTGCTCGAGAAGTTGTTTCTTCTTCAGCGGTGGGAAGTCTGTTTCCATTAATCGTTGTAGAAGCCCAAAACGGCGGAAGCCCTCTTAAAGAAACGAATCTTCCTTCACCCTGATCTCTTTCGATAGAAACTCCCTGAACTCTTTGAACGGTTTCAGCAGCATTTCTGTCCGGGAGTTTCCCAATTCCGTCGGATGCGATAACGTTAGAAATATTGATGGCATTTTTCTGCATATTCAATGCTCTTGCTTCACTGTTTTTCAACGTTCCTGAAATAATAACTTCGTCAATGTTTTTCTGACGTTGGTATAAAACAATACTTCCCACATTAAGATTTTGTGCGTCGACAATTTCAATGTTTAGATTTTTAGATTCAAAACCGATATAGCTAACTTTCAGATTATATTGTCCTTCTTTTAAATCGCTGATTGTAAATCTTCCTTCCGAATCTGTGATGATTACTTTTTTAGTTCCTTCAATAGTAACGGCTGCCCCAGGAAGTGACTGATTTTCATCCGATACAATTCCGGTTACAATCTGTTTCTGTGCAAATACTCCAATCGTGCAACAGGCAAAAAGTGGAATAAAGCTTTTTTGGATTATGGTATTCATTTTTTTACAAATATTAAAATTACACTGCAAAAATATGTCTGAATTTTAATATTTATAAACTTTTAATGTTAACTAATAATGAAAAAATCTTGTATTTAATTTGAATTAAAAAATGAAGCAGTAACAAAAATGATATTTTGGTAATTATTTAAGATTCTTATAATGAGATGATTGAGTGTGTTTTGTTTATTTTTTGTCTGATATCAAATGCATTTTATTTCAGAATTGAAGATTAACTATCTGTTATTTATTTGTTAAATTGAAAAAATAAAAGTTTACTAATAGTAAACTTTGTTGGGCTTTTATATCGTTGAAATTATTTTTTTGATTAAAAAAATCAGTCTCGTTCTGAGTATAGATATAATACAAGCATGATGCAAGATTCATCAGAAATGCTTACAGGAACGTGGGGAAATCTCCCGTTAAAATATAATGCGTCACCCTCTGAGAGTATAACTTCTTCCTGATCAATCAGATATTTTACAGTTCCTTTTAAGATGTATTTGAATTCCCATGCATCAGTAATCACTTTTTCTCTTTTAGAATTCGGTTCCAAGGTGAGTAAAACAGCTTCGAAACCTAATGAATTTAAGCTTTTACTGAAAATGTGCATATACTTAAATCCTTGAGCTTCAATTTCTTTTTCAATAACCTGCTGATTTTCTTTTGGGATGTAGAGGTATTTTGCGCTATTTCTGTTTTCGACGCCTTCAAAGAAATAGCTTGCATCAATATCCAGAGACTGAATTAAATCTAATAGCACAGGGAGAGAAGGGATAGTTCGTCCGTTTTCAATTCTTGAAATTAAACCATTGCTAACGTTGGCTCTGTTGGCAAGTTCATTAATAGTAAGATTGTTTTCTTTTCTAATGTCTTTAATTCTTTTTCCAATGCCTATGATAAAGTCGCTCATTGCTGAATTTTTATTTTGTTTACAAATAGTAATATTTTGGCAAATGTATAATATTTTTGTTTTCTGATAAGTTTAAGAACCTTTTTTAATTTAAATTAAATTTTTTATATCGTATTGTTCTCTGTTGGTAGTATTTTGTAATCAAGATTAACGTATCTTCAAATACTTTTATCGATGATTTTGGTAATTTTAAACATTAAAAACAATCAAAGCCAGAATAATTGATTTTTAGTTTACTTAGGTGGTCTTTTATTTTAGGAAGAATATCATAGAATGTTTAGTGTTGCTAAGTGCTTTTTCTTTTTAAAGTTGAAAGAAAGATGATTTACTTATATTTGCCCTGCAAAGCAAATTCAAATGTTCAAAAAAGTAATCACTGCATGTATCCTTAGTTTCTATACGGTTTTTTCGGCTCAACAGGTTCGACCTTCCAAATCATCTGAAATTTATCGTGAACTCAAAACCCTTAAACAGCTACCTAAAGTTTTATATCTTGCGGCTCATCCCGATGATGAAAATACGGGATTGCTCTCTTGGTTAATCAACGACCAAAATGTAGAAACGGGTTATTTGTCTTTAACGAGAGGAGATGGTGGTCAGAATTTATTAGGTACAGAACAAGGTGCTGCATTGGGTTTAATCAGAACGCATGAGCTTTTGGAGGCGAGAAAGTTAGATGGCGCTCAACAGTTTTTTACCCGTGCGATTGATTTCGGGTTCTCTAAAAATACGACCGATACCTTTAAACAATGGGATGAAAATAGCATTATAGCGGATGTAGTTTGGGTCATCCGAAAATTCCGTCCGGATGTGATTATTTGTCGATTTCCTCCTACTGCTGCGGCAGGACACGGGCAACACGCTGCTTCAGCGGTGGTTGCAGAAAAAGCTTTTAAGTTGGCAGGAGATAAAACTGCTTTCCCCAATCAACTAAAATATGTGAATGTATGGCAACCAAAACGTGTATTGTGGAATACTTTCCGATTTGGTGCAGTCAATACAACTTCTGAAAATCAACTGAAAGTTACCGTTGGACAATATGATGCGCAACTCGGAATGGGGTATGGTGAATTAGCGGGATTAAGCAGAAGTTTACATAAGAGCCAAGGTGCAGGAACACAGTCTGTAGCCGGAATTAAAACTGAATATTTTTCCCATGTTGCTGGTGAGGCTGCAAAATCAACACTTTTTGATGGAGTTCTTAAAACATGGACTTCACAAGGAAACGCTGATATTGACCAATCATTAGATAAAATTATTTCAGATTTCAATTTCAATGAGCCAGACCGTAGTTTACCTGCTTTGCTTGTTTTGCGAAAAAAAGTTTTAGCATTAAAAGATTCAGATTTAAAAAAAGATAAAATTAAATCTCTTGATAATATCATTTTAAGCTGTGCCGGATTTATGGGTGAAGTGGTTACCAATCAGGCTGAAGCTGTTGCCGAAGATCATTATAATTTTAGATTAAATTTGATTTCAAGAACTTCAAATCCTGTTGTTTTAGAAAGTGTAAAATGGTTAAGTCAGTCAGAAAGCTTCAACAGAAAACTGTCAAAAGATTCTTTAATTACCATTCAGCATGATATTCAGATTCCTGCTGATGCAGCCCTTACAGAACCTTATTGGTTAGCAAAACCAGCCAAAGATGCGGCAACTTTCTCTGTTCCAAGTGATACTTTAGTCTGTTTACCTGAGACAGAATCACCACTGAATGTTTTGCTTGATTTAAAAATTGGGTCAGAAAATTTTCAGGTTAAACTTCCTTTATCTTTCAAGAAATTAGATCCTGTACGTGGTGATGTGGTGGAAGCCTTGCGCATTGTTCCTGCATTAGAACTTAAATTTACACAACCACTTTATCTGGTCAAAGAAAATGAAGATTTGAATTTAAGCTTAAATTTTAAAGTTAATTCGAGCAAGCAGTTCAAAAATGGAAAAGTAAATCTGATGTTTAACGGAGAACGATTAGGCGGCGGTGATTTAAAATCGATGAATGGAAAAGATTTTACTGTCGATTACGCTATTCCAAAAGCTAAACTTGCTTCAATAAAATCAAATCAGTTACAATTGGATGCGAATTTTATTGCAGATGGAGTCACTTATAATAAAAAGCAAGTATTAATTCAATATCCACATTTACCTTCATTACAATATTTTACGCCTGCAACAGTAGCAGTGATGAAAGGCGATATTCAGGCTAAGGTTAAAAAAGTGGGTTATGTACAAGGTGCGGGAGATTTTATTCCTGAGTTCCTAAGAATTGCTGGGATTCAAGTTGATGTTTTGAAAGACGAAGATTTTTATGGCAACTTAGATGAATCCAACGGAAACGGTAATCAAAACAAACTATCGCAATACGATGCCATTGTTCTTGGTGTTCGTGCCAATAATACAGAGAAAAAACTGGGTCGCTGGATGCCTTTTTTATGGTCTTATGTAAAAACAGGAGGTAATTTGGTGATGCAGTATAACACCAATCAGGACACTACCGTTAACCAATTAGGAATATATGATTTCAGCATTGCCAATAAGCGTGTTACTGAAGAAAATGCTGAGGTTAAATTTTTAAATCCAAATCATAAATTACTGAACTTTCCAAACAAAATTACCGCAAATGATTTTAACGGTTGGGTACAGGAGCGTGGCGCTTATTTCCCTGACAAATGGGATGCAGCATATGAACCACTTTTTGAAATGCACGATACGGGTGAAGAGCCACTGCAGGGATCAACTTTGTATGCCAAATACGGAAAAGGGAATTTTATTTATACGCCATTGGCATTTTTCAGACAATTACCTGCAGGAAATGTTGGTGCGGCTCGTTTATTTTTAAACTTTTTATCTGCACAGAAAAACTAATGAACAATCAGCTTAAAAATTGGAATATTTGGTACATACTATTGGCAGTTGCATTAGTAGTTCAGATCGCATTTTATTATTTCTTTACTAAATTCTGGGCATGAGTACGATAGATTGGACAGTTCTTATTGTTACATTGGTTGCAGTGGTGGTTTACGGCGTATTTATTGGTCGTGGACAGAAAAGCAACGAATCATACCTAAAAGCAGATAATAAAATGCCTTGGTACATTGTGTTGATTGGTATTATGGCTACACAAGCAAGTGCAATTACATTTCTTTCGGCTCCGGGACAAGCTTATACAGACGGTATGCGTTTCGTTCAGTATTACTTTGGTTTGCCTTTGGCGATGATTGTGATTTGTATCACTTTCATCCCGATTTTTCAACGCTTGAATGTTTATACGGCTTATGAATATTTAGAAAATCGTTTTGATAAAAAAACAAGGGTACTTACTTCATTGCTTTTTCTTTTTTCCAGAGGTTTATCAACGGGAATCAGTATTTACGCTCCGAGTATTATCTTGTCAAGCGTTTTAAACTGGGATATTTATTTAACGAATGTTTTAACGGGTGGAATTCTGTTAATCTATACCTATGTTGGAGGCGCAAAAGCAATTGCTCACACTCAAAAAATACAGTTTCTTATTATTTTGGGAACAATGGCTTTTGCGGGTTATCTGCTTATTCAAAATATGCCGAATGGAATTGGCTTCAAAGATGCGCTTTATCTGGCAGGAAAATCTGGAAAATTGAATGTCATCACCACAGAATTCGACTGGAAAGATAAATACAATATCTGGAGCGGGTTAATTGGCGGTTTTTTTCTGGCACTTTCTTACTTTGGGACAGATCAAAGTCAGGTTGGGAGATATATTACTGCGAAAGACAATACCAATGCAAAAATGGGTTTGCTGTTGAACGGATTGGTTAAAATTCCGATGCAATTTGCTATTCTTTTGATCGGTGCTTTGCTTTTCGCTTTCTTTTCTTTAAAACCGGCTCCGATTTATTTTAACGAACGTTCTTATCAACATTTAAAGGAAACAAAACCTGAACAGGCTGCGGTTTTTGAAAAAGAGCATCAGGATTTACAAGCAAAATTTAATGCAGAATCGAAAGAGATTTTAAAGCTGAAAGAAACTCAATCTCCTCAACTTAAACAAACAATTCAAGATTTTAAAAACACTCAAACCGAAGTGAAAGCGCTTCACGGCAGGGTAGAAGAAGCTATCAATCATTCAAATTTTAATGCAGAAAAAACAGATACGAATTATATTTTCCTGTATTTTGTAAAAAATACCTTGCCTGTAGGAATGATCGGTTTACTGTTTGCCGTCATTTTTCTTGCCAGTTGGGGTTCGATTTCTGCAGCGCTTAATTCCCTTGCTGCCTGCTCATTAAAAGATGTTCATTTAATATTTAAAAAAGAAATTCCAGATGATGCAACCGAATTGAAATACAGTCGTCTACATACTTTAGCTTGGGGGATTTTCTCCATTGGTGTTGCGATGTTCGCGACCCAAATGGGTTCCCTTATTGAAGCGGTTAATGTTTTAGGTTCTCTTTTCTACGGTCCGATATTGGGGATTTTTCTTGTTGCGTTTTACTACAAAAAAGTCAACGGGGCGATTGTATTTATTTCTGCCATTTTATCAGAAATTACGGTTATTGCTGTTTATCAGTTCGATATCGTTTCCTTCCTTTGGCTGAATGTAATCGGTGCAGCGGCAGTTATTATATTTTCTGCAATCGGATTACTGTTTTATAAGCCGAAAGCAGTAAATTCGTAGCAAATAAACAATCAAACAAAAATATTATTATGAAAGCAATGATCAAAACTGCTACCGTATTTGTAGCTGCAATGACAATTTCAGTAAATGCCTTTGCGCAGGAAGCTAAAAAACCGGCAAGTCCTCCGGCTACTGCAACAGGAAAAATTAAAGATGCAACTATTACCATCGCCTATAGCAGTCCTTCTGTTAAAGGACGTACAATCTGGGGTGGCTTAGAAGCTTATGATAAAGTTTGGCGTGCAGGTGCAAATGAAGCAACTACTTTCGAAACCAGTAAGGACATTACCGTTCAGGGTAAAAAATTGCCGGCGGGTAAATACAGTTTTTTCTTAATCCCTAAAGAAAGTGGAACGTGGACTGCGATTTTTAATAAAGAACCAAAACAATGGGGCGCTTATAAATACGAACAGTCTAAAGATGCTTTACGTGTTGATGTAAAAACAAAAGCTTTACCGGCAACACAGGAAACTTTAGTGTATAAAATAACCAATAACGGATTCACAATGGATTGGGATAAAATCTCAGTTCCTGTAGAGATCAAATAAATTTATATAAGAAATTAGAATCCCGGTTAACCCGGGATTTTTTGTTTAATTTTTGATATTTTCTCAAAAATTACTGTCATTAAATATTAAAAAGCATAATTTATTTTTGAGTGGTCAAAAGTTGATTGATTTTCAAAACCATTTCCTTTGCATTCTGATTGGCTGGATCAAGTTCAAATGATTTCTGATAATCGCTTTTTGATAATGTGTATTCTTTTTTGTTAAAATAGGCTTCACCACGACTGTCATACACATTTCCTGACTTTGGAAACTGATTGACATTTAAGGTGAAAATCTTAAGTGCTGCATCTAATTGATTATTTCTTAGAAATTCATAGCCAAGCCCGTTGAGTTCATTTTCATTGGAGAAATTGTAGTCATTTGGATTATTCTTTTTCAGCTCTTGGTACAACAAAATTCCTTTGTCGATATTTTTTAAACATTCTTTTCTAATGGTTAAGGCAATCGATTCTTTTTGAGGTTCAATGGGATAATTTTTCCATTGGTTCAAACTGGCAATACTTAAAAGAATTTCCTCTATTAGTTTAAAATTATTACCGTTAGTCATTACAACCAGACCGTTTCCGTTTTCAACACTTCCGATATAATAACACACAAAGCCTTCATTTCCACCACTATGTCCGAAATATTTTGTGCCATTAAAATCATTCAGAAATACGCCATAATTATTCTCAATCCTCTTTACTGACATTTCCTTAGATAAAACTTTATTCGATTTGCCAACTAATGACAACTGTGTTTCGATGATATATTTTGCCAAATCATTTGGGTTGGTCCATAAACCGGCTGCGGCTTTTTCAGGATAAATATGATATTTACCTTTTACTTCTTCTCCATTGTTATAAGCCGTTGCAAGTAATTTTTCTTTATCTGAAGAAGGTGGTTGATGGTAAGAACTTTCATTCATCCCTAACTGGGTCAAAACGTTTTTCAACATATAATCTTCGTACTTTTCTCCTGTAGTGTTTTCAAGGATTAATTGTGAAATAGTTGTTCCGCCACCTGAATATTGAAATTTTAGGTTGGGCTCAAACACAGAACGCACTGCAGGAGAATTGGCAGGTTTTTGTCCATCGAGAATTTGTATTAGGGTAGGTAATTCTTTCCCTTTTTGATAGCCTCCGAAGCCGTGAACAGATAAACCCGCTTTATGACTCAACAGGTTTGCAATAGAAATTTTTTTACCTTTTGAAAGCGAATCGTATGGGAATTTCCAAGTTTTTAAATAATTATTGATGTCATCGTCTAACCCCAATTTTCCTTGTTCAACCAATTTTAAAAGACCGAGACTATTGATAGACTTGCTAATAGATGCAGCCTGAAAAAGTGTTTGCTGGGTAGCTTTTCTGTTTTCAGCAACATCTGCATAACCATAAGCTTTTGTCCATTCTATCTTGTAATCTTTTATAACTGCAATGCTTACCGCATTCATATTGTAGAAAGCCATTCTTTCTTTTAGTGTCCATTTTTTTGTTTTCGATGTGTCCCAACTGAGCAGATTGTCTTCGAATGATTTTATTTTATCCTTAACATTTTGGGCAAAAACATTCAACGATAAAGAGAGTAGTAAGAGTAGGTGTATTTTTTTCATTTAGAATAATTAATTGATTTTGTATTTAACTAAGACAATTCAAAAAAGGATGTTGTTACATTTATGTTTATTTTACTTCCTTATTTCTTTTTCGATTTTTTCGATCATTTTTTCAGCATTACCGCTGGTTCCGCCAAGACTGATTGCTTTTTTATAACTCTCCAATGCTAAATTGTATTGCTTATCTGTAAAATAAGCTTCTCCTAAACTATCGAAAAGATTGGGATCTTTAGGAAACTCATTGGTAGCCAATTTAAATATTGTTATAGACTCATTGGTTTTTCCAAGTCTTAATAATTCATACCCTAATTTATTAAGTTCACCGGAATTCTCAAAGCTATATTCATTATTAGAATTTTCTTTGAGTAAATAGTAAGTCTTTATAGCTTTATTTACGTTGTAGAGAGATTCTTTTCTTATCGCTTGATAAATAGATTTTTTAGGAATTTCGTATTCTTTTCCTAACATTAAATTATGAATAATATGTCCTAAATCCCAAACTCTATTGAGATTATTTGACAATAGAATGATCGTAATATTATTTTTAAAATCGTTTAAAAAGATGGATTCAAATTTATAAGAAACTCCATTGTGTCTTTGCAGGTCTTCTTTTTCAAAATATCTTCCAAGTGATCCGCCTTCATCTTTTGCATATGGGTTATTCAACAAAGTTTGAAAGGATTCTTTGGATATTAAACGATTAGAATTCATGGCTTCAATCCATTTATAAAGGTCATTGATATCTACCCAAAGCCAGCCGCTAATAAATTTCAATTCCGGGCATCTTACATTGTCCATATCATAACAAGAGGTTCTGTTTTTATAACTAAATGTTGGATCAAATACCGAATTGGTCATTTTCAATGGTTTAAGTATGTTTTTAATAACAAATTGCTGAAAAGTCATTCCGGTTACCTTTTCAATAATTCTTCTTTGCAAAAATACATTGCCATTATCATACATATAATTAGTTCCTGGTTCAAACAATAAGGTGTCACTGTTTCTCAATATCTTCCAAGCTTCTTCATCATTTTTCGGGACTATTAGTTTATTTTCGATTTTAGGAATTCCACTTGCATAATTAATCAAATGCCTTGTAGTCACTTTTTCTGACCATTTTGGCAATCCTAAGTTATATTTAGAAATAGGATCATCAAGATTAAGAAGCCCGCGTTCAACTAAAATCATGATGGCAACAGCATTAAATTCCTTTGCAATAGAGCCAATATTGAATATAGATTTATCATTTAATTTAGTATGTTTCGTTTCATCGGTAAAACCAAATGATTTTTGATAGATGATTTTATTATTTTTAGCGATAAGAACATTTCCATTGAATAAATCTCTTTCATAGGATTTTGTCATCAAGGAATCAATTTGATTAATTTCTGATTTTTGTTCACTCGAATTTTGATGTATTTTCTTTGTTTCTTTAGAAATATTTAACGCTTGGGCAGAAAGCGTATTGGTAAATAAAAGAATTGTAAATAATAAGAAAAACAGGTTCTTCATTTTAATTAATTTTAGAAGATAGAATTTGATTGATTTTTGAAAGCATTTCTTTAGCATTATCATTATTAGGATTCAGTTCCAACGTTTTCTGATAATCCTTTTTAGAAGCATGATAATCTTTTTTAATGAAATAAATCTCGCCACGTGTATCATAAATATTGGATGAGTTTGGAAATTCTGAAACCGCATAATCAATAATCTTTAAAGCATCATCAGGTTTTCCTTCACCCAAAAACTTATATGTTAATCTATTCAATTCATTTTCAAAACCATTAAAATTATAAGAATCGAGTTTGTTTTTTTTCAGTTCTTTCAAATAAACAATGCCTTTTTCTACTGATTCTGCTTTCATTTTTTTATAAACTTCGAAGATAATTAATGGCTTAGGCAAATCAACTTTGGCATTGTAGAGAACTCCGAAGACATCATCGATAACGGCTTCCAATTGCCCGCCTCTTTTTCCTGCTCTAGTGTTATCAAGCAGGATCACATATATTTTGTCTTCCGGAATTCTGGCAATATTGCAGGAAAAACCATTGATTCCGCCGCTATGTGCCATTGTTGTAATATCTTTTCCCGAACCTGAAAAATTCTGATGTCTCTTAACAACCAAACCGTAAGCGTAATCACCTAAATTGGGTATAAAATATATTTTTTTGTTCTCGTCATTCAGCAAAGTATTCGTGTATAAAGCATTATCCCATTTTCGCATATCATTTGCTGTACTGTACATTCCGCCAGCAGAAAATACAGCCGTTTTAATATTGATGTAATCTGTTTTTTGATAACCATCGTAATCAAAATCATAGCCTTGAGCATAATTTGAAATGATTTCTTTTGAATCTTCAATTCCTGTATTTTTCATTCCAATGACATCAAATATTTTTTCCTTGAGAACTTTTTCATAAGGTTTCCTGGTAATTTCCTCAATAATTAATCCTAATAGATAATAGCCCGTATTGCAGTAATTATGCTTTGTTCCTGGTTCAAATCCTAAATTATCTTTGAAATATTTGACAGCAAAATCTTTCCCAGACAAATTTTCGAAAACCATTTTAGTTTTAAAATCAGGGAAATCCGTGTAATTTGGCAAGCCAGAAGTATGTGTCAGCAATTGATGAATGGTAATTTTGCTTCCTGCCGTTTTGCTAAACCAAGGAAGATAATCACTTATTTTGTCATCCAGCTTTATTTTTCTTTCTTGTTTTAACTGCATAATCAGCATTGCAGTAAACTGCTTCGTTACGGAACCAATTCTGAATTTGGTGTCAGAAGTTGCCTCGATATTCCATCCCATATCGGCTTTCCCATAATTTTTCCGCAAAATAATTTCACCGTTTTGAACAACCAAAGCACTTCCGTTAAAAAGATTGTACTCGTGATATTTACCAATAATCAAATCGATTTTTTTTGCTTTTTCTTTATTTGAACTGGATATGACTTTTTGTGCAAAAGTATTCAAAGATAAAAGCACAAGAAATGCAAGCAGAAAATTTTTCATAATCGATTCTGATTTTATAATTTGCTGCAAAGATGCTTTAAAACGCTTCAGTACGCGACCGACTAAAAAAAGTCGAACCCATTTCTTAGAAAAAGAATGAATTTAATTTGGATTTTTCCTGAAATCTGTTGGCGTTGTTCCGGTATATTTTTTAAAAGAAGTACTGAACGATGATTTAGAATTGAAACCAACTTGGTAAAGAATTTCTAAAATCGTAACGTCTTTTTGTGAAGAATCTTTCAGTATTTCCTTCGCTTTTTCGATCCGATATTCATTAATGAAATCAAAAAAATGTTTGTTCATATACAGATTAATCAAAGCCGACAGATCTTTTACAGGCATTTTTACTTGCTCTGCCAAATCCTGAATCGTTAATGAAGAATCAAGATAAGGTTCTTTTTCAATCATAAATTCTTTTAAAGCTAAAATCTGTTTATTTTTTTGGTCATCAATTGCAGGAGAAGGTTTTTGTTTCGGAATTAGCTCTACGATAGGTTTCAATTGAGCATTAACTCCTCTGAAAAATTCGGGTTTGTTTAAGGCAACAAACAGATACCAACACGTACAAAAGAAAAAAGCAAACCCATCAAGGATTACAATCCATTGTCTGAGCTCTCCCACACCAAAGATAAAAGTAACCAGCCATCTTATCAGTACTAAAAAATGTAAGACATAATATAGAATTGTTATTTTGTAAAGTGCATTTAGGATAGAGATATTTGGATTTGTATAATTCTCGAGATAGACGGTTTTAGACTTTCTGATCACCAAAAATGAAGCAATAAAATAAACTTGAAATAAAACCTCGAAAAGAATATGAAAAAATTGCATAATAGGTGATTCGCTCAAAGCGTTGATGAAAATCACTTTAGAAGCTCTGTCTTCAATATAAATCCCATACGTCATATACAAATTGAAAGCAACAAACGGAATGGTATGCCATAAATGTTTCGGTTTTAATCGAAATTTAGAAAAACAAACAGACAGTACATAGAGATAAAACGATGCCGGAACCAAATAATTAATACTCCAACGAAATGCTTCGAGGTTGATGAAATTAACAGGAAAATCACGCATCAAAAATTTACAAGCATCCACGGCATTTGTAAACAGAAAAAAAGCGAGAAGCCAATTTGCAAGTTTGTGTTTAGTTTTTACAGTCAATAAAAATAAGGCAAGAAACAGCACCAAAAATATTCCAGTAAATGCTGCTATTTCCAAAAAGCTGTATTTGTCCATAGTTTGTAACGTGAGTGCAATTTAATATTTAAATAGGAAAGCTTAAAAAAGTAGAGATGATTTTATTCAAATGTTAAAAGCTGTATTGTTGTAAATATCAATACTGCTATGTTTTTGACTTATTTTGAAGTAATTATTGAATGAGCAATGTGGAAAAGACAGTGCAAAATATACTAAAGAAACGCTGAAAATCTCCAAGTTTTACTCTTGATTTGAGGTTTCGAGTTTGTAGCAAATAGATAAAAAAATCGCCAACTTTTTTTAGTTGGCGATTTTTGGCTTTTGGTGAACTTAACAGAACTCTATCGAAACCATTTATTTGCAGATATAGATAATATTTTGAAGGTGTTAAAAAGCATTTAAGTTATGCTTTTGATGTATTAAACAATCATAAAAATATCTAATTGTATTTGTCTCCTAAATAAAAATGATGTAATTAAGTTTCCAAAAATAGCTTTCTATTTATTATAGAAAGAACTTATGCTGTTGATTAATTGATCGTGCAAATTGTCATTTCCTTTGTATAATTTGTTCTAGCAGAACTACTATTTTGAAGAACTTTATTCCCCCCATTGGCCATGTCGAAAAAACCATTATCTACCCAATTATGAAAAGCCATCGGACCTTGGAAGATTGTATTTACTTGATGTATTAAATTATCATCCATGTAATAAGATATTAAGTTTTTATCCATTGATATTTTATAGGAATGCCATTCTTCATCTAAAGGAACTGGAATTTTATATATGTCTATAGTTACACCATTGAATGTCCAAATTTGGAATTGATTTTCTTTAGTTGATTGATTTTGTTGCTGTATAAACCATGCTACTTTCATTCCCACTATAGGTAGAGCATCTGTATTCCAGAACCCCCATCCTCTAGATCCACCTTCTAAGTTTTCAACTTTTATCTGAGCCTCAAAAACAACTCTATGGGAAGCTGCAAAAGGGACATTCATAAAAAGGTCGGTTATGTAATTTTGCAGTTCATTTTCGTTAATAATTTTCTCAGCCGGAATAGGAGTAGCAATCACGCATTTGGGCGAAATACTTGTGTAAGGATTGTTATATATTTCAGCATTCGAATATATAGATTCAGAAGCATTCGGGATAGTATTTTTAAGATAATTATTATCTGTATTGAACGTATGTAAACCATTGGTATCCGAACGTAAAAACCAAAAATTCTGCTCAGGATTAACAAGAGAATAAGAAGCTGATGTCTGTATATAATCCTGACTTTTTCTAAAATCACCAATGATAACTAAAATATAGTTCCTGATTGTATTTATAAGATCGCCTATCTTATCCCCATCTGAGTATAATAAAGCATTCAAAATAAGATTCAGTGTATTCCCTATAAGTTCTATGATATGGGTGTAATACTCTGTATTTACATCAATTTTTGACTTTATAATAGATGAAATAATTTTATTGTCTGATGTTTTTATTGCTTTAATATCAGTGATTAAGCTGTCTTTATTTTGTATTGCAGCTAGAACCGTTTGGGTAATTAATTGATATTCGTTTGGTGAATTTTTGGATGTTACTAATAAAATCAAATTCTCAATAATCTGATTTACATTATTTTCTTTGTTCATAATTTTTATTTGATGGTTAGTTTTAGTTTTTTTAATAGAGAAAAGAATTCCCTTGTATTGGATTCATAAAGTCCCATGATCCATAACCGAATGCTAACTTGAAGGGGTTTTGTAAGCAGGTCGAGCCGTAGTTCAATACCTTATCTATTCTATTGGGACATTGATACGAAATTCACACCTTGGCGAAGACTTTCATATTATTGTACAATTTACTAAAAAGTTTTATTAAATAAACAATTATTTTTTTTTGAATTACAACTTAAAATTATGGGCAAAAAAAAGAGACAACTATTTAATAGTTGTCTCTTAAAGTGAACTTGGCAGGACTTTATTCAAACCATTTATTAGCAGATATAGATAATATTTTGAAGGTGTTAAATAATATTTAATATGAATTTCAAAGTTTGCCAATTCTAAATTTAATAGTTGAAATGATTATTTGTGCTTTGTAATTAATCCCAATTTTAATCATTTCTTCTTTTTGATTTTGGATAATACATTTTTCACTCCTTTAGTTTGAAATAACTTAGTTAAAGATTCTTTAGTAATTAAAACTTTATTTTTCTCTTCTTCAAATATTTCTGCTTTTAAAAAATAAAAAATGTCTTTGTCGCTTGCTGTTTTAAGAGGTAATTTACTTTCTGATGAATCTTTCTTGAGTATATTATATTTGATTTCAAGTTCATCATTGTATGATAAATCAATTTCTTTTATTACTCCCGTCAGGAATCTTTCATTATCATATTTATCTTCGATGTAAACATAATCGCCTATTTGAATTCCTAAAACGCTACTCTTCGTTTGAAGTAACTGTTTTCTTAGCAATAATTTTTGCTCTTTATTTTCAATCAAATTAATTATAGTAGTCGGTTTTATGCTCGAATAGGGATTTGGAGTATACATCTTCATTTTTTCTTTCAATATGGAAGTATCAATTATAATATTGTCTATTACGGTTGTAGAATAGCCAATAGAAAATGGAACTTTATTTTCTACAATAAATCTTCTAATGTCTGTATTATTACAACAATTTTCATCTGATAATTCTTTGTCAGATATAGCATTTTGTTTGCTCTCCAATTCCTTAGTTGATGCTTGAATTAATCTGTCGTGATAATAACAATCAAATTCAAACTCACTTTTTGTGAGATTCATATATGCTTTGCGAAAAGAGTATTCATCATTCTCTTTTGAATATTTAGACTTCATCAGAAATCTATCGAAGTAATTAAAGAAAGGTTCTGTTTCTAGTGAAATTACTTCCAAACTGCAATTTTCAGATAGAATATTTTTTATAAATCCGTTGAAAATATTTTTGGAAAATTCATAATGGTAAATAAAGGACTTTATTTCCTCAATATCTATATCACGTGCTCTTTGAGATTTGTAAATGAATGAAATGAATTTTTGACCTGTAGCATTCCCGTAATTGTGGAAAAATTTATGTACACTTCTTTTATCTCTATCGGTAAAAGCTTCAAAATCGAAAAATTCTACATCTATATGAAGTCTACACGCATAATTTGAGTACGCTTCAGATAATTCAAAAAAAAGAGAAACTTTCTTCAACTGATTTTTAAATTGAATAATTCCTTCACAATATCTATTAATGTATTCGGAAAAATCTGAGTTAATGTAATTGTTATATCGCATTCGCTTTGAATTTAAATGTCATAAGGTTTGATATAGAATACTGGGCTGTCCCAATCATCATCATCAAGGGATATGGATTCCCATTCGGTATTACCGTCAAATTCTAGCTCGCAATACTCTTCATAACAAGTTTTTGCATCAAATATATTCATCATTGTAATTACAGCAATGGGATACAAATCACTGTCATCTATTTCATATGCTAAACGTATGGCATCTCCTGAATCGTCATAACATTCCATATAAACCTGAAACTCTCGCCAGGATCTTTCTTTCATTTTATCCAGATGGTCTGTTTTTCCAATATTTTCTTTAATTCTTTTATAAGTAGTATCCCAGTATCTTTCCCATTCATTAAGCATTACTGGAAGAAATTTATGTTTTTCTATTCCAGGGTCAGCATAAATATCGCTCCAAATTGTTTCAGATGTTTGTGTGTATATTTCTGAATACGATTTTCTTTCTATAAGAGATTTAAGCTCAGTGGTTTTTCCTGCATAAGTGTCTATTTCATATATCTGATCTTTAGTATGAAAATGAATTATTTGACCAATGGTTTGGACTTCATAATCTTCTTTTTTTAGTTTTGAATATTTTTCAAATGCCTGAAGGTATTCGTCATATTTAGGTAATCCATTTTTTTCATTAGTAATATTAAACATATTTTTGGCTATCCCTTCTATTCCCGAACCATCAAGAAAATCTGAAGCTTCATTTTTTAATATAGTTAGTACATTTTCTTTTTCCTCAGTGTTTAACTGAAAATATCTTTTGGTAAGATATTCTTTAAAATCAGAAAGAGTAAAGTAGTATAAATTTTCGTTTTCAGTTTCTTCTTTTTTTGCGTTCCATTCTTTCGGATCAATTGTGTGCTCTAAACTAAAAGTTACTCTTTCTGTTCCGTCACTAATTCGGCAATATAAATTTTTCTTTCGACCTGTATTTAAAAAGTAAGCTATTTTCATTTTGTAATATTTTTTTAAATTACAAAACAAATTTAATTAAAAAATATGTTACAAAATTAAAAAATGTGAATAATTTAGAATCGCAGTTTTCAACAAATTAATATCACTTAAAAAAATTAGTGTTTAATAAACATATGTTATGAAACAGTTAATAAAAAATAAATTTAATTGATATGAATGTTTTAGCAAAAAAATATTATTGTAACCAAGAATAGTGTTCGGGTAAATGAGAAGGAAGCTAAAATCATATTAGAATTGTTATATTTAGTATCGAAAAGTTATAATAAACCAAAGGAGAAAAAATATTAGAACATTAATGAGATTTCAAACCATACTTCAATGCCGATGAAATCTCTGATGTAGTATTTTTAAGCTGTATATTTTAGATAGGCTAAAGATTTTGCGTGAAAAAAAATCAAACCATAAAATATCAGGCCGTAACAGTTTGATAAGTAATTTGTTATGCTTATAAAAAATGAGACAACTAATAAATAGTTGTCTCATTAAGTGACCTCGACAGGATTCAAACCTGTAACCTTCTGAGCCGTAATCAGATGCGCTATTCAGTTGCGCCACGAGGCCGTTGTTTAAAGGTTTGCAAATATAATACTTTTTTAGTTTCTTTGAAAGATGAAAGCAAATTTTTTACTAATAATCGCGTTTTTATTTCTAACCAACTGTAAAAGAGAACAAAAAATATCGTCTTCGGATTGGGAAGTAATCTCAGAAAGACTGCAATTTAAAGATGATGGCGGAAAATTAGACTTAAAATCGGGGAATTTTACTTATAATTTTGAAAAAAATAAAGTTCCTTTCCGTAAAATTATACTTCTGAATGCAAGTTTGATGGGTTTTTTTTCTGAACTGGAAGCCGAAAATGTAGTAATCGGAATTGCAAGTCCGGAATATATTTATTCAGAAAAAATTGATCAATTACTAAAGTCAGGGAAAATTCAAAATGTCGGAAACGAACAGAAATATGATGTAGAAAAAATAATTTCAATGAAACCGGATGCTATTTTTACCAATTACATTGCGAGTTTTGACAACACCTACCAGCTTTTGAAAAACAATAATATTCAGGTGATCTTTTTAGATGAATATAAGGAGCAAAGCCCGATGGTAAAGACTTCTTATATTAAATTATTCGGAAAGCTTTTAGGAAAAGAAAAAGAGGCTGAAGAAAAATTTAATCAAATTCAGAAAGATTATAATGATTTAAAAACATTAGCTTCAAAAGCAACTTCAAAACCCAATGTTTTGGCGAATGAAATGTATGGCGATATTTGGTATATGCCGGGTGGAAAAACCTTTACGGCCAATTATGTAGCAGACGCTAATGCTAATTATATTTTAAAAGATAATACAGAAGAAAAAGCTGTAACAATGAGCTTTGAGGAAGTTTTTGCTAAATCTAAAAATATTCAGTTTTGGGTAAATGCGGGAAATCATTTATCTAAAAAAGATATGCTCAATATCAATCCTTTTTATGGGAAACTGGAAGTATTTAACAAAGGGAAAATCTATGGAATTTCAGGCAAGGAAAAGCAGAAAGCCAATGATTTTTTTGAAAGTGGAGTGGTGCGCTCAGATTTGGTTCTAAAAGATTATATCAAAATATTCCATCCTGAACTTTTACCGGATTATCACCTGACTTACATGAACGAATTGCAGTAAGTTCTTATAAATATTTACATTTTCAGCTTTTAAAACACTGAAATTCAAACTATCAACAAACAACTAAAAACTATCAACTACTTAACTCGCAGTATTTTTATATTTTTGTGCCAAGTTTTTAGCTTATGTGGAAAAAAATAAAACAATTTATTTTTATTGTTCTGATTCTGAATGTAGTTTTCATTGTTTGGGGAAGATTTTTCAATCCAACCATTACGATTACACAGATCGGCGGTCTTTTTGAATACGGAAAATTGCACCGTGACTATATTTCTTACGATGAAATGGGAGCTAATGTAAAAAAAGCGGTCATTGCTTCAGAAGATCAGAAGTTTTTTAATCACAATGGTTTCGATTATACAGCAATCGAAAAAGCCATGAAAAATAATGAAAAAGGCAAAAAACTGAGAGGCGGAAGTACAATCTCTCAGCAAACCGCTAAAAATATTTTCCTTTGGCAAGGCAGAAGTTGGGTAAGAAAAGGGCTTGAAGCTGTTTATACCTTCATTATTGAAAAAGTTTGGTCTAAAGATATTATCCTTGAAAGATACCTGAATTCTATTGAAATGGGACAGGGCGTTTTCGGTGTGGAAGCTGCTGCGCAGTACTATTTTGGGAAACCTTCCAAAGATCTTAATACTTCAGAAGCAGCATGGATTGCCGCTGTTTTACCAAACCCTAAAAAATACGATCCTAAAAATCCATCCGCTTATTTGAGGAAGAAACACAACTGGATTATGAGACAAATGAGGAATGTAAGTTTGAAATAGTATCTTTGCACTAATGAAACTGTTGAGTTCAAGTACAAAAAATTTCGAATCTGTCCTTAAAAAGTATTTTTCTTTTAAGAATGAGACTGTTTCGTTGGAGCCTTTAGCTGAGTTTTTAGAGGCAATAAAAAAGACAGATTTTAAGAACGTTCTTAATTTTTTAAAATCAAACCCAAACTCTGCAACTCATTTCAAACATTATATTTACAACGTTTTTGAAGAAAGACCTTTCAATCTTTCTTTAACGGAAGCCAATATTCTTTCAGAAAATGCCTTCTTCCCCGAACTCAAAAAAAGAATCTTAAATAAAGTTTTACCACCCGTAGAAAACGAAAAAACAGTTTGGTATCTTATCGATAATGTCAGTTTCAGACCAAAAACTGATCTTGAATATTTACATAATATTCCTGAAGATGAGGTGAATGAATTTCTGAATATTTTAGGAATTTCAGATTTCATTGAGAAACCAAATGTAAAAAGAGAACTGATATTTTCGATGAATATCCTTTCGTGGCGCGTTACCGGGATGGCTCTTGAAGTTGATGTGGTAAGAATGGCTCCTGAATACAGGAATTTCGATAATCCATTTTTGGCATTGCAGAACGAACTTGAAGCTTTGGCAGAGGAATTTAAAATCAATCCTGAAATTCAGCTTCATTCAAAAGACAGCCGTTATAAGCAGATTAAGATTTATGCGGAACAATGTCAGGATTTTGTGAATATCGCCTTCAAAAACTCTTCTAAATATGGTATTTCAGGGAAAATTAATCAGTCTCTGCTTAAGATTCGTCAACAAACCCAGAGAATTTCTGAGATTGTCAATTTATTAATTATTGATCAGCCTGAAGATATTGTTATTAAGTCTAAACAGTTGATTTTTAATATCCTGAGCTATAAGTCTCACAAGAATAATATTTCAGATCTTATCAACGACAGTACGCGTTTGATTTCCCATTTAATTACCAATCATACTGCAGAAACCGGAAGTCATTACATCACGTCAAGCCGCAAACAGTACATGAAAATGTTCTACAAAGCAAGCGGTGGAGGGATTATCGTTGGTGCATTATGCGTTTTAAAAATGCTGTACGGTTTTATGCCCGGAAGCGATTTTTTCCATGCATTTTTGTATTCATTAAACTATGCAATGGGATTTGTGATGATTTATTTGATGGGCTTTACTTTGGCAACAAAACAGCCTGCAATGACCGCTGCAACGATGACCAAAGTTTTGTCTGAACAGGAAAGTACCAAAAATAATTATACCGAATTTGCTGATTTGGTTTCAAAATTATTCCGAAGCCAGTTTATTGCTTTTGTAGGAAATGTACTTCTTTCTTTCCCGATTGCGTTGCTGATTATTTATGGTTTGGATGTTTTCTTCTCGCAAAATTTGGCGGTGGAAAAGTCAGATAAATTATTGAAAGATCTTGATCCTTTTGAATCTAAAGCTATTTTACACGCTTGTATTGCCGGTTTTTATCTGTTTATTTCAGGGATTATTTCAGGTAATATTGGGAATAACTCGGTGTTTTATCAGATTCCGGATCGAATAGCCAAAAATCTTCCGATTAGAAGAATGTTTGGAGTTCGTTTTGCGAAAAGTCTTTCGAAATATTATGCTAAAAACTGGGCCGGAATTATTTCTAATTTCTGGTTTGGAGTTTTTCTTGGAGCAACAGCACCGGTCGGCTTATTTTTCGGTCTCGATTTAGATATTCGTCACATCACTTTTGCTGCCGGTAACTTTGCAATTGGTTTGTACGGAAAAGATTTCATTGTAGGTTCATCAGTTTTCTGGACATCATTTATCACCGTTTTTATCATCGGATTCTTCAACTTCCTGGTAAGCTTCAGTTTGTCGATGTTCTTGGCATTCCGTTCAAGAAAAATGAATTTTGGTGAAGTAAGAGAGATTTACCGAGCTATTTATAGATATTTCTTAAGAAATCCTTTGAAATTTTTTATTCCGCTTCGTTCAAGCTTTGATGTGAAATCGGATCAGTTAGTGCAAAGTTCAATGCCTACAAAATCTGAAGATCGATAAATTTTTCTTCCCCAAATTTATCCTGAAACTTTTTCAGATAAAAACTTTTCCTCATTTTAAAATCGTTTTTCAATAAAGGTGAATTGATTCTAATCTGAATAATTTTATCGTCTAAATTAACGCTTACAATTTCCTGAAAAAGACTTTCATCAAGATAATCTTCAAGAAAATCTTTAATATCAAAAGCAATCAGCTTATCTTCAAAACCATGAATTCTCGCAAAAGATTTTACAAGCTCAGAAGATTGGAATTCTCGTTTTTTATTTTTTTTCATAGGAGATGCGGGTTTCGTGATTCGTCGATTCGAGGTTTTTAAACTGATTATAAGTTTTAAGATTTACTTTCATTCCAATTTTCTTTTACCCATTTTTTATAAATATTAATTTTCCCACCTAGCAAATCGTATTGCTGTTTTAAAGCTTCAAATTCTGCTGAAAATTCAGGATATAGAATTATAATTTTCTCAAGATGATTTATTGTTTCATCATTACTTGTGTGGCTAAAGACTAAAAATCTATAATATTCATTTTTATAAACAGAACAACCATAACCTTCAACAATATTAGTAATTACAGAATCGGACGATCTTCTTAACTGGCTTCCTAATTCATACAGTTCATATTTGGGAAGAAGAAAAGAAGCTTTGTGAGTTTTTGTAAATAAATCAAAAGCCATTTTGTAAATGTCTAAATTTCTGTAACTCATTATTTGTGTTTTTTTTAATTAAAATACGATTTACCAAACTGTAATTTCGAATCTCTAAAACCTCGAATTTCGAAACTCGTATCTCGTATCACACTTCAAATATGATGCTTTCCTCATTAATCTTCTTCACAACGCTTTCAGTTCGTTCTCTGTGCGTATCTGTAATGAAAATTTGTCCGAAATTTTCCTGATTGACCAATTTTATCAACTGAGCAACGCGCGTATCATCAAGCTTGTCAAAAATATCATCAAGTAAAAGAATCGGTGTTTTATTCGTTAATTCTTTTATCAGACTCATTTGAGCTAGTTTTAATGAAATTAAAAACGATTTCTGCTGTCCTTGTGAACCTATTTTTTTTATCAAAACAGAATCCATTTCAAAAAGCAAATCGTCTTTGTGAATTCCTTTTGAAGTGTAAGTAAGCATTCTGTCTCTTTCTAAACTTTCAATTAAAAGGTCACGAAATTTTCTGTCAGGCTGAGCGGAGTCGAAGCCTTCCAATAAATGAGATTCATAAATAACAGAGACGCTTTCTTTTCCTCCTGAAATAATCTGATAGAAATTCTGAACGATAGGGTTCAGTTTTGCAACAAATTCTCTTCTTTTTTCAAAGATTTTAGTGCCGGATTTTGTGATCGGATCATCATAAATCTCCAATGAATCTTTATCCCAAACCCTGTTTTTTGCAAAATATTTCAATAAAGCATTTCGCTGCTGAACGATTTTCTGATACTGAATCAAATCATAAAGATATCCAGAATCGGTCTGAGAAATCATAGAATCTAAAAATTTCCTGCGACTTTCGCCAGAATCAGAAATAAGGTTTGAATCGTAGGGAGAAATCATCACACTTGGTAAATAACCAATATGATCGGCGATCCTATCATAACTTTTATCATTCTTTTTAATAACTTTTTTTGCTTCTCTCGGCTGAGATATTTTTATAGTATCTTCACTCTCTTCATTCTGAATTTCAGCATCGAGGGTGAAAAAATCTTCATCTTTTTTGATGTTATTGGTATCGGTATTTCCTAAAAAACTTTTTCCTACAGAAAGATAATGCAGAGCATCGAGAATATTGGTTTTCCCAACACCGTTATTTCCTACAAAGCAGTTGATTTGCGGGGAAAATTCAAACTTTTTTTTAGAATGATTTTTAAAATTGTAAAGGGTGAGTTTATTGATGATCATAATCCTAAAATGCTTTCAAGTTTTTCAGGATTTTGTCGAGTATCAAAAATACTTAAGATTTCAATACTTTTTTCGAAGTTTATATAAATGATATAATAATCTTTAATCAATCTTCCACGACATTCTGAGCCATTTATTTTTACTCCGATTTCAGGATATTCCAAAATCATTAATGCTATTTTATCAAAAAGCTTATTCAATTTTCTTGAATATTCTTGTGATTTGTTTCTATTGTTCCAAAATTCTAAAATATCTTTTCGTTGGCTTTTTGAAAACTCTGTCCATTTTAATCTTTTAGCCATTCTTCAAAATATTTTTCTACTTCTTCATTGTCAATAACACGTCCGTTTTTTACATCATCCATTCCACGTTCAATCATTTTCATTACATAATCAGGTAAAATGATTTCTTCTTCCTTGAAATATTCCTCAACTTCTTCATCTGTCATCGGCTTTTCAGAGTTGTAAAAAGAATGAGGTTCAGCAACTGATAAATTAGAATTCTTGCCATTCCAAAACTCCCACAGACTGAAGATCTTTTCTCGGTCAGAACTTTCGCTGATAGCTCTGATTAATTTATTCTGAATACTTTCAAAAGATTCCATTACTGCAAATTTTTAGTAAAGATAAAACTTTTCCAACAGAATTAAAAACAAAAAAGGTAAGCCGGAA